>NZ_CAJYIU010000132.1 GCF_913775355.1 uncultured Aureimonas sp.
CGCCGGTGTCGACGAAGGACGCGCCGGCGGTGGAGACCGTGCCGGTGACGTTCGGTGCGGCGGCCGTGCCCTGCACGCGGGCATCCACCCGCACCGTGCCCTGCACCGAGCGGCCGCCCTCGGCGAGGATGCGGTTGGCGATCGACAGCGGGGCGGTGCCGTTGAGGGCGAGGTCGAAGGTCGGCGTACCGGACAGGCCGACCGAACCGTTGGCGGTGAAGGCGAGGCCGGAGCCGGACAGCGAGCTGTCCACCGTCACGCGGTTGTCGGCGTAGGTGCCGCGTGCGGCGATATCGAGCGGGCCGACGCCGGCGTCGCGCGTCTGCGTCACCGAGAAGCCGGTGAGGCGGAGGTCGTAGTCGGCGCGGGGCGCGGACAGGGTGCCGGTCGCGCGCGCCGTGCCGTTCAACGTGCCCTGTGGGTCGATGCCGCTCGCCGCGGCTCCGGCCAGCGACGCCGGCACGTTGTCGAAGGCGACGTTGAGGTCGAGGCGCTGCCCGACCGTGCCCGAGGCGGTCACCGAGCCGGTGCCGAGGTCGACGCGGGCGGTCTGCAGCTGGACGCTGCCGTCGGCATAGGTGCCGGCCGCCGTGGCGTTGATCGCCGGGGCGCCGGCGGCGCGCGTCTGCGCCACCGAGACGTCGGCGGCTCTGAGATCGAAGGTCGCGCGGGGCGCCGCGATCGAGCCCGTCGCCGCCAGATTGCCCGACAGGGTGCCGCGCGCGTCGAGGCTCGGCTGCACGGCATTGGCGAGCGCGACTGGAAGCCGGTCGAGCGCGACGCGCAGGTCGAGCGCGCGCCCGACCGTGCCGCTGGCGTCGAGCGAGCCGGCGCCCGTGTCGATCCGTGCCCGGTCGAAGCGGGCCGTGCCGTCAGTAAACGTGCCGGCGATGTCGAGCGTGACCGTCTCGACCCCGCCCTGACGCAGCGGCGCTGCGGAAAGGCCATTGCCGGTGAGCGCGAAGGTCGCGTTCGGGGCGGCGAGCGTCCCGGTCGCGGTGGCTTGTCCGTTCAGCGTGCCGCGCGCGTCGAGACCGGGGCGCAGGCCATTGGCGAGCGCGGCCGGCAGGTCGACGATCTGGAGGCGGAGGTCGAGCGCCCGGCCGACCGTGCCCGTCGCCTCGATCCGTCCGGTGCCCGCGGTCAGGAGCGCCCGGTCGAGCCGCGCGGTGCCGCCGCGATAGAGACCCGCAAGGTCGAGCGAGACCGGCTCGACGCCCGCGCGCCGGATTTCGGCCGCGGTAATGCCGCGTCCCGCAAGATCGAAGGTGACGGCCGGGTTTTCCAGCGATCCCGTGGCCGAGGCCGTGCCGTTGATCGTGCCCTCCGCGCCCAGTCCGTCGACGAAGCCGTTGGCGAGGGCGACCGGCAGGTTCGAGATGTTGAGGTCGAGGTCCAGCGCCTCGCCGACCGTGCCGGTGGCCTCGACGAAACCGGAGCCGAGATCGACGCGCGCGGCCGACAAAGTCGCCGTCCCGTCGCGGTATCGGCCGGCGAGGGCGGCATTCACCCCTTGCAGATTGGCGGCACGCGTCTGCGCGGTGGCCACGCCCTCTGCGCGAAGATCGAGGTCGAGGTCGGGCGCCGACGACAGGCCGCCCACCGCCACCGTGCCGCTCGCCGTACCGGCGGCGTCGAGGCCTGCCACGAACGGATTGGCGATGGCGAGCGGGAAGCGGTCGAGCGCGAGATCGAGGTCGAACTGGTCGCCGGCCGAGCCGGACAGGGTGAGCGAGCCGGTGCCGGCGTTGAGGCGGATTTCGCTCAAGGTCGTGCGCAGGCTTCCGAGCGTCACCGCCGCGGGGGCGGCAAGCGCCACCGGTGCTCCGGGGATTGCGGCCGTCAGGCGCCGCAGCTCGATCACCGTGCCGGCGTCGGTAAAGGCGAGGTCGCCCGACAGCTCGGTCGGCACGTCGTTGATCCGGGCCGAGGCATTCAGGGCCGTCGCGTTGTTGATCTCCTCCAGCGCGGCGTTCAGCCGCTCGACCGTCAGGCCGCCGGCCGTGATCGCGGCGGCGGCCACGGTGCCGGTGGCACGCGGCGCGGTGAGGTAGTCCGTCGCGCGCAGCTGGATGCGGGCGCCGCGCAGCGCCGTCTCGGCATCGTTGCGCGTCAGCGTGAGGGAATTGCTGGTCAGATCGAGATCGGCGACCGGCGTGCCGCCGTTGCCGACCGCGAGCGACACGGTGCCGTTGAGATCGCCCGAGCCATCCTGTCCCGCGAGCGCGAGAAGGGTGGTGGCGTCTTGGATCGCGAGGCGGATCGCGCCGGTTGCCCGGTTCTCGCCGTCGAGCGCGACCTCGCCCTCCACCCGGTTCTGGCCCTGGCGCAGGAGAAGGTTTCGCAGGCGTCGCACGTCGCCCTCGGTCGCGAGATCGGCCGAGAGCGAGAGCGGCGCGCCGTCGAACGTGCCGTTGACGGCGACGGTCCCGGCGGGCGCATCGGGCGCGAAGGTGCCCTGGACGCGGGCCTGGAGATCGGTCAGCTGGCGGCCGACGACCTCGAGGTTGGAGGCGCTGGCGGTCAGGTCGATCACGGGCGCGCTGGTGGTGCCGGAGGCCTTGAGGTCGAACTGCGCCTGGCCGTTCAGGGCGGCGTCGGCGATCGCGGCCTGGTTGATCTGGCCGGTGATCGCGGCGGCGATCTCCTCGCCGGTGAGGTTGACCGACCCCGACAGGTCCAGCGCGTCGCCGTCGACGCGCAGGTTGTCGACGCCGAACGAGCCGTCCGCCGCGCGCCGGGCAAAGCCCGCGATCGCAACGCGCGGGCCGACATAGGGCACGGCGTCGCTCGACAGGGCGGCGGTCTCGATGTCGCTGTCGACGCGCAACTGGAACGTCGAGAAGTTGGAGGCGGCGTTGCCCGAAAGGGCAAGGTTCGCAGCCCCGGTGGTGAGCTTCGCCGTATTGAACGTGTAGCCGTCGGTCGTCAGCGCGCCGTCGACATTGACGGCGATCGGCCCTTCGAGGACGCGCGCGGCGATGCCGTCCGGCACCGAGGCGGACTGGGCGCCGAGATCGATGACGACCTGCCCGATCAGGTTGTTGAGATCAAAGCCCGGGCTCGTCGCCTTCAGCGTCACCGCATTGGCGACATAGTCCTCGAAGCCGGCGGTGCGCGCGCTCGCCGCAACGTCGAGCCTCGCCACCGACAGGCTGCCGCGCAGCGTCGCGTCGATCGACGAGATCTCGAGGGCGGTGCGCGCGCCCTGGCTGCCGAAGGCGAGCGGCACCGGGTTGGCGGCATCCGTGCGCAGGGCGAGCGTCAGGTCGTTGCCGGCCCCCGTCCGGTCGAACGTGCCGGATGCCGCAAGGTCGAGCGGCCCGGACTGGAGACGGCCGCTGTCGATCGCGATCACCCCGTCGGTCCGCAGGAGGACGTTGGCGGCAAGCTGGAGGTTGTCGCCGACGACGCCCTGGTAGGCGAGCGGCACGAAGGGGGCGGAGAGGGCGGTGAGGTCGACGCCGATGCGCCGGCCGTCCGCGCCGTTCTGGACGGTGGCGCGCAGGGTCGCGGCGCGCTCGGAGCCGAGGTCCAGCGTGCCGTCGGCGGCGAAGTTGTCGAACGGGCCGGTGCCGTTGATCGACAGGCTGACGGGCGGCGCGCCCGGCAGTTTCAGGAGCCCGGCGACGAGGCCGCCGGCCGGCTCGCTGGCGTTGACCGCGATCTCGAGGCGGTTGGCGTCCGGCTGGAAGCCGATCTTCAGCGCGATGTCGCCGCCCTGGTCGAGGCGGCGGATCGTGGCCGTCGCGTCGAGCTGTGTCGGATCGGGCGACAGGTTGAGCGCGGCCTCGGCGGCAAGGCGCGCGGGGATGCCGGCGACCGCCTCGTTCAGGACGAACTCGTTGATCGCGATGCGGTTGATGCGGGCGGCGATCGAGGGGAGGGAGAAGGGCTCGGAGGTTTCGTCGGCGGTCGGCGGGGCCGCGCGCGGCAGGCGGTCCATCACCACCTGTCCGGCCGACAGGTTCTGCACCTCGACGGTCTTGCGCACCAGCGCCAGCGGCGACCAGTCGAGCGCGAGGTTCCGCAAGGTGAGCCAGACGCCGTCGCGGTCGGCGACGGTCACCTCGTCGATCCGCACCTCGCCGCTGAAGGCACCGGACAGGCCCTGGATCTTCACCTGCCGGTCTTCGGTCGACAGGAGGTTCTCGAGCTGGCCGGCGAGGAACTGCGCGTGCGCCGGCTGCGCCGGAAGAAGCGCGGCCGCCACCAGCGCAAGCAGGCGCAGCTTCAGGAGGAGGGCGGAGAGGAGGCGCATCGCGATCATTCAGAAGGCCTGTCCGATGCCGGCGTAGATCTGGAACGAACCGTCGCGCGGGCCGGGGTCGAGCGGGATGCCGACATCGACGCGGATCGGGCCGAAGCCGGTGAGGTAGCGGGCGCCGACGCCCGCGCCGATCTTGAGGTTGCCGAAGTCCGGCGCGAAGTCGTCGCCGACCGTGCCGGCGTCGACGAAGGGAACGACCTGGATCTTGTCGGTGACGTTGAAGCGCAGCTCGGCCGAGGCCTCGAACACCGACAGGCCGCCGGTCGGCGTGTCGACGAAGAGCGGATTGGTGCCGGGCAGCGGGAACGGCGGATAGTAGGGGCCGATCGACTGGAAGACGTAGCCGCGCACCGAGCCGCCGCCGCCGGCGAAGAAGCGCCGGTCGGTCGGCACGTCGGCGAGGTCCGCCCCGGCGATCACGCCGTAGCCGACGCGCCCCGCGACCACGAAGCGGTCGCGCTCGTCGAGCGACAGGTATGCCGACACGTCGCCGCGCGCCTTGATGAAGGGCGTGCCGTCATCGATCTCGTAGGTCGGCTCGGCATAAAGCTTGGCGAGGAAGCCCTTCGTCGGGTTCAGCTCGTTGTCGCGTCCGTCGTAGGTATAGGTGAAGGGCACGGAGGCGAGCAGAAACTCGTTCTCGCCGAGATAGGTGCCGACGGTCTCGTACTCGGCGAGGAGGCTGACGGCGACCTTCTGCTGGTCGTCGATCATGTACTCGACGCCATTGCTCACCGCGATCGACTGGCGGTCGTAGGCGAGCGGCTGCTCGCGAAGGCCGGTGATCGAGCCGACATAGACCGAGTCCGGCCCGAGGACGCCCGGTTTGCGGAAGACGGCCGAGGCCTTGTAGTCGAACCCGTCGGTCTCGCGGCCGGTGTCGGACAGGGTGTTGGCGCCGATGCGCGAGACCGAGCCCTCGATGCGAAGGCTCTCGGCCCGGCCGAAGAGGTTGCGGTGCTCCCAGTAGGCGTTGGCGCCCGCGCCTTCCGTGTTGGAGAAGGTGGCGCCCGCGCCGATGACGCGGCGGGGCCGCTCGGCGACCGTCACCTGGATCGGCAGCGTGCCGTCGGGCGCCTGCGCGTCCGCCTCGCGGATCGTGGCGGTGGAGAAGACGTTGAGCTTGCGCAGCCGCTCGCGCGCCTTCTCGAGCGCCTGCGGCGAGTAGGTCTCGCCCGGGCGGATGCCGGTCATGTAGGCGATGAAGCCCGGCTCCATCCGTTCGTTGCCGGTGACGAAGGTCTGGCCGAACGGGATCGTCTCGCCGGGCGAAAGGGTGATCGCGATGTCGAGGCGCTGCGTGGCCGAGTCGGCCACGATGTCGCGGCGCGTGACGGCGACGAAGGGGCGGCCCTCGTTGCGCAGGTCCTGCACGATCCGCTTCTCGATCTGCAGGATGCGCACCGAATCGGCCGAGGAGCCCGGCGTCAGGTCGTAGGTCGCGGGGTCCAGCGGCACGCCGTTGGCGTCGAGGCGCACGGTGCCGACCTGGAACAGCGGGCCGGGATTGACGTCGATCGTCACCGGCACGGGGCGCGAGGTGTCGAAGGTCGCGTCGGGGGCCAGCGTCGCGATGTCCTGGCCCTCGATGCGGATGGTCACGAGCCCGTCGTAGCGCGCGTTCTCGTACAGCGTGCCGACGAGGCGGCGCCGGTCGCCCTTGGCCTTGGCAAGGAGGCCGAGCGAGCCCGACACCGGCTCGTCCTCGTCGGCATTCAGGGTCGACGCGGCCTCCATCGTGTCCTGCAGGTCGTCCTCGTCGGGCGAGACGTTGATCGTCACCTCGTAGCGGACGGGGTCCGGCAGTTCGGCGGCGGCCTTTTCCTCTTCCGACGGGCCGAAGAGGTTGAACGGGTCGAGGAAGCCGAGATCGAGGGCGCGGGCAGCAGGCGCGCCGAGGCCGAGGCCGAGCGCCATGGTGAGGGACGCGATCACCGCCACGGGGCGGGCAAGACGGGTCAATCCAGAAATCAACGCGGATGCTCTCTTCGCCCAGGCGGTCTTTTCGGGTTCGGGGCGAAGGCCGGTCCCGCAGCGGTTTCAGGCCGCTGCGCCCCGCCTTTCGAAGCGGGTAAAACCTTGGCCGCCGTCCCCGAGCGACACCGGTTCAAAATGCCGGACCGGGCTCAAATAACAACCGCTTGGTGAGCCTCGCGCAAGATTCACGAGAGGTTTTGTGGGAGTTGCGCCACAGTTCCGGTCCCGGCCCCAAGGCGCCCGGCGGGGGGTGGCGCGACCTTGCGTCGCGTCGGGTTCCGCCGCCGGGCTGCGGGCACCGTCCGGCCGTCGCTGGAACGGTTCCAGAATTCGCTTGCGGCCCGCCCGCCCGCCGTTGCAGTCTCGGCCTGCCCGACACGAGAACGCGGCGGCGCTTCATGCGCCGACAAGCTGCGCGGCGGGCGGGGCCCCGGTTTCGGGGCGCTATGGCAAGGTCGTCTCGGGAGGACGCGTATGACCGAAGTCTCCATGGTGGTGAACGGGCGCAGGATGACGGGCGCGGTCGAGGACCGCACGCTGCTCGTCCAGTTCCTGCGCGAGGGCCTCGGGCTCACCGGCACCCATGTCGGCTGCGACACGTCGCAGTGCGGCGCCTGCGTGGTGCATGTCGACGGGCGGGCGGTGAAGTCGTGCTCGATCCTCGCCGTCCAGGCATCGGGGTCGGACATCACCACGATCGAGGGCATTGCCAAGGGTCAGGACCTCCATCCCGTCCAGGCGGCGTTCCGCGAGCATCACGGGCTGCAGTGCGGCTACTGCACGCCGGGCATGATCATGACGGCGGTCGACATGATCGCCCGCCACGGCTCCAAGCTCGACGAGAAGACGGTGCGCGACGAGCTCGACGGAAATATCTGCCGCTGCACCGGCTACCACAACATCGTCAAGGCGATCCTGGCCGCCGCCGAACGCTCGGGCGCATCCGCCGAGCCGCAGCGCGTCGCGGCCGAATAGGGCCGGCGTCAGGGCCGACCGTTCCGGCACGCAACGCGTGCCGGCCTACCAGTTTCGATCTCGGGAGGATCTCATGGGTATCGAGGGCATCGGCGCGCGCGTCCTGCGCAAGGAAGACCGGCGCTTCATCACCGGTCGCGGCCGCTACACGGACGACATGGTCGTCCCCGGCATGAAATACGCCGCCTTCGTCCGCTCGCCGCACGCGCATGCGACGATCCGGGGCATCGACGCCTTGGCCGCGCGCGAGATGCCGGGCGTCATCGACGTTCTCGACGGCGAACAGCTGACGGGCGACGGCATCGGCAATCTCATCTGCGGCTGGGCGGTGACGTCGAAGGACGGCACGGGCATGAAGATGGGCGCCTGGCCGGCTCTCGCCGTCGGCACCGTGCGCCATGTGGGCCAGGCCGTCGCGGTGGTCGTGGCCGAGACGCGGGCGCAGGCCCGCGATGCGGCCGAAGCCGTCGAGGTCGACTACGAGGTGCTGGAGGCCGTGGTAGACGGCGCCAAGGCGCTCGAGGCCGGCGCGCCGCAGCTCCACCCGGAGGCGGAGGGCAACCTCTGCTTCGACTGGGAGCTTGGCGACAAGGCCGCGACGGAGGCGGCCTTCGCGAAGGCCGCACACGTCACACGCCTCGACATCGTCAACAACCGCCTCGTGCCCAACGCGATGGAGCCGCGCGCCGCGCTCGGCCACTACGACCCGGCCGACGACCACTACACGGTCTGGACGACGTCGCAGAACCCGCATGTCGCGCGCCTCGTCATGAGCGCCTTCTACAACGTCGCGCCCGAGCACAAGCTGCGCGTCATCGCGCCGGATGTTGGCGGCGGCTTCGGCTCCAAGATCTACATCTACCCCGAGGAGATCGTCTGCCTCTGGGCGTCCAAGCGCACCGGCGTTCCGGTGAAGTGGACGTCCGACCGCTCCGAAGCCTTCCTGACCGACGCGCACGGGCGCGACCACCAGACGAAGGCCGAGCTCGCCACCGACGAGAACGGTAAGATCATCGCGCTTCGCGTCGACACGATCGCCAATCTCGGCGCCTACATGTCGCTCTTCTCCTCGGCGACCCCGACCTACCTGTACGCGACGCTTCTGTCGGGCCAGTACGACATCCCCGCGATCTACGCCAACGTGAAGGCGGTCTACACCAACACCGTGCCGGTGGACGCCTATCGCGGCGCGGGGCGCCCCGAAGCGACCTACGTGGTCGAGCGCCTCGTCGAGACGGCGGCGCGCGAGTTGAAGCAGTCGCCGGCCGAGTTCCGCCGGAAGAACTTCATCACGTCCTTCCCGCACCAGACCCCCGTGATCATGAATTACGACACGGGCGACTTCAACGCCTCGCTGGAAGCCGGCATGAAGGCGGCTGACGTGGCGGGCTTCGAGGCCCGGCGCGCGCAAGCCAAGGCCAAGGGCAAGCTCCGGGGCCTCGGCATGAGCTGCTACATCGAGGCCTGCGGCATCGCGCCGTCCAAGGCCGTCGGCTCGCTCGGCGCGGGCGTGGGCCTCTGGGAATCGGCCGAGGTGCGGGTCAATCCCGTCGGCACGATCGAGATCCTGACCGGCTCGCACAGCCACGGCCAGGGGCACGAGACCACCTTCGCCCAGCTCGTCTCGCAGCGCCTCGGCCTGCCGGTCGACAACGTCCAGGTGATCCATGGCGACACCGACAAGGTGCAGTTCGGCATGGGCACCTACGGCTCGCGCTCGGGCGCGGTCGGCATGTCGGCCATCGCCAAGGCGCTCGACAAGGTGGAGGCCAAGGCCAAGAAGATCGCGGCGCACCTCCTCGAGGCCGCCGACGAGGACATCGTGATCGAGGGCGGCGAGGTGAAGGTCGCGGGCACCGACCGCAAGCTCGCCTGGCACGAGGTCGCTCTCGGCGCCTATACCGGCCACAACCTGCCCGACGGCATGGAGCCGGGCCTCAAGGAGGGCGCCTTCTACGATCCGCAGAACTTCACCTTCCCGGCCGGCTGCTACATCTGCGAGGTCGAGGTGGACCCGGAGACCGGCAAGACCGAGATCGTCCAGTTCGTGGCCGCCGACGACTTCGGCACCGTGGTCAATCCGATGATCGTCGAGGGCCAGGTCCATGGCGGGCTGGCGCAGGGGATCGGGCAGGCGCTTCTCGAGGGCGTCCACTACGACGATTCGGGACAGCTCGTGACCGCCTCCTACAACGACTACGCCATGCCCCGCGCCTGGGACCTGCCGATGTTCCAGGTGCTGACCACCGAGACGCCGTGCACCACCAATCCGCTCGGCATCAAGGGCTGCGGCGAGGCGGGGGCGATCGGCTCGCCGCCCGCCGTCATCAACGCCATCACCGACGCGATCGGCACAAACGAGCTGACCATGCCGGCAACGCCGCAGAAGGTCTGGCGCGCCCTGCGCGCGGCCGGCACGGCGAACTGAGGGAGGGGAGAGGCATGTACGAAACCCAATATCATCGCGCGACCTCGCTCAGCGAGGCG
>NZ_CAJYIU010000133.1 GCF_913775355.1 uncultured Aureimonas sp.
GCACCGCCGGTCGGTCGTCATGCAGTCAGCGGATCAGTCATCCCGCCGATGGCACGGACAGCAGCAGTTATCGTTGGCGGTATGCGGGCGATAGAAAACAGGACCCGGATTACATGCGACGGCGCCCGGCACAGCCGCTACCACCGCCCCTGCCGCACCATCGCGGGGATAGATGTCGGGACGCAGCAGATGACGCGAGACACCGGTACGCGCCTCGATCGCCAGCACCCGGGCGGCGGGGGCCTGCTTGTGCTTGTGGATCCAGCGAAACACCGAAGGCTGGCTGACGTCGCATACGGCGGCGATCTTGTTCTGGCCGCCGGCGATGCGAACCGCCTCCAGCAGCGCTTCGTGCGGGGTGAGGTGACCGGAGTCGGGAGGTAGCGTCTGCATAGGTGCACTATTAGCCACAGGAATACATCGGTCAATAGCCGCTATGCAGTAGCGCGCCATAACTGGAGTGATAGATGGACGGGATGACGCTCGCAACTCGCCTGAAGGCACGCATGGACGAAGTCGGCATGTCGCAGGCCGAACTGGCGCGGCGGCTTGGCCTTGCCCAACCCACCATCGCCAAGCTCGTGTCGGGCGCTTCGCAGCGGACCTCCCACCTCCACCGTATCGCCCGCGAGCTCAGCACCACGCCGGCCTATCTAATCGGCGAAACCGAGGACCCGTCCGAGGGTGCCGTGCCACTGCCGACGCTCGAGACCGTGCTGGAACAGTTCGGGCAGGTGTTCGTGCCGCTGCTCGATCTGAGCGAGCTCGTCGGCGGTCCCAGCACCACAGCCACGCCGCGGTTCGAGCCGTTTCGGCGCGAGCGGATCGAGCCGATGATTCGCGGTCGCTTCGACCAGGTCTTCGCCTTCGAGATGCAGGGCGATGCCATGGAGCCGACGCTGCGCCACGGCACTCTGTGTCTCGTCGACCGGGCGCAGGACCGGATCGTGATGCAGGACGAGATCTACGTCGTCGCCGTCCAGAGCATGATCGCGGTCAAGCGGGTCCGTGCCAAACCCGATGGCAGCTTCGTGCTAATGGCGGATAACCGGGCCATCCCGGATGACCACGCCGAGACGGAAAATCTGCGTGTTATCGGGCGCCTCGTTTGGCGGGCCGATAGGCTGTGATTTTCAGGGCTGAGCCGCCAAATTTTTAATATCGGACCAGCACGTGTGCGTGCCGGTATTGGGTCTATAGGCGTGGAGACCCACAACTGGTCGGCCAAGCCGCGGTGCAAATTTCCAAAGAGCCGCCGCTCGTTCAGCAGGCTGGCCGGTGCAGGCGATGTTCAAGAAAGTGGACGCCGAGCAATATAGGCCGGAGAAACTCGGTCCGTCAGGAGGGACGCAGGCGCACGCTGGCGGATATGATCTAGGCAGGCCTCGACAGCCTCCACCTCGTTCGCGGTCGATAGACGCTGAACGTCAGCTTTACCCTTGTACCTAGCGAGTAAGGGCAAGTTATCCAGTCGGTTCATGGTACAGACGAACTGCGGATGAACGTTACCGAGCTGTCCCAACCCCTCGGCGGCCTCCAAGGCGCGTGCCTGGCGCGTTCCCGCTGACCTACCCGGCAGTCGACGATGAGGCGTAAGCAGCCGTGACCGATACGCTGTGGGAGATCATGGCGCTTGGCGAATTGAAGATCGCAAGGGCCGAGAAGATGATGAAACCTTTCCGCTGGGCACGACGCGCATCGGGGCTCGGGCGTGACGCCGGCAAGTCCTGGCGGAACTCTGACCGGCCGATTCGCCATTTTTATGGCCGACTATGGCGCTCAGACGAGCTTGCGCGCGATCTTCGCGCGCGCGCGCATGAAGCGCTCGGGCGCCTTGTCGGCGCTCCCGGCGACCAGTTCCAGATAGTGGCGTCCCGCTCGCGTCCGCGCAGCCGCCTCGGCCAATCGCTTGAACACCGGCCCATCGTCGGTCAGGCGGACGAAGACGGCAGGATCGAGGCGTCGCTCCACGAACGTCGACGCCGCAGCCTCCCGCAGCCGTCCGCACCTGTCCCATTCAAGCCAGGGGAACGTCCATGGCAACCGCCGCTCGACGCTGCGCCACGCCCCCGCCGACGGCGGATCGCCGCCGGCGATCGCCCGGTGTAGACGGTCGAACGACGTGCGGAGCAACTCGGCAGACGATCTCGAGACCGTTCCGAGAGCGCGCGCCATCAGGAAGGCGGCGAGGTCCACGTCCTCGGGGTCGTCCCGCCACCGGAAAGAGCGCAGGGCGGACAGCCAAGGGTCCTCGCCGTAATCGTTTGGCACGGCGTCGGGATCCAGACGGTTGGCGAGACCAAGCAGCACCGCGCGTCCCAGCAGCCCGCTCGAGAGCACGCCGCCGAGCGAGCGCGGGTCGGTAGCCACGGCATTGAGCCAGCGGACCAAGGCGGCGCCACTTACGTCGGAAAGGGCTGCGACGGTCGCTAGGGTCTCCGCCGCCCCGAAGTGCCGCACCACCTCAACCGCTAGGTCCACGCGGCCGGCGGCGACGACCGCCTCCAACACGGCTGGTGCCTCGGCGGCCCGCACCACGTCGAGCGCTCCCGACGGCATGACCTTACGGGCGGTCCACAGTTCCGGCATCGCGAGCATGTCGGGCCGCAGCGGCATGAGCGTGTCGATCGTCGCTGGATCCGACAGCGCCGCGTCCATCAACTCGCGCGCCGGCAGTCGGGAGACGAGATCGGAGGCGAAAGGCGAAAGGACATCGCCCCGCCCGATCGTCTCGATCAGCGCGCGCGGCGAGCGGAGCCAGAGAGCGCGGACGATCCTCGAACCGGTAGCCGCGTCGATCGCGAGGCGATCGCTGCTCAATCCCTCGCGGACGAACGCGAAGGTGCGATCGTCGAGGCGATCCACGGACGCGAGGGCCCGATCCAACAGAAGGTCACGCGCGGCCTGCGCCTGACCGGGGCCTAGGGCGTCGAGCGCGTCGAGCGCCTCCCCGAACGACGCGCCCATTTTGACGGTGTCATCGACGGCGGCATGCAGCCGGCAGAGCGCGACCATGGCCGACCTGCCCTTCGGCACGTCGCCTCCCACGCGCCTCAGGAAGGCTCTGAGCGGCCCAGGCCGACGCAAGTCCAGCAGGGCGTCTGCCAGCACCGGGTCCACGGGCTCACGGCGGATGGACGCGGCACCGATGAGGGATCCTCTTTCCTGCCCGGCGTCCCCCGGCGCGATCTGCACGTCAAAGGGGGCCCCCTCCGACGATCGGTCGGCCCCGGTGGAGGTGCAGAACCGAAACGAGCGCCGGAGGCGTGGCCATTGCTGCAGCCAGACGGCCAGCAGAAGCTCCTCGTCGGAGGCAGGATCCTCCGACCGCATCTCGACCCGGCAGGTGGGTTGTAGATAGAGCGCGTTCAGCAGCGCTCCCGCATCCTCGCGTCCCGTCGACGCCGGGGTTTCCGCGACGGTCAGCCCGAGCGGAAGGCGACGATCGTATCCGCTAAACGACGCGCCGGGACGGCGAAAAAGCTCCAGAAGGCGACCTGCGCCGGAGAGGGTCGCGAGATCGGCGAAACCGATCAGGAGCGAGTGAGTCCACACGCAGCCGGGCCTCGACATCTCCGGCGCGGCCCAAGTCCTCGCGAGTACGTAGGTCGAGGTCCGGGGGAGCGGGTAGCCCGTCAGGTATCCGTGCCGCGGGTCGGGGGAACGACCGCCGGAGGCGTCGCTAAGCAGCAGCATGGCGCGCGCCGCTGCATCGGGCAGTTGAACGGAACCCGTCAGAAGACGATGACCTCCGGAGTAGCCGTGCAGCGTCTGCTCGACGCTCACCAACCCACCCGTCACCCGATCAGCCATTCGATGGTCTCGGTGAGATCGTGAGACTCGAGGTCGCCGGTCACCAAGCGTATCCTCTCCGAGGGAAGGTCAACGTCGCGCAGGGCCTCCGCCTCGGCGCACGGTGGCGAGCCCTCGCGCGAGGAATCGTAATCACCGCCCTGGGCGCTGACGCCGTACGCGCGCCACGTCCAAGGGTCACGGCCGGCGGTCAGGTACTGGTGGAGCAGCGGCAGCTTGGTCCGAACGAAGGCGTCGGGGTCCTTGCGTTCGCCCTCCGCCTTGTCCCAAGCGCTGACCATCACGGCAAGCCGTCGCGGTCCACGTGCGAGCGGCGCGCGCTGGACGCTCTGGAGCAGCTCGACCAGCTGCACCTGGGTGGGAGCGAAGGACGGACGCCAAGGCACGGGCTCGCCGGGCACGTACGGGATCCCCATGAGGCGGCAGAGCTCCGCATCGTCGTGAATCCACCGGGGGGCCTCTATGCGGTCACCGTTAACGAGGAGGGCGACGCCGCCCGCCGCCAGGGCGTCGGCGAGCTCGAAGCCGACCTCCCTGTTTTCCCACATGCGCTGGTAATCCTCGCCCGGCACGTCGGGGAACGTCACCCGAACGCCGCTCCCGTCCTCCGATACCAGATCCATGGCGACCATGCGCATGCCGGCGATCTGCGTCCTATCTTGCTCGAGCGCCTGCCGCCATCGTGCAGCGATGTCGTTCAGGTGCCGATAGTTGCCATGCCGGAGATCGCCGAAGCGCAGCCTCGTGGGCACCTCCCCGGCGCGGACGAGGTGCCACAGCGCGGCAAGATAGGTGGTCTTCCCCGAGCCCGGCAGGCCAATGACCGATATTGATCGCGGAACGGGCTCAGTCATGCTCCACCTCCCGCAGGCGATCAAAGTCGCGCTTCGGCCACGACGGCACGGGCGCGGTGGCGGCGGAGACGCTGACGGGCCGCAGCCAGTAGGCGAGCAGATCCGCGAGCCCTTCGCCGCGGACCGCCTCGGCCGTCTTCGGCGAAGCGGCGGTCCTCAGGCCGGCGATCTCGACGAAGTCCCCTCCGAAGTTGCCTTCGAGGACCGACAGGAGCCGATCAAAGTCCGAGTGAGCCGAGTCGGCGCGCGGTGAGGCCTTGACCGCATCGTCCTTCGTGAGGACGACCGCCAAGCGCTGTCTGCCGGTCAGCGCGCCGCCGTCCAGCAGCCCCTGCACGATGCCCTCGATCTCGGCGCGCACGTTGTGTCGCTCCTTTGAATCCACGAGGCGCGCTCCGTCGACGAGCAGCGTGACCACGTCCGCCCGCCGAACCTCGAACAGCGGCGCGGCGTCGACGACGTCGGACGCTACGGCGACGTACTCCTCCCCGGCCCGGTCGGCCAGCAGCAGGCCGATGATCGCGCCTCCTCCCGTCGGCCTCAGATCGAGATGGTAGTAGCGCGCATCGCCCCTTGGGGTGCGGAAGATTGTCGCCTCTGTGCGCCGCGATGCCGAGCGCGAGTCGTGGCACGCGACCTCGAAGGAGTGCAGCGTCGAGGAACCCGCGAAGCTCATTCCGGCCAGGGGACCGCGCTGGAAGGCGTCGTATACCGCAGCCACGAGGCTCGTTTTGCCGGCATCGTAGGTGGCGACCACCGCGACCACCCTCGACGCTCGAGCGGCGAGTACCAGCGATGCATCCGGCCCGGCGAGCACCAGCGACGGCGCCAGCTCGTAGTGGCGGATGGGCTCATCCGCCGCCTCCTGCTCTAGCTCGCGGAGAGTCGGCCGCCGACCGTAGTTGGGACAGGCGTCTAGCGACAAACCCTCGATGCACCGCCCGTCCTCGGCGACCGCGCAATCCGGATTGGAGCAAAGGATCGAGTCGTCGCTCATCCGTTCAGGCCTTGAGGATCAGCTGGAGACGTTCCCGGTAGAACAGCTCCGCGAGCCGCACGGGCGTCAGCGCGTGATCCTCGGGCACCTCGCAGACAGCGGACCAGTTCCGAATCCAGTCCTCTCCGGATCCGGTTTCGTTCCGGCGCCGGAACGCCTCATGGATCGGGTGCGTGACCGGCGACACCACGAGCCCGTCGACAAGTGATGACGCCCAACCGTCGGCCATCGCGTTGACGGCCTCGACGATCCTAATCTTGCCCTTGCGCCCGAGCCCGCCCCGCGTGAGCAGAGCCGGTATCGCCATGGGACCCGGCCTGCTCCGCGTGCGGACGGCGAGGTCCCTGCCGAGCGCGAACGGTCGAACGAGCGACTTGAGCCCCTCAATCGTCTCGCCCGAAGACAGATGACCGCCGGTGAGCCACCACAGCATCTGGAGCTCCTCGTCGGTGCGGTCGAGCGCGCGACCGTTCTCTTCGAGCGCCTCGTTGATGGCCTTGACCGTTGCAGCAACGGCCTTGTTCATCGCCTCCTGCAAACCCTCGACCATGGCGGAAGGCTCCAGCGTCTCAAGCTCCTCCTCGCTCGGGTTCCAGGTGGCCGGGACCGCCCTGACCGGCTGCGGCCTGGTCCTCTCGCGAGAGGACTGCGCCTTGGACCGCACCGCCCTCTCGGCCATGCCGAACAGATCCATAGGAAGTCCCGGACACCTCGCTCCGTCGAGGTGCGCGGTCGTGAGGGCCAGCGCAGCCAGGTCGGACGGCAGCAGACGCGCGACCAACGCGGATGCCGCGAGGACCTGAACCTCGCGATCCGCCCCCGCGGGATCGAAGGTCGGATCACCCGCCGAGATCCTCTCGAGCAGCCGAGCCGCCACCACGGAGTCCGGGCGCTGCCTGCCGCCGATAGCCATCCGGATCAACGCCTCGACCTCGTCGACCTTGGGGTTCGCGATGGCCTTCGCCACCCCCTGCCAACGTGCCGGTGCCCTTCCCTCCTCTCCGGCCTCAAGGGATGCGTACCAAGTTGGGAACTCCGCGGGCATCTTCGTCATGGAACGCTCCTGTTAGCGATCTCTGTCGATCAGTTCGGCTAGCACGTCCAGCTGGTTCCGCTCCCCGGCCCTGAGGAAAGCCATGCCGTACCTCTCGGGTTCGTCGATGGCCAGTTCGGCCTCGCCGATCAGCCCCAGCGAGAGCATCACCTCGCGCCGTCGGTGCCCCGGCATCGCCCAGAACCGATGGATGATGTCGCGTCGGGCCTCGTCGCCCATGGATGCCTCCACGTCGTCGATGGGAGCGGGCTGCTCACCCGCCGGAACGGCTTCGATCGACCCATGCGGGATCGTGGCCGCACGCCCCGCGGCGGGCGTCGCGCCGGTCAAGGCGGTTCGGACCCGGCCCGGGAACCGCACCGTGCCGACGTGATGGTCCGCGCCCTCCTCCGTCAAGACGGGTACGAAGCCTTCCGGGGCGCGCTGGTAGCGGAACTGATGCGTCTCATAGCGCAGCTTTCGCTCCGGCCCCGCCCCTTCAACGTCGATGCGGAGGAGATTGTATCCAGGTTCCCAGCCCGGCTCCTTCCTGGACGGGTTCACCGCGCCCGCCATTACGCGGAGGTAGCCCGGCGTCGGCACGATACGCTGGCGGTGCTTGTGCCCGAACAGCTGGAACCTGGCACGAGCGTTCATGTCGTCATCGACTGCGTCGCCGTCCGCCAGCCAGTCCACCGGATGGTGGCAAAGAGCGAGGTGGACGCGGTCCTCAACCGGATCGAAGGCGGTCTGTAGCGGACTGAGGTAGAGATCGCGCTCGACGTCGTCCTCTCCGTCCCTGCCGGAAAGCAGCGTCGATGTCAGCCCATTAATGCGCAGCATCACGCCGCCGCCCATCTCCACGTCCTGATGCCAGAACAACCTGCTCGGATAGATCTGGCAGTTCAGTGGCGCGGCGAAGTTGTTGTAGGCGACGTGCGCGGCGAAAAGATCGCGGCCGCTACCGGCATCTGCGAGCTGCCGGCGGAGAGCTCGCTCGCGATCCGCGAGTGGGGTTCGGGAGAGCCGATGCTGCGCGTTCTGCAAGCCCACGTGGCGCCCGGCGATCGCGCGATCGACATCGTGGTTGCCGGGCACCACGAACAACCTGTTGGTCGGGGAGCATCCGCAGATGCCGGCGAGTTCGGTCAGCCACCTCGTTGCAGCCGCATACTCGTCGGGGTGCCCGGAGAACGCCACGTCGCCGCCGACGAGGATCGCGTCCACCGGCCCCATCTCATCTACTCGGTCGCGCAGATGGTTGGCGACCCGCGTGCGAACGACATGGTCCTGATCGGTCGCCTCGTCGAGACAGTCCGGCCATCGAAAGTGGATGTCGGAGACGTGCAGCAGCAGCATGGATGATTCATCTCCGTCCCGTCGATCGACCAGCGGTAACGATAGCGTCGCCGGTGGCCGAACGCCATAACGGTCTCGGAAGGAGCGACTAAGCGGCCGAATCAGGCGCGCTTGCGATCAGCGACCCGGCTTCTCGGATCGGCCGGCGCTAGGCGACACGCTGGCGCGATAGGCGCCCTCTGCCTCGGTAACGACGGCGCCCCACTCCCTCGTCTCGTCGAGCAGCGTAGCATACACCCCATCCGAAAGACGTCGCAGGATCGCGAAGCCGGCGGCCCAATCCTCCGTCGTCTCGACAGTGCTCCGCCATTCGCTCCAATCGACGACAAACACGTTCAGCAACCGCTCGAGCGTGTACTGCGCGGTCACGGTACGGATATGGCCCTTGGTCCCTCCGAACAGCTCGTTTCCCGCAAGGCTTGCGGCCGCTGCAGCGAGGAGCACGTAGCCGAGCCGCGACACGCCAGCCCAGTTCGGAACGGCCGTTTCCAGCAGGGGACAAGCGAGGCCCGCGGTGCCAAAGAGGAAGGCGGACCAGCGGAACAGTGAGGCCGTCCGTCTGCGAGCCGTCCGCGTCCGGTAGTAGTACGTGACCTCCGCCTGAAACAGCGTGGCCATGGCCGCAGCGAGCCGATCGAGGGACGATGCCCTCCCCTCCACCGTCCACGCGAGAGTGCGCAACTCCCCGAAAAACTCCGCGAGCCTAGCGGGATCCTCGACCGGGCGGCGTCGCCGCGCGTACGCCGCCGCCGCGATCACGCCGACGAAGACAAGAAGCGCGAGACCCGCCACCCACCCATGCCACGGCTGCAAGCTGTCACCCAGCGCGCTACCGCCGTTCGAAGCCACCTGGCCGCTCGCGCTCACCTTCATCATGCGAATTTTCCCGATCGATGCGCCGTTCGCCTTGTCCGTGCATCCTAGCCCGGAAGGGAGCCGAGGCCATAACGCATCTAGCCCTGGACGGCGACGATGATGGCACCGCCTGCGAACGTTTCGGTCATGTGTCTCGTGGCGCACGCCGCTAAGGGGTTGAGGTCGATGCCGAGGGCTCCCGATTCACCACTGCGAGATACCCGTGGCAAGCGTGCGTTTGTCGGCGACGGTCCTTCTGGCTAGAAGCTTGGGCAGGTTCGAGATCGCCTACCGCCTCCTGAACGGTCGGCAGCTTACCGCCGTGGGCTACCCGATAGCAGACAGGCTGCTTTCAACCAGTCAAGGCCGCAACACTTTGCAGGAACCATGATGCCGACTGTCCGATCGGTACGTGTCGCTCAGGTGAACATTGCCTCAAACGCGGCCCGATCCACCACATCGCCGTTCCCGTCGTGGAGGTAGCGCCACATCGGCCGCCACATGTCAGGGTCGCGGCGAACGGGAGCCAGAAACTTTGGCAGCGACGCGATGACGATCGCGTCCGCCTCTTCGGACGTCTCTTCAAGACTTGCCGCGTACCACAACCGCTGTGCTGCCCCCTCGTCGGCCTGGAGCGCCGGCGTGACCGCATTAAGGGCCTCGACGAGCTTCGCGATCGCGTTGCGGACCTCGTTCGGCGCGTCGGCCGCGCCGATCAGCTCCAGCGCCGAGAAGTTCGGGATGCCGGCCTCGGCCGTCGTCACCATCTGCGTGTTCAGGCCGCGCACTCGCGCCGACACGCCCTCTACGTTCGCGAAGGCGAGCCATGCCCCGTCGTAACCGGCGGTCAGGTTATCGACGTGGCTGAAGCCCGCCTCCTCGATGGCGACCTGGTCCAGCTTCAGCTCCGATCCCCGTCCCTTCATCCATCCACTCAGGATGTCGCGGCACAGCTGGTCGGTTGTGGGGTTCGATACGGGCGACGCGATGCGGACGGGATCGCCGGCGACGAGGCGTTCGAGCGAGGCGACGTGCATCAGCACCCCGCCGTCGGTCGCGAAGAAGCAGCCATAGGATGTCAGGCGCAGATCACGCTGCTCGACCAGGTGCAGCGGTTCGTTGACGACCAGGTCGACTTCGCCGCGGCCGAGCGCCTCAAACCCGTCATAGTGATCGTCCGGCACGACGAGCTCGACCTCGAGACCTTCGTCACGCAGCCGTTCGCGGGCTGCGATCAACGGAAGGTGGTCGGGGTTGAGGAACCATTCGAGCGCGATACGGAGCTTTTGCATAGCGCGGGTGTCGCAACCCGGCCGGCCCTCGTCAACGCGCGATCGCAGGCGCCGGGGCGATTGGAGCCGTGTCCGCGTTGCGACCCCGAATTACACGCTTTTCCCCCCGCCTCGCCCGCGCGCTTTTCGTGGCGCTTTCGACGCATGCAGCGGTCCTAGCCAAACCGGCGGGAAAGCAAGGCGGAATGCCGCCATTCTTGGCCGCACCCGCGACGCAGATCGACGCAGCTGGACGGGGTGCCGGCGGCGGGCCGTGGGAACGTGTCCGGTAGCGCCAAACCCGGCGCGCGATCGCCAGCGGAAATCGATCAGCGAGCGCCCGAAAGCGTCCATATCGTGCGCATTTTCGGAGGCGGTTTAGTAGGCAGGGGGGAGGCGGGAAACTTCTTATCTCTCGAACAGTCGTGCAATTTCAATGGCTTGGGACGTTACAAAGACGCTTATCCCATCGTTACTGATAATAGACTAAGTTTCGAATATTTTGGTTTAAAAATATCGTTTCTTTACAGTTGGATAAGTGTTTTCGCCGGGGGCATGTAGGAAGCGATAACGCCGAGCATGTTACATCGAAAATGGCCGATTTCCGCCGTTTTCCGGGGAGCAAAACCGGAGGATAAAGGAGATAAGACTTTTCCCGACCCCCCTCCCAAACCGTGTTTCCGGCGGGGAGGCTCGTCCTTGGCCGGCGGTGGTAGCGCACAGCAGAAGGGCCGGAGCGCGCATTCGCGTCCCGGCCCTTGCCTGTACTCCGTTCGCCCGTCGGGGCAAAGCTCAGTCGGTGTCGGTGAACACCCAACAGTGGATGCCGCCGCCGGTCAGACGACTGTTGACCGTCTTCGCCGCGATGTAGCGCGGGTCGCTGGCGCGCAGCGCGCGGCCGAGCTGTGAGTCGATCTTCAGGTTGATGCCCGCTCGCTTAAAATCCTCGGCCAGCGCGGTGCGGTTGATGGCCAGCAGGCCGCCGGTCCGACTGTGATTGAAGACGACACCGCGCCGCTTCAGTTCGGCAATGCCCGCCCAGAAAGGTGCAACCGCATCAGAGGGATGCGGGGCGTCGAAGCCCAGATCGTTCATTGCCGGCGGTGCCATGCCGATGTCGCGGCAGAGATCGCTGATCATCGCGTGGATGACGCGACGTTCGGTACGGTTACGAGTGTGCTGCAGCTTTGCGGTCAGCCGCAGGACCTGGTTCTGGATCGCGATGCGCGACTGGATCGGCATTGCGGACGGTAGCTGGCCCGCGCCGTGGAAGTGATCGAACA
>NZ_CAJYIU010000134.1 GCF_913775355.1 uncultured Aureimonas sp.
CCGACCAATCTCGAGCAGTTCTCTTCCTATCCCGGCGTCGACGGCTTCGGCATCTACAACCGCCACGGCACGCAGCTTCTCTACGTTCTGATGGTCGCCCTCGTGTTCGAGCGTCGCCAGCGCGTGCTCCTGTTCGTCATCGCCTGGACCTGCGCCGCGCTGTTCCTGTCCAAGATCACCGGCTTCATCGCCGCGGGCGGCCTCTGCGCCTTCGCGTTTGCCGCTGGGCGCGTCCGCCTGTCGACGGCGGTCGGCGCGCTCGCGGCGTTCGCAGCGGTGCTGGCGGGGCTGGAGATCACGACGGGTGTCGTCAGCGCCTATCTCGGCGATATCGCCTCGCTCGTCGGCATGAACGAGGGCGTCCTTGCCAGCCGCTTCGTCCAGGCGGCCTCGATCCATTTCGGCATTTTCGCCTCGGGCTGCCTCCTCGTCGCCGCCCTCCTGTTCCTCGACCGCCGCCCCATCGCCTCGACGCTCGGCGCCGCCGTGCGCCACCCCTTTCGCACGGCGTCCTGGGTTTCACTCCTCGATCGCAACGTCGTCTGGCTCGGTGTCGCGCTCCTTGCGGGCCTCTTCTTCGAGACGCAGAACACCGGCGGCCAGGCCTTCATCTTCATATGGCCGGTGCTGGTGCGCATCGCCTGTGACGCCTCTCGCCATTCCCAGCGCGCGACGGCGGTCGTTCTGGTGCTCGTCGCTGCGGTCGCGATGCCCCCGCTCGTCAACGTCCTCCACCGTTCGGCCCGGGCCGTCGTCGGGCAGCTGATGTACGTGAAGGTGCCGGCGCAGAACCTCCGGGCGCTCGACAGCGTGACGCAGCGGCCGGAGGTGATCGACCGCGCGGCGCACATGATCGACAACTACGTCGCCTATCCCCAAACTTACGAGGCGCTCGCCGCCGACGGGCAGCTGCCGATCTTCAGCCTCTATTCCGAACTCGATTTTCAGGCGGCGTGGCTGATGACGGCCAACGAGGCGGTGGATGCCATCCGTGCCTACGAGGCGGCCCACGGGGTGCGGTTCGAGACGATCATGAACCTCAACTTCGTGAACCCCTTCCCCTACGCGTTGGGCCGTCAGGGCACGCCGTTCATCGCGATCGGCGCCGATCCGTTCCGTGCCGTGCCGCCGCCGAACGCGCGGACGATCGAGGCCGTCCGCAACACGGACCTTGCGCTCCTGCCGCTCTGCCCGGTGACGGTGGCGAACCAGACGATCCAGACGATCTATGCGGAAGGCCTGCGCGACCACGTGGCCGTGCCGCTGTCTCGCTGCTGGACGGCGTATATCCGGCCGGGACTGATCCGGGGCAACTAAGGCGACAACAGAAAGGCCGGGTCGAGAGACCCGGCCTTTTTCATGTCGGCACCGAGCCTTCGGCTCAGCTCATCTGCGTCTTCACGAAGTCCTTGACGATCGACACGATGCCGCGGCCGAGGAGCTCGTCCAGTGCGTCGCAGAACTGGTCGACGTTCTCGTGGCTGCAGATCAGCGGCGGCTCGAGGCGGATGACGTTGCGGTTGTACTCGGTGAAGGCGACGAGGCAGTCGTAGTCCTTCAGGAGAAGTGCGCCGATGAAGCCCGACAGCGAGCCCTTCAGCTTGTCGTCGAGGAGCGCCACCACGGGACGCAGCGCGAAGGGCAGCGTCTGCGAGAAGTCGTGGAACTCGAGGCCGACCATCAGGCCCCTGCCCCGTACCTCCTTGATGATCGATGGGTATTTCTGCTGGATCGCCTGGAGGCGCTCCTTCAGGTACGCGCCGACCACCTCGGCATTGCCGATCAGGTCCTCGTCGTAGAGCGTGTTCAGCGCCTCGATCGAGGTGGCGCAGCCCTCCCCGATGCCGCCGAACGTGGCGTGGGCGTGGATCATCGCCGTCTTCGGCGTTCCGTAGGCCTTCATGTAGACGTCGCGCTTGGCGATCATGGCGGCCATCGCCGCCTTGCCGCCGCCGAAGCTCTTGGCGAGCGCGGTAACGTCGGGCACCACGCCGTGGTGCTCGAAGGCGTAGAAGCGCCCGGTGCGCCCGTAGCCGCACTGCACTTCGTCGGCGACCCAGATGACCTTGTGCTGGTCGCACAGCGCGCGAACGCCCTGCCAGTATTCTGTCGGCGCCTCGACGATGCCGCCGCCGCCCTGGACCGTCTCCAGCACCACGACGCCGACGTCCGGGTCGGAGCGCACGACGGCGGTCAGCGCCGCGAGATCGCCGAAGGGCACACGATAGGTGTTCTCGACCAGCTTGAACTCGCCCTTGTAGAGCGGCGAGTCGGTGATCGAGAGGACACCCTTGGTCTTGCCGTGGAACGAGTTCTCGGCGTGGACGATCTTGCAGTTCTTGCGACCGCTAGCACGCTCGGCAACCTTGATCGCCGCTTCCATGGCTTCCGAGCCGGACGAGCCGAGAAATACCATGTCGAGATCGCCGGGCGAGCAGGCCGCGACGTTCTTCGCCAGCGCAGCCGCGTACTGCGACAGGAAAGCGATGGCGATCTCGTGCCGCTTCTCGTCCTGGAACTGCTTGCGCGCGCCCACGATCCGCGGGTGGTTGTGGCCGAAGGCGAGCGAGCCGAAACCGCCGAAGAAGTCGAGAATCTTCCGGCCGTTCTGGTCGATGTAGAACATGCCCTCGGCGCGCTCGACCTTTACCTTGTGGAAGCCGAGCAGCTTCATGAAGTGGAACTGGCCGGGGTTGATGTGCTCCTTGAACACGTCGGCCATGGTGCCGACGTCCATGGCCTTCGCCTGGTCGAGGGTCAGCATGTCGGGCTTGGGCGGCCCGAGGCGCGGGGCGTCGTCGAGCGCAGGAGCGGTGGTCGTCGGACGATCAAGCATGGCGCGGGCTCCTCACTCGGCCGGATGGGGATAGGCGGAGCGGGCGGCCGAGCGGCCCTCCTTCTTCGCGCGGTATTCGGTGTAGGCGGCGATCAGCATGTCCTCGTCGCGATAATGCGGCACCCAGCCGAGGTCGCGCCGGCCCTTCGAGACGTCGAGCACGCACTCCTCGTCGGCGATGAGGTACTGCTCGGGGTCCATCAGCGGCATGTTCAGCCAGTCGAGGAAGTCGAGCGTGCGCTTGACCGCAAAGCCCGGCGTCGGGATCAGGATCGACTTCGAGCCGGCATGGCGCACGAGGTCGCCAAGAAGCTTCCTCACCGGCGGCGGGTTCAGCGAGCCGAGATTGTAGGCCTCGTTCGGCACGCCCGCCTTCCAAGCGAGGCGCGCCGCCTCGGCGCAGTCGAAGACCGAGATGAACTGGTAGGGGTTCTTCCCCGAGCCGATCATCGGAACCGGAAGGTTCGCGTCGATCAGCTTGAACAGCTTCTCGAGAATGCCGAGACGCCCCGGCCCGATGATGAGGCGCGGGCGGAACAGCGAGATTTTCATGCCGCGACGGCGCCAGTCGGCGGCCAGCACCTCGGTATCGAGCTTGGACTGGCCGTACTCGCCGAGCGGCGCGACCGGATGGTCCTCGGTCATCGGCGTCGTGACCGTGTGGCCGTAGATCATGTCGGTGGTGAAATGGACGAGCCGGCCGGCGCCCGCGCGGTCCATCGCCTCAATGATGTGCTTCGTGCCGTCGTAGTTGACGGGGTAGAAGAACTCGTGTCGCTTGGCGCGCACCTGCAGCGGCGACAGCATCTTGGCCGACAGGTTGTAGACCATGTCGTCCGCCGCGATCGGCACCCGGTTGACGGCGGCCGCATCGGTGACGTCGACGTTGAGATGCGTGGCGCGGGCGTAGTGCGGCAGGTCGGCCTTGGCGATGTCGGCGACCATGACCTCTTCGCCGTCCGAGACGAGGCGCTGGGCGAGATGGCGGCCGACGAAACCGTCGCCGCCGAAGATCACGTGCTTCATCGAATGGCTCCTTCGGTGGAATGGGTCTTGGCGGTGATGGTCACCGGCACGTCGTCGGCGATCGTGCTGCCCGTGCGGGCAATCAGGATCGTTCCGGCGCAGATGAGGGCGATGCCGCCGATGCGGGCCGCGTTGAGTTCCTCGCCGAAGAGAAACCAGGCGGCGAAGGCGACGACGACATAGGCGAGGCTGAGGAAGGGGTAGGCGTAGGTCAACTCGACCTTCGACAGCACGAAGAGGTGCGAAGCCATCGAGATCACGAAGGTCAGGAGCCCCAGGAAGACGAAGGGGCTGAAGACGATCGAGAGGATCTTGAGGATCGGGTTGACGCCCGAAAAGCTCAACGGGCCGAGCTGCATCATCCCGTATTTCAGGAGCATCTGCGCGGCCGCGTTGGTGAACACGGTGAAGAGAATGAAGGGGATGTACCGGCTCACGCCTTGCCTCCCGGCTGTTGGATCTCGGGCCGGATCCTTGGCGGAGCCGGTATGCCATGCGGTAAAGACGGGGCGGGCTCGCGCGGTTGTGAACCGGCATTTCCCCCGCCAGCGTCAATCAATCCTTGCTCAGGCGGCGGCGCCGTAGCGTTGGTGTCCCGCGTCGAGGCACAGCGCCGTGCGGCGCCAGAAGTCCGACACGATCGCCGGGTCGCGCATCGCCTCGAGCCGCCGCCAGCGCGGGAAGGAGGCCGCGAAGACCTCCGGCGACATCCGGGCGTCCTTGTAGTGATTCACCGCTCCGCCCGCCTCGATCGTGATCCGGTCGAGTTCGTCCATGAGCGCGAGCGTCGACGGGCCGCGATTGGGAAAGTCGAGCGTCAGCGTGTAGCCGCGCCTGGGGAAGCTCAGGAGCCCCGGACTCGGCAGGTCGCCGAAACGCTTGAGCACGGTGAGAAACGAGCCCTGCCCGTGGGCGAGCGCGCATTCCATCAGCGCCCGTACCGCCTGCCGGCCCATCTCCTCCGGCACGACGCTCTGGTGCTGGCGAAGACCCTGCGGCCCGTAGAGCCGGTTCCAGCCGCCGATACGATCGAGCGGATAGAAGAACCCGTCGAAGGGCACGTTGCGCTCGACCTCCGCCCGGCGGAGCTTGCGGAAGTTCAGCTCGTTGAAGGCCTTCAGCGCCAGCCCGCGCAGGGGGCTGACCGGCGGCGTGAACGGCACGGAGAACAGCGGGCGCCGGGCGCGGCCCGCGTGGTCGCCCTTGCCGGCATGGTCACCGCAGATCAGGTGGCCGCGGCCGAAACGAGACCCGCGCGCCAGCTGGTCGATCCAGGCGACGGCGTATTCATGCCGCTCGTCGGCCTCCGCGGCCCGCGCGAAGTAGTCGTCGAGGCAGGACAGGCGGTGCGTCGTCTCGCGGATCGTCAGGGACGGCACGGCGAGCAGCCGGAGGCGGACTCGCGTCACGATGCCCGTCAGCCCGAGCCCGCCGATCGTGGCGGCGAAGAAGTCGGCATTCTGCGTGCGAGAGCAGACGAGCGTGCCGAGGTCGGAACGCGTCAGCGTGAAGGATTCGACCCAGGACCCGAAGGTGCCGCGACGGTGGTGGTTCTTGCCGTGGACGTCGTTGGCGAGAGCCCCACCGAGCGTGACGAACTGGGTGCCCGGCGTCACCGGAAGGAACCAGCCGTGCGGTGCGATCCGCTCGGTGATGTGGTGGAGGAGGACGCCGGCCTCCGCCTCGATCACCCCGTCCTGAAGGTCGAGGGAGAGGATGCGGTTGCGCCCGCGCATGTCGACGAGGACGCCCGCTTCGTTGAGGCACGTGTCGCCGTAGGAACGACCGTTGCCGCGCGGCAGAAGTCCGGCCGCATCGGGGACCGCCGGGAAGACGTCGGCCTGCGGCGCCCCCATCGACCGGCGCCCCTCCGGCGGAGGCGGCATCCGACCCCAGTTCTCGTAGACCTCAGGCATAGGCCGCCACCAGGAACATGCAGGCGCCGAGCACCATCATGATCTGCGAGCGCCAGTCGTGCATGATGAAGACGACGGGGTCCTCGTGCATGTGGTTGCGGCGAGCGAGCACCCAGATGCGCACGATTATGTAGAGGACGAGCGGGCAGAGCGGCCAGAGAAGATATGGATGCGTGTAGAGTTCGCGCACCTCCGCGCTGTCGATGTAGAGCGCGAGAACCATCACCGCCGCAAAGCCCGACGCCATGCCCGCCTGCCCCACCGTGTCGAGGTCGACGTCGACATAGCCGCGACCGGTCGAGGAGCGGTTCGCGCCGCCGCCGAAGTCCATGATCTCGACGAAGCGCTTCACCAGCGCCAGCGACAGGAAGAAGAAGATCGAGAAGGCGAGCAGCCAGAACGACTCGTTGGAGTCGATCGCCATGGCGCCCGCGATGATCCGCGTCGTGTAGAGCCCGGCGAGCGTCAGGACGTCGATCAGGAGCATGCGCTTCAGCGCGAACGAGTAGGCCGTGGTCGCGACCATGTAGAAGGCCAGCGTCGCCATGAATTCCCACGGCAGGAGGGCCGCGATCGTGAAGGACGTCATGAACAGCCCGGCCGCCAGCGCCAGACCCGCCGGGATCGGCACGAGGCCGCTCGCGAAGGGACGCTTGCGCTTGGTCTTGTGACGGCGGTCGGCCGCGAGATCCAGAAGGTCGTTCAGGATGTAGACCGAGGAGGCCGCGAGCGAGAAGCAGACGAAGGCCAGAAGCGCCTTCAGCGCCATCGGCACGTCGAGGAACTCGTGGTTCAGCGCCATCGGCACGAACACCAGGACGTTCTTCGTCCACTGGTGCGGACGCATGGCTTTCAGCATGCCGCGTGCGAGCGAGCCGGTATCGACGATGAGGCGCGATGGGCGCGTCGCCGCGCCGTGCCAGCGTCGCGCCGAGCGGTCGGGCTGGACCACGGTGGCGCTCTCGGCCGCCTCGAACAGGCAGACGTCGTCGTGCGAATTGCCGACGTAATCGAAGGCGTCGCCGTTGCAGCGGGCGCGGATGCGCTCGAGCTTGCGGTCGGCGGAGAGGTTCGTGGTCCGGTCGCTCGCCATCACCTCGTCGAAGAGACCGAGATGGGCGGACACGGCGTGGGCGAGGCGTTCGTTTGAGGCGGTGGCGAGAATGATCGGCCGACCGGCCTCCCGCTCGGCCTGCAGCGTGGCGACCACCTCCTCGCGGTAGGGGAGCGTCGCCGCGTCGATCTCGGTGCGCGCAGCCAGTTCGTCCTTCAGAACCGCCTTGCCCTGGAACGCCCAACCGAACAGACGCCAGAACCCGAGCGGCTGCTGGCGTGCGAAGTGGAACAGGCTTTCCCAGAGAAGGTCCCCACGGATCAACGTTCCGTCGAGGTCGACGAACAAAGGTCGTCCCGTTCGCGTGACGTAGGTATCCATGACGATGTCCTTACCGAGGCTCTGTCAGCTGCGGTGGACTATCTTCGTGGCGAGGTTTCCCCACGGTAAAACAAAGGGAAATCGTCCGTAAACTGCCGAACATGCTTAAGAGGCTGCTTTCGAAACCTCCACAATTTTCACGATCCGACACGGACGCGTGATCACGACGCGTGCCTCTGTCACTTGGACGGTCTCGGCAGCCCGACCGCCATTCCATCACACACTGGTGAACGCTTCACGCATCCAGGCAAACTGACGCGCTAAGTCTTTTACCTTCCATATGAATTTTGACTTGGGAGACGAATTGACTTGTCGGGCTGCGTGTCCCCCCTGCAACAGCCGGCCGAGGGGCGCCCGCGCCCGCCTTGCGTCATCTAGCACGACATTATCTGGTTCTCTCACGAAGAGGCGCATCGTTGAGCGTCCCGTTTCGCAAAGAACCGCCGCCCCGCATCGACGGAGGACGGCACGCTGGAGATCACCATGAAGCGCCTCGCCCTGCTGCTCGCCTCGGCCGCCCTCGCCTCCCCGGCCCTCGCCGCCGACGTCGTCTACGAAGAGCCGGCAGCGCCGATGGCCGTGATGGCCCCGGTCTCCAACTGGACCGGCCTCTACCTCGGCATCCAGGGCGGCGGCGCCTTCAACCCGGACAACGGCGACAACCTCGCCATCGTCCCGAACTTCGGCGGTGCCGGCGCCGCCTTCCTGACCAGCGCCTTCGGCAACAACTTCTCGTCGGAGTTCGAGTCGAGCTTCATCGGCGGCGCGCACATCGGTTACGACTATCAGGTCGACCGCTTCGTGGTCGGCGCCCTCGTGGACATCAACGCGCTCGACATCGCGCAGCGCTCCAGCGCCTTCTCGAACACGCCGGCCTTCTACACGGCCGAGCGCAGCCTCGACTACCTCGCGACCGGCCGCCTGCGCGCCGGCTACCTCGTCACGGACATGGCGCTCCTCTACGCCACGGGCGGTGTCGCGTACGGCGAGATCGACTACGGCTTCTCGACCAACAGCCCGGCCGTCACGGCCGCCTTCCCGGCCGTCATCAACTCGGACGAGGACGACTGGGGCTACTCGGTCGGCGGCGGCATGGAAGTGAAGGTCACGCAGAACATCTCGTTCGGCGCCGAGTACCTCTACACCAACCTCGGTGATGGCGGCTCCTCGACCATCCTGAACGGCGGCCCGTTCGACGGTTCGGGCGCGGCAGTCATCCCGGGCCAGTTCACCGACTTCCGTTCGAGCGGCGACTTCGACTTCCACACGATCACGGCGAAGCTGTCCTACCGCTTCAACTGATCCGGCGTTCCGACACGAAAAAGCCCGCCGCGTCGAAGGACGCGGCGGGCTTTTTCATGACGCCGTCCGAAGCGTTCAGGACGCGTTGTACTTCCGGTCGAGCGCGTCGATCGCGTCGACATTGGCGGCCGACGAGCCGGCGGGATCGAACTCGGATTCCAGATATTTGTCGACGATCGCCTTGGCGAGCTCGGGGCCGATGACCCGCGCGCCCATCGTGATCACCTGCGCGTTGTTGCTCTTGGCGGCGCGCTCGGCGGAATAGGTGTCGTGCGTCAGCGCGGCGCGGATGCCGGGCACCTTGTTGGCCGAGATGTTGACGCCGATGCCGGTGCCGCAGCACAGGATCGCGCGGTCGTACTCGCCGTCCACGACGGCCCGGGCGACGCGCTCGGAGGTCGTCGCATACTTCTCCGCCGACCCGTCCGGCGCCTGGCTGGCGTCGACGACCGTCAGACCGGAGCGGCCGGCAAGGTGGTCCTTGATGGCCTGGACGAGAGGCTGGCCGGCGTTGTCGCCGCCGAGAATGATCTTCATGGGTCTCACCTGATGGTTGAGGAGCGGGTCCAAGGATCCGGACCGACGACGCCGGGGCGCCCTCCCGTTCATAATATCGCAGCCTTGTTCAAACGATCAAGGTCCTTCAAACGCCCTTGGTTGCCTGATCGAGGGCGAGAATGCCATGCGCGTTGGCGAGCGAGGTCGCGATGACGTCGATGGCCCCGGTCCGCAGCGCGGCGAGGATCGGCATGGCCTTGGTCGGTTCCGCCGCGACCGCGATCGTCGTCGGGATCGCCCGGATATCGGCGAGGCGCAGCCCGACGACGCGCCCGCCCAGAATCTCGTTCCGCTCGCGCCCGTCGATGTCGTAAAAGTCGTAGCCCATCAGATCGCCGACGACCCCGGCCGCCCGCGCGCCGAGAAGTTCCTCCCGGCGAAACCAGCCCATCCGCGCCATGTGGCTTTCCTCGCCGAGGTCGCCGATGCCGACAAGCGCGAAGGCAGCGCTCCGCCCGAGATCCAGCGTCTGCTTCACGGTCGGGTTCGCCATCAGGCCGGCGCGCAGCGTCGCGTCCGGCACGTAGGCCGGCGCGTAGAGCGTTTCCGGCACGCCGCCGAACCGCCGTGCGAGCTTGCGGCAGATGTGATCGGCGTTCGAAGGCTCGCCGGCCTGATGCGCGCCGCCGGTGGCGGAGACAAAGGTCGCATGCTCCAGGAACGGGCGACCGCGCGTCTCGGCGACGGCGGCGATGTTGCGGCCCATGCCGACGGCGACGACCGCGCCCTCGAAGAGTTCGCGCTCTAGATAATCCGCCACCAGCAGCGCCACCTCGGCGCGCTGCGCGTCGGCTTCGCGCCGGTCGACGGCGATCAGCGCCGCCTTGACGCCGAACCGCTCCCTCAACCGTCGCTCGAGATCGGCTTCCACGGCGCGGTGGACGCGGATCCGAACGTCCACGATCCCCGCATCGCGCGCCTGACGCAGCAGGCGGTTCACTTTCATGCGAGACAGGCCGAGTTCGGCCGCGATCTCGGCTTGCGTGGCCTGCCCCTCGTAGTAGCGGCGAGCGACCTCCATCATCGCATCGACATCGGCGGGTGCTATGGCATCCATGTTCGCTTCCGCAGGTCAGACTTCACGTATCGACGGCGATGAGCCATGTCTGTTCATATGGCAGGCATGCGTTCATATGAACGTTTTTCATGTCGCGCGGATTGATTCAAGCGCCGTGGCGTGGTTCTGCTGGCGCAGCACCGCGCGAGTCCGGCAGGCCGGGTCGCTTCGCGCAGGGCCCACCGAAGCGCTGCGACCGAGATCGAGGGAGACGACCACCGTGGACACGACACAAGCCCCCAGCCTGGATGCCAAGCAGATCCGCGCGATGGCCAGCGGCATCCGCTTCCTGTCGATGGACGCGGTGGAAAAGGCCAATTCCGGCCACCCGGGCATGCCGCTCGGCATGTCGGACGCGGCGACCGTCCTGTTCAGCCAGTTCATGAAGTTCGACGCCAAGCGTCCGCACTGGCCCGACCGCGACCGCTTCGTGCTGTCGGCCGGCCACGGCTCGATGCTCCTCTACAGCCTGCTGCACCTCACGGGCTACGAGGACTTCACGATCGACGAGCTGAAGCGCTTCCGCCAGCTTCATTCCAAGGCCGCCGGCCACCCCGAGTTCGGCGAGGGCGCCGGTATCGAGACGACGACCGGCCCGCTCGGCCAGGGTCTCGCCACCGCCGTCGGCATGGCGCTCGGCGAAAAGATCCTGCGCGAGCGGTTCGGTGAGGAGCTCGTCTCGCACTACACCTACACGATCGCCGGCGACGGCTGCTTCATGGAGGGCGTCAGCCAGGAGGCGATCTCGCTCGCCGGCCACCTGAAGCTGAACAAGCTCATCGTCCTGTGGGACGATAACCGCATCACCATCGACGGCGCGACCGACATCACGACCTCGGACGATCTCGCAAGCCGCGTCGAGGCCTCGGGCTGGGCGACGGCGGCCGTCGACGGCCATGACCCGGAGGCTGTGGCCGCCGCGATCGAAGCCGCGCGCCGCTCGGACAAGCCGACGCTCATCGCCTGCCGCACCACGATCGGCTACGGCGCAGGCAAGAAGGCCGGAACCTCCGGCGTGCATGGTTCGCCGATCGGCGCCGAGGGCATCGCCTTCGCCCGCGAGCATTTCGAGTGGGCGCACGAGCCCTTCGTGCTGCCCGACGTCGTCACCGACTTCTGGAAGGCCGTCGGCACTCGCGGCGCCGCGGAAGCTGATGCCTGGGAGAAGCGTCTCGCCGCGTCCGCTCATGCGGACGCCTGGAAGGCGCTGATGGTCGAGGGCTTCGACGGCGACGCGAGCGCGATCCTTGCCGACGTCAAGGCGAAGTTCGCCACCGACGCCGCCTCCGTCGCCACCCGCAAGGCCAGCCAGACCGTGATCGAGGCGCTGGCGGCCAAGTCCGCCAAGCTGATCGGCGGCTCGGCCGACCTCACCGGCTCGAACCTCACCAAGGCCGGCGCGATGAAGCCGGTGACGGCGAAGGACGCCACCGGCAACTACATCTACTACGGCGTGCGCGAGCACGGCATGGCCGCCGTCATGAACGGGCTGTCGCTACACGGCGGCTTCACCCCGTTCGGCGGCACGTTCCTCTGCTTCTCCGACTACGCGCGGCCCGCCATGCGCCTGTCGGCGCTGATGCACCAGCCGGTCGTCTACGTGATGACGCACGATTCCATCGGCCAGGGCGAGGACGGCCCGACGCACCAGCCGATCGAGCACCTCGCCTCGCTGCGCGCCATGCCGAACATGCTCGTCATGCGCCCGGCCGACGGCGTCGAGACCGCCGAGTGCTGGGAGGCCGCGCTCGTCAACACCAAGTCGCCGACGACGCTGGTCCTGTCGCGCCAGAACCTCAAGGCGCTGCGCACCGGAACGGTGGGCGAGAACCTCTCGGCCAAGGGCGGCTACGTGCTGGCCGAGGCCGAGGGCGGCGCGCGTCAGGTGACGATCCTCGCCACCGGCTCCGAAGTCGAGATCGCGGTAGCCGCGCAGAAGCTTCTGGCGGACAGCGGCGTTCGCGCAGCGGTCGTGTCCCTGCCCTGCTGGGAGCTCTTCGCCAAGCAGCCCAAATCCTATCGCGACGAGGTGCTCGGCTCGGCGCCGCGCATCGCGGTCGAAGCCGCCTCGCCCTTCGGCTGGACGCGCTTCGTCGAGGACGAGGACGACGTCGTCGGCCTGCCCGGCTTCGGCGCCTCGGCACCGGGCGGCGATCTCTACAAGCATTTCGGGCTGACGCCCGAGAAGGTCGCCGAGAAGGCCCGCGCCAAGGCCGGCGCCTGACAGCTGCGAACACACCCGATCGGGGCCGGCCGAGCACCATCGACCGGCCCCGATCGTTTCTTCAGTCGCTTACGGGAGGAAAGGCGACCCGCATGACCAAGCGTCCCTGGATCGGCACCAGCTGGAAGATGAACAAGACGATCGCGGAGGCCGACGCCTTCTGCGAGACCGTTGCAAGGTCGCCATGGGCGAGCGACGACCGCGCCCAGCTTTTCGTGATCCCGCCCTTCACCGTCCTTTATCGCGTCGCGCAGGCGCTCGACAAGACCGACATCATCGTCGGTGCACAGAACGCGCACTGGAAGGACGCCGGCGCCTGGACCGGCGAGGTCTCCCCCGTTCAGGTCAAGGACTGCGGCGGACGCCTCGTGGAGATCGGCCATTCGGAGCGGCGCGAGCATTTCGGCGAGACTGACGAGACGGTGGCGCTGAAGACCGAAGCCGCCGTGCGCCACGGGCTCGTCGCCCTCGTCTGCATCGGCGACACGCGCGAGGAATACGACGCCGGACGCACGGCCGAGGCGCTGCGTCGCCAGACCGAGGCGCTGATCTCGAAGGTCGAGTGGAGCCAGCCGGCCAAGGTCATCATCGCCTACGAGCCGGTCTGGTCGATCGGCGAAGGCGGCACGCCGGCCGAACCGAGCTTTGCCGACGAGCAGCATGCCCGCATCAAGGAGCTGACCCGCGAGAAGCTGGGCTTCGCTCTGCCCGTCCTCTACGGCGGTAGCGTCAATCCCGGCAACTGCGTGGAACTTGCAACCCAAGAGCACATCGACGGCCTCTTCATCGGCCGTTCCGCCTGGAATGCGGAGGGCTATCTCTCCATCGTGTCCGACGTCGTCTCGTCCCTGTCCTGACCCCGCCCGGAGAACCGCCTTGGCCCTCATCACGCTTCGCCAGCTTCTCGACCACGCCGCCGAGCACAGCTACGGCGTGCCCGCGTTCAACATCAACAACATGGAACAGGGCCTCGCGATCCTGGCCGCGGCTGCCAAGACGGACTCGCCGGTCATCCTGCAGGCCAGCCGCGGCGCGCGCGCCTATGCCAACGACCTGATCCTCGCTCGGCTGATCGAAGGCCTGTCCGAGATGCACCCGGACATTCCGATCTGCATGCATCTCGACCACGGCAACAACGAAGCCACCTGCATCACCGCCATCCAGCACGGCTTCACCTCGGTGATGATGGATGGCTCGCTGAAGGAAGACGGCAAGTCGCTCGCCGACTACGCCTACAATGCCGCGATCACCCGCCGCGTCTCCGACATGGCCCACTGGTGCGGCGCGTCGGTCGAGGGCGAGATCGGCGTTCTCGGCAGCCTCGAGACCGGCGGCGGCGAGCAGGAGGACGGCCACGGCTTCGAGGGTACGCTCGACCACGACCAGCTGCTGACGGACCCCGAGGAAGCCGCCCGCTTCGTCGAGGACACGCATGTCGATGCGCTGGCGGTGGCCATGGGCACATCGCACGGCGCCTACAAGTTCTCGCGCAAGCCGGACGGCGACGTCCTGGCGATGAACGTCATCGAGGCGATCCACAAGAAGCTGCCGAACACGCATCTCGTGATGCACGGTTCGTCCTCGGTGCCGGAGGACCTGCAGGAGATCGTCAACAAGTACGGCGGCCAGATCAAGCCGACCTGGGGCGTGCCGGTCGAGGAGATCCAGCGCGGCATCCGCCACGGCGTGCGCAAGATCAACATCGACACCGACTGCCGCCTCGCGCTGACCGGCGCGATCCGCAAGGTCTTCGCGGAGAACCCGGAAGAGTTCGACCCGCGCAAGTATCTCGGCCCCGGCATGGCCGCGATCACCAAGCTGGCGGCCCAGCGCTTCGAGGAGTTCGGCACCGCCGGCCATGCCGGCAACATCAAGCCGATCGACCTCGCCGATATGGCCAAGCGCTACAAGAACGGCAGCCTCAAGGTCTCGAACGCCGCCTGACGAAAGTCAAGCGCGGCGGTCAGGCCGCCGCGCCCTTCGCCTTCGAATTGCCTGCGATCAGGTCCACCGCGCGGCTCGCCAGCGCCATGACGGGCGCATTCGTGTTGCCCGACGGGATCATCGGCATCGCCGAGCAGTCGATCACGCGAAGACCCTCGACGCCGCGCACGCGAAGCGACGGATCGAGCACCGCCATCGGATCGCCGTCCGGCCCCATCGGGGCCGATCCGACCGGGTGATAGTTCGTCTTCACCGTCTTGCCGCAGAACGCCTCGAGGCTTGCGTCGTCCGTCACGTCACGGCCGGGCAGAAGTTCGTCCCTGATGCGGTCCGAGAGCGGCCGGGACGCGAGCACCTCGCGCGCGAAGCGCAGCGAGCCGACGGTCAGGCGCAGGTCGTCGGGATGGCCGAAGAAGTTCGAATCGACCAGCGGCATCGCGTGGGGATCGCCCGACCGCAGCCGCACCGTGCCCCGCGCCTTCGGCCGCAGCAGGCACGAGGTGAGCGTGACGCCGTGGCTCGGCTTGGCGCTCGACACGTCGCGGTCGAGATAGACGATCGGGGCGCAGTAGAGCTGGATCGTCGGCCGCTCGCCGCCGTCCGGGTCGTAGAAGAGGCAGGACTCGATACCCGTCGTCGTCACCGGTCCGGAAGCGAAGAGCATGTACTGCAGGCCGTTGCGGACCATTGGCCAGCCCTTGTCCTGCCCGAAATAGCCGCTCGGCCCCTTCGTAGTGGCGATGACCGGCACCTCGTGATGGTCCTGCAGGTTGGCGCCGACGCCAGGCAGATCGGCGACGACGCCGATCCCGTGCTCGCGTAGGTGGTCGGCGGGCCCGAGGCCCGACAGCATCATGAGCTTGGCCGTGTTGTAGGTGCCGGCCGCGAGCAATACCTCGCGCTCGGCCCGGACGGTCTTCGCCTGCCCGTTCTCGCGGTAGGACAGGCCGACAGCGCGCCCGCCCTCGAACAGGACGCGGTCCACCTGCGCTCCCGTGACGATCGTCAGGCGACGGTCGTTCAGGAGGTCGGCGATGAAGGCGGTGACGGCGTCGCAGCGTTCCATCCGCCCGTTGCGCACGCCCATCGTGTGCTGCATCACGCCGACGCCGTTCTGGCGCGCGCCGTTGAAGTCGGGGTTGAGCGGGATGCCCATGCCTTGCGCGGTCAGGAGATAGTCCTGCGTCGTGTCGCAAAGGGCGCCGGGATCGGAGACGAGGAGCCCGCCGTCTATGCCGTGGTAGCGGTCATTGAACTTGGTGTTGCGCTCCAGCGCGCGGAAATGCGGCAGGAGGTCCTCGTAGGACCAGCCGGAACCGCCCCCGAGATAGGCGTCCCAGCCGTCGTAATCCTCGCGCTGGCCGCGCATGTAGACCATGGCGTTGACGGCGCTGCCGCCGCCGAGCGCCTTCGCCTGCGGCACGATCGGCGCCCGGCCGCCAAGGCGCGGCTGCGCGGCGGTCTGGTGCATTTCGAGGAAGTCGTCGCGGGCGAGATACTTCATGTACCCGGCCGGCATGCGCATCAGCCGTGCCGTCTTCGCCGGCCCGCGCTCGAGGATCAGGACGCGGGCCCCCTGCTCCTTCACGAGCCGCATGGCGGCGACGCAAGCCGCCGTGCCGCCACCGGCGATGACGTAGTCGTAGGCGCTCATCGCAGTTCGTTTCCTCGATCGGGCGACGTCGTTGGATGCGTTGCCTCGGCCCCGAAGTTTGCCGAGTTGCCGTGCCGAAGCAAGCTCAGCCGTAGCGCGCGAGATCGCTCAACGATGGGAAGAGTTCAGGCGAGGCGGCCACCAGAGCATTGCCGGAGAACAGGCTGTCGCCGGACAGGAAATCGCTGACCTGTCCGCCCGCGCCTTCAATCACCGCCATCGCGCCGAGGCAGTCGTAGGCGTTGATGTGGGACTCGACGTAGCCGATCAGCCGGCCCGCCGCGACATAGGCGAGTGAGAGCGCACCCGATCCGTCGCGATAGAACATGCCACCGGCTTCCAGAAGGCGCTGGAAGACCGGCAGGAGGTCGGAGGGCGGGCGCCGGGTCGAGTATCCCGTCGCGACCAGCCCCTCACGCACGCTGGCGGCCGTCCGGACACGGATCGGCTTGCCGTTCAGCGTCGCGCCCCGCCCGGCGCCGCCGGCGAAGAGTTCGTCGCGCACCGGCGCGAAGACCAAGCCGAAGCGGTTGATGCCGCCCTCGACGAAGGCGATCGAGATGCACCAGCTCGACATGCCGCAGACGAAGGGCTGTGTGCCGTCGATCGGATCGACCACCCAGATGCCCTGACCCGGCGCGAATTCGCTGCGTCCGCTCTCCTCGCCGAAGAAGGCGTCGTCGGGGAAGCTCTCGGCCAGCCGGCCCCGGATCAGCTTCTCGACGGCGACGTCGGCCTCGCTGACGACGTCCTGCAGGCCCTTGGACGCGATCGTCAGCGTCTCGACGCGGGCGAAGTAGTCGAGGGCCAGCGCCCCGGCCTCGCGCATCAGCGCGAGCGCAAAGTCGAAGCGGCGGTCGAGTTCGCTAGACTGCATGAGATGCCTTTCGAGAAACGGAGACGGGATAAAGGGCGTGCCGTCGTCAGCCGTCCTTCCACAGCCAGGCGGCACCGCGCACGCCGCTGGAGTCGCCATGGCGGGACGGGACGATCGGCGTGTGGAAGACGGTCGAGAACGTGTACTTGGCGATGCGCCCAGGCAGTTCGTCGTAGAGTTCGGGAATGTTCGACATGCCGCCGCCCATGACGAAGACGTCGGGGTCCAGCGTGTTGACCACCACCGAAAGACCGCGCGCCGTCCGGTCGCAGTAGCGGTCCCAGATGAGGCCGGCCAGCCGATCGCCGGCCCGCACCTTCTCCATCACCTCGCGAGCCTTCAGCTCGGTGCCGGTGTGGCGGGCGTACTCCGCCTCGAAGGCGCGGCCCGACACCCAGGTCTCGAGGCATCCGTGCTTGCCGCAGTAGCAGGGCTGGCCCGGAAGCTCCGACGCATGCGGCATCGGCAGCGGATTGTGCCCCCACTCGCCGGCGGAATTGTTGGGACCGTGATGGGCCTGGCCACCGACGGCGATGCCGGCGCCCGCGCCGCTGCCGAGGATGACCGCAAAGACCACGTTGTAGCCGGCGCCGGCTCCGTCCACCGCCTCGGAGGCGGCGAGGCAGTCCGCGTCGTTCTCGACGCGGAGCGGGCGGCCGAGGCGCGCGTGGAGATCGGCCTCGACCGGGCGATTGAGGAGCCAGGTGGAACTCGCGCCCTTCCCTAAACGCGACTTCGGCTCCAGCGAACCGGGAATGCCGATGCCGACCGAGCCGCGTTGACCCGTGGTCGCCTCCAGACGGTCGATGATGCCGCGGATCATCGCGATGCAGCCGTCGTAGTCGTGGCGCGGCGTGTCCTCGCGGATGCGCGCGAGTTCCTGCCCCTCCGGCGACAGCGCCACGCCCTCGATCTTGGTGCCACCCCAGTCGATCCCGATCAGCATCGCCACACCCCTCCCGCAGGATCACCCGTCCGCGCCCATCCCCGCGCAAAGAACGTCATAAATGCTCATGATACCAGATGCCAGCGGAAGCTTGTCTGCGACCGCACCAACGCGGTGGAAAGATCGCCGGCGCGGTCCCATCTGCGAAGAGCAATCTTGAACTCGGGGGCCAGAAGCGATGGGCATCGCCATTCCGTTCGACAACAGCTATGCGCGCCTGCCCAAGGCGTTCCATGCTCCGATCGCACCGAAGGCTTTGGCCGCCCCCCGCACCGTCAAGGTCAACCACGCGCTGGCCGACGATCTCGGGATCGACCCGACATCGCTCGAAACCGAGGAGGGCGCCGCCGTCCTCGCCGGTGCTCGGGCCGCGGAAGGGTCGGAGCCGATCGCCCTCGTCTACGCCGGGCACCAGTTCGGCCAGTTCGTGCCGCGCCTTGGTGACGGGCGCGCCATCCTTCTCGGGGAGGTCGTCGATCGCCACAGGCAGCGCCGCGACCTGCAGCTGAAGGGCTCGGGCATCACGCCCTATTCGCGGCAGGGCGACGGGCTGGCGGCGCTGGGGCCGGTGCTGCGCGAATATCTCGTCAGCGAGGCGATGCATGCGCTCGGCGTCCCGACGACCCGTTCACTGGCGATTGTGACGACCGGCGAGAGCGTCTATCGCGAAACCGAACTGCCCGGCGCCGTCCTCACGCGCGTCGCCGCAAGCCATATCCGCGTCGGCACGTTCCAGTACTTCGCCGCGCGCGGCGAGGACGACAACTTGCGCGCCCTCGCCGATCACGCGATCGCCCGCCACCAGCCGGACGCGCTCGGGGCGCCCGACCGCTATCGCCAGTTTTTGGAGGGCGTCGCGCGTCGGCAGGGCGCCCTGATCGCGCGCTGGATGCTTCTCGGCTTCGTTCATGGCGTCATGAACACCGACAACATGGCGGTGTCAGGCGAGACGATCGACTATGGTCCCTGCGCCTTTCTCGACCGGTACGATCCGGCGACGGTCTTCAGCTCGATCGATCGTGGCGGCCGCTACGCCTTCGGCAACCAGCCGGCGATCGGGCAATGGAACCTCGCGCGCCTCGCCGAATGCCTCCTGCCGCTTCTGTCGGAGCTGGAAGCCGAGGCGATGGAACAGGCGACCGGCGCGCTGTCGATCTACGCCGAAGCGTTCAATGCGACCTACCGCGAGGGGCTGCTGGCGAAGATCGGGCTTGCGGGCGGCGACGAACGCGATTGGGCGTTGGCGGACGACCTTCTGACGATTATGAAGGCGGGCGAAGCCGACTTCACCGCGACGTTCCGCGGACTGGCGTCGCTCGCGGCAGGCGCGAACGGAGAAGACGTGGGGGCGGGGTTCCGCGACCCAGCGGCATTCACGGCCTGGGTCGACGAGTGGCGCGAGCGGATCGTGGAGAAGCACCTCGACACGCAGGCCGTGGCCGCCGCGATCCGCGCCGTCAATCCGGCCTTCGTCCCGCGCAACCAGCGCGTAGAAGAGGTGATTGCGGCCGCGGTTCAGAACGAGGATTTCAGACCGTTCGAGGCGTTCCTCGCCGTGCTGATGCGCCCCTACGACGACCAGCCGGAGGCTGCCCGGTGGGCCGATCCCGGTCCGGCGGCACCCTATCGGACCTTCTGCGGCACGTGAGAGCGCCGATCAGCGCTCATGGCGCTCCGGGCGGTCGCCAGACGTGGTAGGGCCGCAGCCGGAGGATGTGATCGGGCCGACGCGAGCCGACCCGGTCGATGGTCAGTGGTCAGACGCGTCCGCCGATCAGCGGATGGCGTCGAAGCCGGTGCACCAGGCGCGCCAGTCGGCGCTGCCGGGGCGGTAGGGGTTGTCACGGCGCGTCCGACTGCTGCGGGCTGCATCCTCGCCTTCCATGCGCACGATGTCGTCGCGCGTCAGGGCGAAATTCGCTGCCTTCATCATTCGATTTTCCTTCACGATATCCATCAGTCCCTCCCGTCTTCTGGATCACAACATTTGGTCAACCATGCGACGGGGCCGCTCTATAGGGCAGCTGGAGCTCCCGTCAAAGGGACAAGGCCGATTTTCCCGACGATGGTTTCCGGCGAAAAAGATGGTCCCGTTTCCTTTCGCGCGCAACTGACAGTATGTTTCGTTTCGTAGCATTTCGGTTTCGCTTTTCGCCTGTCTTTGATCGAGGTTGCCATGTTGTCCGAGCGTCAGGCCCGAATCGTCGAAACGGCCAAGCGTGAGGGCAAGGTTCTCGTCGACGCGCTGGCGGGTCGGTTCGAGGTCAGCGTCCAGACGATCCGCAAAGACCTCAACGAACTGTGCGAGCAGCGCCTTCTGTCGCGCATCCACGGCGGCGCGGTCCTCGGCTCGGGCGCCGAGAACGTCGGCTACGATGCGCGCCGCGCCATCGCCGCCGCCGAAAAGCTGGAGATCGGCCGCGCGGCCGCCGATCTCGTGCCCGACCGTTCGTCGCTCTTCATCAACATCGGCACGACGACGGAGGCGGCGGCCCAGGCGCTGCTGCACCATGCCGGCCTTCTCGTCATCACCAACAACCTCAACGTCGCCAACGTGATGCGCGCGAGCCCGCATATCGAGGTGATCGTGGTCGGCGGCGTCATCCGGCGCACCGACGGCGGCATCGTCGGCGAGGCCGCGGTCGATTTCATCCGGCAGTTCAAGGTCGACTTCGCCATCGTCGGCGTCTCGGCCATCGATTCCGACGGTGCCCTCCTCGACTTCGACTACCGCGAAGTCCGGGTCGCGCAGGCGATCATGGCCAATGCCCGCCACGTCATCCTGGTCTCCGACTCGTCGAAGTTCGAGCGCAGTGCACCCGTTCGAATCGGCCACATCTCGCAGGTGCAAAGCTTCGTCACGGACCGATGCGGTTCGGAGGAAGTGCGCGACATCTGCCGTCAGGCCGGGGTTCGGCTGATCGAAACGGCGCTCGAGACCGGCGAAAGCTGAGCCCGCTTGACTTTCGTTTATTTTCGTTTGTAATCCCGTTACTTTCGCATTTGCGCGGTTTTTGCTGCATTGCGAAAGCGGTGGGGTCATGCAGCGCTTCGACGTTTTCATCATCGGCGTCGGAATCAACGGCTGCGGCATCGCTCGCGATGCGGCCGGTCGCGGATACTCAGTCGGCCTGGCGGAAGCCAAGGATCTGGGGAGCGGCACGTCTTCCTGGTCCACCAAGCTGATCCACGGCGGCCTGCGTTATCTCGAGCACTACGAGTTTCGCCTCGTGCGCGAGGCGCTGATGGAGCGCGAAGTGCTTTGGGGCATCGCGCCCCACATCATCGAGCCGCTGCGCTTCGTGCTGCCGCACCATGCGGGCCTTCGCCCCTCCTGGCTGCTGCGCCTCGGCCTCTTCCTTTACGATCATCTCGGCGGCCGGAAGAAGCTGGCCGCAACGCGCACGGTGGACCTGCGAGGCCCGCTCGGCGCGCCGCTGAAGCGCGAGTTCGCCAAGGGGTTCGAGTATTCCGACGCACGCGTCGACGACACGCGGCTTGTGGTGCTCAACGCCCGCGACGCGCAGCGCCACGGCGCCTCGATCCGCGTGCGGACCCGCGTGACGAGCGCCCGCCGCGAGGCCGACGGCTGGACGATCACGCTCGAGGACGCCGGGACCGGCGCCGTCGAGACCGTCGCCGCACGGTTCCTCGTGAACGCGGCCGGCCCCTGGGTCGATCAGGTGATCCGTTCGGCGATGGGTCGCAACGACGCGCACAACATCCGCCTCGTCCAAGGCTCGCACATCGTCATGCGCAAGCTCTTCGATCACGACCGCGCCTACATCTTCCAGAACGCCGACGGCCGCATCATCTTCGCGATCCCCTACGAGCGCGACTTCACGCTGGTCGGCACGACCGATCGCGACTACACCGGCGATCCGGCGAAGGCGGCGATCAGCGAGGAGGAGACGACCTACCTTCTCGGCGCCGCGAGCGAGTATTTCGAGACGCCGCTGCGGCGCGAGGACATCGTCTGGACCTTCTCGGGCGTGCGCCCGCTGTTCGACGACCACGCCTCGAAGGCGCAGGAAGCGACGCGCGACTACGTCCTGAAGGTGGACACGTCGGCCGGCGCGCCGCTCCTCAACATCTTCGGTGGCAAGATCACGACGTACCGCCGGCTGGCCGAGGACGTTCTCGGCTCGATCGAGAAGTCGCTCGGGGCCAAGCGCGGCGCCTGGACCGGCGACGCGTCCCTGCCCGGCGGCAATTTTCCGGTGGACGGCCTCGGCCTGCTCGAGGCCGAGCTTGCGTCGCTCTCCCCGAACCTTTCGAAATCGACCCGCGAACGCCTTGTCCGCGCCTATGGCACGGATGCCCTGGCGATGGCGAAGGACGGGGGGGCCGACTGGGGCCGCGACCTCGGCCACGGCCTCAGCGAGCGCGAGGTCGCGTGGCTCGTGCACAACGAATGGGCCCGCAGCGTCGAGGACGTCCTGTGGCGCCGCTCTAAGCTCGGGCTGCGCTTTGCGCCGGACGAGACGGGGCCGCTGGAGGAATGCCTTCGAACCCTTGTCGCGCGGGAGCGAAGTCCGGGGCTCGCCGCGGAGTAGCGCGGGTCGCACCGGAGGACGGGTGCGAACGCGGTGATGAAATCAAGGCTGCACGGGAGGAAACGGGTGCTGCTTTTGGAACAGGTCGGCAAGCGCGTCGGCGCCGAGACCCATATCGAGGACGTGAGCCTGACGCTGCAGCGCGGCTCGCTGAACGTCCTTCTGGGCCCGACCCTGTCGGGCAAGACCAGCCTCATGCGCCTGATGGCCGGGCTCGACCGGCCGACGAATGGACGCATCTTCATGGACGGGCGCGACGTGACCGGCGTGCCGGTGGCCAAGCGCAACGTCGCGATGGTCTACCAGCAATTCATCAACTACCCCGCGATGACGGTGTTCGAGAACATCGCCTCGCCGCTGCGCGTGAAGGGACGGCCCGAGGCAGAAATCCGCTCCGAGGTGACGAGCGCGGCCAGGCTGATGAAGCTCGAGCCCTATCTCGATCGCACGGTGCTCAATCTCTCGGGCGGCCAGCAACAGCGCACCGCGCTGGCGCGTGCCCTCGTCAAGAAGGCGGACCTCGTGCTTCTCGACGAACCGCTCGCCAATCTCGACTACAAGCTGCGCGAGGAACTGCGCGAGGAACTGCCGCGCATCTTCGCCGAGGGCGGCGCGATCTTCGTCTATGCGACGACGGAGCCGACCGAGGCGCTCCTTCTGGGCGGCAACACCGCGACGCTCTCCAAGGGACGCGTCACCCAATTCGGTCCGACCCCCGACGTCTACCGTCGCCCGGTGGACCTCGAGACCGCGCGCATCTTCTCCGATCCCCCGCTGAACGTGCTGCCGATGAGCGCGCACGGCGGCCAGCTCACGTCGCCGCACGGGTTCTCCATTCCCGCGCCCGGCCTCACCGACGGCGACTATCTCGCGGGCGTCCGGGCGCACCATCTGCGCGCCGGCGGGGCCGCGCCGGGGGCGGCCAGCTTCGAGGCCCGCGTCGTGGTGACCGAGGTCACCGGTTCGCAGACCTACCTGCATGCCGAGCTCGGCGGCGAGCGGATCGTGGCGGTCCTGCCGGGCGTCCGCTCGGCCGAGCGCGGCGATCCGATCACCCTGCATTTCTCGCCCGCCGACATGCGTGTCTTCGGAGCGGACGGCCGGGCCGTCGCCCAGGCCCTCGCGCGCGCGGCCTGAGGGAGGAACCGATGGCCAAGATCCAGCTCGATCACATCCGACACGCCTACACGCCAGAACTCGCACGCGCCGGGACCTACGCCCTGCGCGAGGTCGACCACGTGTTCGAGGACGGCGGTGCCTATGCCCTGCTCGGCCCGTCGGGCTGCGGCAAGACCACGCTTCTCAATATCATCTCCGGCCTGCTCATCCCATCCGAAGGGCGGCTGCGGTTCGGCGAGCGCGACGTGACCGACCTCGCCCCGGAGGCCCGCAACATCGCGCAGGTGTTCCAGTTTCCGGTGATCTACGACACGATGACCGTGGCGGAGAACCTCGCCTTCCCGCTGCGCAACCGAAAGGTGCCCGAGGCCGAGATCTCGCGGCGCGTCGCCACGATGCTGGACCGTCTCGCCCTCACCCCGAAGGCCAACCGGAAGGCGCGCGGCCTCACCGCCGACGAGAAGCAGAAGATCTCGCTCGGCCGCGGCCTCGTGCGCAACGACGTCAACGCCATCCTCTTCGACGAGCCGTTGACCGTCATCGACCCGCAGATGAAGTGGGTCCTGCGCTCGCTTCTGAAGGAACTCCATCGCGAGTTCCGCGCGACGATGGTCTACGTCACGCACGATCAGACCGAGGCGCTGACCTTCGCCGAGAAGGTCGTCGTCATGTACGAGGGCCAGGTCGTCCAGATCGGCACGCCGAAGGAGCTGTTCGAGCGGCCGCGCCACACCTTCGTCGGCTACTTCATCGGCTCGCCGGGCATGAACGTCCTGCCCTGCCGCATCGAGAACGGCCGCGCGATCCTCGAGGGCGGCTCGGTCGAGACGCGCTCGATGGCCCCCGGCGCCGCCCGCAAGATCGAACTCGGCGTGCGCCCGGAATTCGTGCGCCTCGTGCCGCAGGGAAGCGACGGATCGCTGCCCGTCCGCATCGACAAGATCGAGGACATCGGCTCCGAGCGCATCGTGCGCGCGCGCCTCGGCGGCGACAAGCTCGCCGCGATCCTGCCAGAGGGCGCCGAGGTTCCGGCGGACGCCGCCGTGCGCTTCGAGCCCGGAGCGGTCAACCTCTATGCCGACAGCTGGCTCGTGGCGGAAAGGGGCTGAACCATGGAAAAGACCTGGAACAACAAGGCCTGGTTCATGGTGCTGCCGGTGCTCCTGCTGGTGGCCTTCTCGGCGGTGATCCCGCTGATGACCGTCGTCAACTACTCGGTGCAGGACTCGTTTGGAAACAACGAGTTCTTCTGGGCGGGGACGGAGTGGTTCACCGACGTGCTCCAGTCCTCGCGCTTCCACGACGCTCTGGTGCGCAACCTGATCTTCTCCGGCATCATCCTCGCCATCGAGGTGCCGCTCGGCATCCTCGTGGCGCTCGCCATGCCCAAGAAGGGCATCTGGGTGCCGGTCTGCCTGGTGCTCATGGCCCTGCCGCTCCTCATTCCGTGGAACGTCGTCGGTACGATCTGGCAGGTCTTCGGGCGCACCGACATCGGCCTTCTCGGCCACACGCTGGCCAGCCTCGGCATCCCCTACAACTACGTGCAGAACTCGTTCGACGCCTGGGCGACGCTGATCGTCATGGACGTCTGGCACTGGACGAGCCTCGTCGTTCTCCTCTGCTACGCCGGCCTCGTCTCGATCCCCGACGCCTACTATCAGGCGGCCAAGATCGACGGCGCCTCGCGCTGGGCGGTGTTCCGCTACATCCAGCTGCCCAAGATGGGCCGCGTGCTGCTGATCGCCGTGCTGCTGCGCTTCATGGACAGCTTCATGATCTACACCGAGCCTTTCGTGGTGACGGGCGGGGGTCCCGGCAACTCGACCACCTTTCTGTCGATCGACCTCGTGAAGACCGCGGTCGGGCAGTTCGACCTCGGCCCGGCGGCGGCCATGAGCCTGATCTACTTCCTGATCGTGCTGCTCCTTTCGTGGGTCTTCTACACCGTGATGACAAACGCGGGCACCGACCGGCCGAGCACGGGAGACCAGGCATGAGCGCCACCACCGTTCCCGCCGCGGAGGCGCACGGCGCCATTCCGCCGGCGCTGCATTCCGAGCAGGCGCTGAAGGCCCGCTCGCGCATGGCATCCGGCCGGTTTCGGCCGAAGGCGCTGATCCCGGCGATCTACATCCTGTTCCTGCTCCTGCCGATCTACTGGCTCGTCAACATGAGCTTCAAGACGAACCAGGAGATCGTCTCGACCTTCACGCTCTGGCCGCAGGACCCGACGCTCGCGAACTACCGGACGATCTTCACCGACCCGTCCTGGTACTCCGGCTACATCAACTCGATCATCTATGTCGTGATGAACATGGTGATCTCGGTCGCGGTGGCGCTGCCGGCGGCCTACGCCTTCTCGCGTTACCGGTTCCTCGGCGACAAGCATCTGTTCTTCTGGCTGCTGACCAACCGCATGGCGCCGCCGGCCGTGTTCGCCCTGCCCTTCTTCCAGCTCTATTCGGCCTTCGGCCTGATCGACACGCACATCGCGGTAGCCCTCGCGCACTGCCTGTTCAACGTGCCGCTGGCGGTATGGATCCTGGAAGGCTTCATGTCCGGCGTGCCGAAGGAGATCGACGAGACCGCCTATATCGACGGCTACTCGTTCCCGCGCTTCTTCTTCAAGATCTTCATGCCGCTGATCGCGAGCGGCATCGGCGTCGCAGCCTTCTTCTGCTTCATGTTCTCGTGGGTCGAGCTTCTGATCGCCCGCACGCTGACGGTCACCGACGCCAAGCCGATCTCGGCGATCATGACGCGCACCGTCTCGGCGTCAGGCATGGACTGGGGCGTCCTCGCGGCCGCCGGCGCGCTGACCATCATTCCCGGCGCGATCGTGATCTGGTTCGTCCGGAACTACATCGCCAAGGGCTTTGCCCTCGGGAGAGTGTGATGGACGGTTCCAGCCTGTTCATCCGCAACACCATCGCCAAGGGCTTTGCCCTGGGCCGCGTCTGAGGAGGGACGAATGGACTTCTCATGGATGGCCTGGACCTGGCCGACCACCGCCTTCTTCCTCTGCATCTTCGCCCTCATCGCCATGATGGGCGTCTGGGAGGTGGCCTCGCCCGGCGGCAGCCCGCGGGTCGGGGTGCTCCGCTTCGAGACGACGCGCGGCGACCGGCTGTTCGTGTCGCTGCTCGGCTCGGCCTTCATCTGCCTCGGCTCGCTGTTCTTCTTTCCCGACGCCCAGCTCTGGTGGGCGCTCGGTGTCTGCCTCGTCTATGCGGGGCTCGTGTTCCGCTTCGTCTGAAGCGGCGGAAAACCCCGTCGCGCGCGGCCGGTCGCGCGGGAGGGCTCGTCAGACCGGCCGCAGACTGCAAGGCTCTTGGGAGGAGACCGACATGAAGAAACATTGGATGATGAGCGCGGCGGGCATCGCCATCGCGCTCGCCGGCGGGCCGGCCTTTGCCGATATGAACGCGGCCAAATCGTTCCTCGACGCCGAGATCAAGGACCAGTCCAGTCTCTCGCGCGCCGACCAGGAAAAGGAGATGCAATGGTTCATCGATGCCGCGAAGCCCTTCGCCGGCATGGAGATCAAGGTCGTCTCCGAGAACATCACCACCCATGACTACGAGTCGAAGGTCCTCGCCAAGGCCTTCTCCGACATCACCGGCATCAAGCTGACGCACGACATCATCGGCGAAGGCGACGTGATCGAGAAGCTGCAGACGCAGATGCAGTCGGGCGAGAACATCTACGACGCCTACGTCAACGACTCCGACCTCATCGGCACGCACTGGCGCTACAACCAGGTGCGCAACCTCACCGACTGGATGGCGGGCGACGGCAAGGACGTGACGTCCCCGACCCTCGACATCGCCGACTTCATCGGCACCAGCTTCACCACGGCGCCCGACAAGAAGCTCTACCAGCTGCCCGACCAGCAGTTCGCCAACCTCTACTGGTTCCGCTACGACTGGTTCAACGACGAGAAGAACAAGGCCGACTTCAAGAAGGAGTACGGCTACGACCTCGGCGTGCCGGTCAACTGGTCTGCCTACGAGGACATCGCCAAGTTCTTCACCGGGCGCGAGATCGACGGCAAGAAGGTCTACGGCCATATGGACTATGGCAAGAAGGACCCCTCGCTCGGCTGGCGCTTCACCGATGCCTGGCTGTCGATGGCCGGCAACGGCGACAAGGGCCTGCCGAACGGCCTGCCCGTCGACGAATGGGGCATCCGCGTCAACGACAAGTCGCAGCCGGTCGGCTCGTGCGTCGCGCGCGGCGGCGACACCAACGGCCCGGCGGCCGTCTACTCGATCGAGAAGTACCTCGAGTGGCTGAAGGCCTACGCGCCGCCGCAGGCGCAGGGCATGACCTTCTCCGAGTCCGGCCCGGTTCCGGCGCAGGGCGAGATCGCGCAGCAGGTCTTCTGGTACACGGCCTTCACCGCCGATGCCGTCAAGAAGGGCCTGCCGGTGGTCAACGAGGACGGTACGCCGAAGTGGCGCATGGCCCCCTCCCCACACGGCGTCTACTGGGTCGACGGCATGAAGCTCGGCTACCAGGACGTCGGCTCCTGGACGCTGATGCAGTCCACCCCGACCGAGCGCGCCAAGGCCGCCTGGCTCTACGCCCAGTTCGTCACCTCCAAGACGGTGGACGTGAAGAAGAGCCACATGGGCCTCACCTTCGTGCGTGAGTCCACGATCCGTCACCAGAGCTTCACCGACCGCGCCAAGGACCTCGGCGGCCTCGTCGAGTTCTACCGCTCGCCGGCCCGCAAGCAGTGGTCGCCGACCGGCACCAACGTTCCCGACTACCCGAAGCTCGCGCAGCTCTGGTGGCAGGCGATCGGCGATGCGGCGGCCGGCAACAAGACGCCGCAGGAGGCCATGGACTCGCTCTGCGCCGAGCAGGAAAAGGTGATGTCGCGCCTCGAGCGCGCCGGCATCCAGGGCGACAAGGGGCCGAAGCTCAACGAAGAGCACGACCTCGCCTACTGGAACGCCGAGGCGAAGAAGAACGGCTCCATCGCTCCCCAGCTCAAGAAGGAGAACGAGAAGGAAAAGCCGGTCACCGTCAACTACGACGAGCTGGTGAAGAGCTGGGCGGACGCGGCTCCGGCCAAGTGATCCGCCCGACCTGACACACGAGCGGGAGGGCCGGACGACCGGCCCTCCCGCACCCGTTTCAAACCGGAGGGTTTCGCTTCATGACCGGATACGTGCTCGCGATCGACCAGGGCACGACGTCGTCCCGCGCCATCGTCTTCGACGACAGCTTCCGCGTGGTGGGCGTCGGCCAGCAGGAGTTCGAGCAGATCCTGCCGCGCTCCGGCTGGGTCGAGCACGACCCGGAGGCGATCTGGCGCTCCGTCGTCGAGACGGTGAAGACGGCGCTCGCCGACGCCTCGCTCTCGCCGCGCGACATCGCCGGCATCGGCATCACCAACCAGCGCGAGACGACGCTGATCTGGGACCGCGACAGCGGCCAGCCCATCCACAACGCCATCGTCTGGCAGGACCGGCGCACAGCCGACATCTGCCGCCGCCTCGTCGAGGATGGCGCGGAGGAGACGATCTCCGAGCGCACCGGCCTCGTGGTGGACCCCTATTTTGCCGGCACCAAGATCGCCTGGATGCTCGACAACGTGTCGAGCGCGCGAGCCAAGGCCGAGGCCGGCAAGCTCGCCTTCGGCACGGTCGATACCTTTCTCCTCTGGCGCCTGACGGGCGGGCGCGTCCACGCGACCGACGCCACGAACGCCTCGCGCACCATGCTCTTCGACACGGCCCGCAACGAGTGGGACGACGAGCTGCTGCGCCTTCTCAACGTGCCGCGGGCGATCCTCCCCGAAGTGCGCGACTGCGCGGCCGATTTCGGTACGACCGATGCCTCGCTGTTCGGTGAGGGCATCCGCATCTGCGGCATCGCCGGCGACCAGCACGCCGCCACGCTCGGAAACGCCTGCTTCCGGCCGGGCATGATGAAGTCGACCTACGGCACCGGGTGCTTTGCGGTCCTCAACACAGGCACCGAGCGCGTTCGCTCCGCGAACCGCCTTCTCTCGACCATCGCCTACCGGCTCGACGGACAAACGACCTATGCGCTGGAGGGGTCGATCTTCATCGCCGGTGCTGCCGTGCAGTGGCTGCGCGACGGTCTGAAGATCGTGGAGAAGGCGTCCGACACCGGCCCGATGGCGACCCGCGCCGACGACGGTCAGGACGTCTATCTCGTGCCCGCCTTCACCGGCCTCGGGGCGCCGTGGTGGGACGCCGAGGCGCGCGGCGCGATCTACGGGCTGACGCGCAACACCGGCCCGAACGAGATCGCGCGGGCCGCGCTGGAAGCCGTCTGCTTCCAGACGGCGGACCTCCTGTCGGCCATGCGCCGCGACTGGAAGGGCGCGTCCGACACCGTTCTGCGGGTCGACGGCGGCATGGTCGCGAGCGACTGGACGATGCAGCGCCTTGCCGATATCCTCGACGCGCCGGTGGACCGGCCGACCGTCCTCGAGACCACGGCGCTCGGGGCGGCCTGGCTGGCAGGGCGCCACTGCGGCGCCTGGCCCGACATGCACGGCTTCTCCGCCCGCTGGCGCCTGGAGCGCCGCTTCGAGCCGGCGATGGAGGCGGTGGAGCGCGGTGCCAAGCTGAGAGGCTGGTCGCAGGCCGTCCGCCGCACGCTTTCCGAGACTGTGGCAGGTTAAGCGACGTTTCGAACGTCGCCGTCCATCGGCTGATCAGGAAGCCTTCTGAAACAGCGCGGCGACAGGCGTCGTCGCTGCCGACGTTTCGGCGAGCGTCGGCAATGAAGCCGCGAAGGGGGAGCACCGTCGAGACGACCCGGCGGACTGTCCACGCCACCTCTCAGAAGACCGTCACATCCGTTCCGTCGCGCGGCGAGGCGATCTGGCAGCCGGGGTTGAAGAGGTCGCTCGGATCAAGCAGCGCCTTGATCCCGCCCAAGATCTCCTGCTGCACGGG
>NZ_CAJYIU010000135.1 GCF_913775355.1 uncultured Aureimonas sp.
CCGTCTCGGCGCCCAACTCGACCGCGATCGAGGCCGGGCGATCCGCGATGCCGGTCACCGGCGCACCGGCGCGGATGGCGATCCCGAGCGCCTCGGCGCGCGCGCGCAGCGCGCCGTTCAGGGCGACGTTCGGCACCATGTGGGCGAAGGGTTCGCCCGGCTCGGCCTCGCCGCCGAAGGTCAGGAAGACCGGGCGCACGGGGTCGCTGGTGCGCGAATCCGTCACGATCATCTCGCGGATCGGCTCGGCCTCGGGCGCGATCGCGTCCCAGGCCCCGAGGCGCGTCAGCATGCGGATCGCGGCCGCGGCGATCGCCGAGGCGCGCGTGTCGCGCTCCCAGACCCCGTCCGGCGCCGCGTCGACCACGAGGACGTCGAGTTCGGGCGCGGCCTGCTTGATCGCGACGGCGCTGACGAGGCCGACGTAACCGGCCCCCGCCACCACGATGTCGGCGCGGGCGGGCGAGGCGGGCGCGGCCTTTGTCTCGGACATGGAACGGGTTTCCCCTTCGATCTCTGCGGGCCGCCGCGCGACCCTTTCTCGAACCCTGATCTAGGCGCCCCGCCCCGCCGGGGCAACCAAAGAGCCCTGCCTTGCGGGCGCGATCGATATGCCGGACAAGGCGCGCGAAGGATCGACGCGCGAAGGGGAGCCGAGGACATGGACGAGACGATGGACCGGCTGATCCGGGCGCTCGACCTCGAGAAGCTGGAGGAGAACCTCTATCGCGGCGTCAGTTCGTCCGTCGGCTGGCAGCGCACCTTCGGCGGCGAGGTGATCGCGCAGACGCTCGTCGCCGCGCAGCGCACCGTGGCGGCCGAGCGCCCCGTCCACTCGCTGCACGGCTACTTCCTGCGCCCCGGCAACCCGAAGGCGCCCGTCATCTACGAGGTGTCGCGCATCCGCGACGGCGGCTCGTTCACGACCCGCATCGTCCACGGCATCCAGCACGGCGAGGCGATCTTCACGCTGTCGGCCTCGTTCCAGCGGGTGGAGGAGGGGCTCGACCACCAGATGCCGATGCCCGACGTGCCGCGCCCGGACGAGTTGCCGTCCGCGGCCGAGCTCACGGCGGAGATCCTCGCCCGCGCGCCCGAGCCGATCCGTCGTTACTGGAGCCGGCCGCGCCCGATCGAGTTCCGCCCGGTCTCGTTCGACCACTACCTGACGCGCGAGCCGCTGCCGCCGCGCCAGCAGGTTTGGGTGCGCACCGTGGCGCCGCTCGGCGACGATCCCGCGCTGAATGCCGCGGCGCTCGCCTATCTCTCCGACATGACGCTTCTCGACACCGCGCTCTTCGCGCACGGCCTGTCGGTCTTCGACGAGCGTATCCAGGCGGCGAGCCTCGACCATGCCATGTGGTTCCACCGGCCGGTCGATGTCGGCGCGTGGCATCTCTATTCGCAGGATTCGCCGTCCTCGTCGGGTGGGCGGGGTCTGACGCGCGGGTCGCTGTTCGCGCTGGACGGGACGCTCGTCGCCTCCGTCGCCCAGGAAGGGTTGATCCGGCCCCGCCGCCCGGCGGCCTGACGGTCTGCGGAAAATTTAAACACCTGCCGCATCAAGCGGCACCGGCGCGATCGCAGCGCGTTCGGCGCTGACCAATCCGGCGGCATCGCGGCCTTTCGCGCTGCACAATCGCGGCGAAATCGCGACCGGTGGTCATCTGGCACGCATCTTGTTTCTGTCTCTCACGTGACCCTGTGGCCGACCGGCCGCCGGGCCGCCCAATCCAGCGGAGCGCCCGGGGGCGTGCCACCGCGTGACGATTCGAGGTGCACATGAAAATCGTGATGGCGATCATCAAGCCATTCAAGCTCGACGAGGTGCGCGAGGCCCTGACGGCAGTCGGGATCCAGGGCCTCACCGTGACCGAGGTGAAGGGCTACGGTCGGCAGAAGGGCCATACCGAGATCTACCGCGGCACCGAATACGCCGTGAGCTTCCTGCCGAAGCTGAAGATCGAGATGGCTGTGCCCACCGACATGGTGGACCGCGCGGTCGAGGTGATCGCGGCGGCCGCCAAGACCGGCCAGATCGGCGACGGCAAGATCTTCGTCTACGGCATCGACCAGGCGGTCCGCATCCGCACCGGCGAAACCGACACGAACGCGCTCTGAGGGGAGACGACGAGACCATGCGCTTTCTGAAAACCTCCCTGGCGACCCTGGCCCTGTCCGGCCTCACGACGGTCGCCGCCCTCGCGCAGGAGACCGGCATCGCGCCGGCGCCCGAGACCGTGCCGGCGGACGCCGCGGCCGCCGTCGTCGACGCCATGGACAAGGGCGACGTCGCCTGGATGCTGGTGTCGACGCTCCTCGTCCTCTTCATGATCCTGCCGGGCCTCGGCCTGTTCTACGGCGGCCTCGTGCGCGCCAAGAACATGCTCTCGGTGCTGATGCAGTGCGTGACGATCACCGCGGTCGTCATGATCATCTACGTGACCTACGGCTACTCCTTCGCCTTCGGCGGCTCGACCAGCGCCTTCTGGGGCGGCACGGGCAAGCTGTTCCTCGCCGGCATCACCAAGGACACGATGTCCGCGACCTTCACCAAGGGCGTCGTGATCCCGGAATACGTCTTCATCGCCTTCCAGATGACGTTCGCCTGCATCACGCCGGCGCTGATCGTCGGCGCCTTCGCCGAGCGCATCAAGTTCGGCGCGGTCGTGCTGTTCACCATCCTCTGGGTGACGATCGTCTACTTCCCGGTCGCCCACATGGTGTGGGACGCGAACGGCCTGATCTTCACCGGCGCCCATGCCGGCGGCGTCGCCGCGCTCGATTTCGCGGGCGGCACGGTCGTCCACATCAACGCCGGCATCGCGGCGCTCGTCGGCTCGTTCCTCGTCGGCAAGCGCACGGGGCTCGGCCGTGACAACATGGCCCCGCACTCGATGACGCTGACGATGGTCGGCGCCTCGATCCTGTGGGTCGGCTGGTTCGGCTTCAACGCCGGCTCCAACCTCGAGGCCAACGGCGGCGCGGCGCTCGCCATGATCAACACCTTCACCGCCACCGCGGGCGCCACCGTCGCCTGGGTTCTGATCGAAGCCTTCGCCCGCGGCAAGGCCTCGATGCTGGGCGCGGTCTCGGGCATCATCGCCGGCCTCGTCGCCGTGACGCCGGCCGCCGGCGCCGTCGGCCCGATCGGCGGCATCCTGCTCGGCGCCATCGCCTCGGCCGCCTGCTACTTCTTCGTGGCGGTGGTGAAGCCGAAGTTCGGCTACGACGACTCGCTCGACGTCTTCGGCATCCACGGCATCGGCGGCATCGTCGGCGCCATCGGCACCGGCATCTTCGCCTCGACGGCGCTCGGTGGCGGCGGCTATCTCGACGGCGTGACCATGGGCTCCCAGGTCTATTCGCAGGTCGTCGCGGTGCTGATCACCGTGGTCTACAGCGGCGTCGTTTCGGCGATCCTCTACAAGATCGTCGACGCGATCGTCGGCCTGCGCCCGACCGTGGAAGCCGAGCGCGAAGGTCTCGACATCACCTCGCATGGCGAGGCGGCCTACCACGCCTAAATCCTTCATGCCCCGGACGAGGGGCATGGACCGGAAAGGGCAGGCGGAGCGATCCGCCTGCCCTTTTTCATGGGCTCCGAAAAATCTGCGCTCAGGCGCGCACGTCGCCGATCGACCAGGGAAGCGGCTCGCCGCCCCGGAAGACCACGACGTCCTCGTCCTCGACCGAGACGGCCGCGAGCGCGGTGGCGGGCTTCTTCAGGAGCGTGATCGTGCCCTCGTTGACGGGCAGTCCGTGGAAGCGGGCCCCGTTGAGGCTGGCGAAGGCCTCGAAGCGATCGAGTGCGCTCTCCTCGTCGAAGACCTGAACATAGGTCTGCAGCGCCGTCGCCCCGCCGAAGACGCCGGCCGAGCAGCACTCGGCCTCCTTGGCGCCGCGCCGGTGGGGCGCGGTGTCGGTGCCCAGCATGAAGCACGCCTCGCCCGACGTCGCCGCCTCGCGCAGCGCCAGCCGGTGGCGCTCGCGCTTGGCGACCGGCAGGCAGTAGAGGTGGGGGCGCAGGCCGCCCTGAAAGATCGAGGTGCGGTTGATCACGAGGTGATGCGGCGTGATCGTGCAGGCGGCGCGCGTGGCATGCGCCCGCACGAGATCAACCGTCTCGGCGGTCGTCGCGTGCTCCACCACGACCTTCAGCCCCTCGTGGCGCTGGAGCAGCGGCAGCATCTCGGCCTCCATGAAGGCGGCCTCGCGGTCGAAGATGTCGATCGCAGGATCGGTCGCCTCGCCGTGGACGAGGACCGCCATGCCGATCCGCTCCATCCGCTCCAGGACCGGCGCGAGCTTTGCGATGCTGGTGACGCCCGCATGCGAGTTGGTGGTGGCGCCGGCGGGATAGAGCTTCGCCGCCAGCCAGACGCCGTCCCGGTAGCCGCGCTCGATCTCGTCGGGGTCGGTGTGGTCGGTGAGGTAGCAGGTCATCAGCGGCTCGAAGTCCGAGCCGTTGGGGAGGGCCGCGAGGATGCGGGCCCGATAGCTTTGAGCCATCGCGACCGTCGTCACCGGCGGCACGAGGTTCGGCATGACGATGGCGCGGCGGAACTGGTTCGCCGTGAAGGGCAGCACCGCCTCGAGCATCGCCCCGTCGCGCAGGTGGACGTGCCAGTCGTCCGGCCGGCGGATGGTGACCGAGGGGACGGCGTCGGCCGGGGCGCGGGACGCGAAGAGGGTGTCAGTGGACATCGGGCGGGCCTCCGGGCGCAGCGAAAGACGGCTTGAGACGAAAGCGGGCGGCGCGGCTCTTGGATAGCCGCGCCGCCCGTGGATGGCCAGAAGCTGCGCCGGCCTATTCGGCCGCCGGCTGCATCTGCGGCGGGGGCAGGCGCTCGTCGCCGCCGCGCGCCTCGCGGCCGCCGAACTCCGTCACCCGCTTCCAGGTCGGCCCGTGGCCAAGGTCCTGCGGCTGGACCGGGGCGAGCGGCGGGCCGTGGATCGGGGCACCGGCATGGGCGGTCTCGCCGTCCTCCTCGCCGCGGTTCGGCCGCAGCACCCAGCGGAAGACGCGGCCCGTCACGTGGCTGAGATCGTCCATCAGCGTGTAGAGCGAGGGAATGAAGACCAGCGACAGCACGGTCGAGACGAGGAGGCCGCCGATCACCGCGATCGCCATCGGCGCGCGGAACTCGCCGCCCTCGCCGGTGGCCATGGCCGCCGGCACCATGCCCGCCGCCATGGCGAGCGTCGTCATGATGATCGGGCGGGCCCGCTTGCGGCCGGCGTCGATGATCGCGTCGCGCTGGCTCATCCCGTGCTTCTCCTGCTCCACCGCGAAGTCGACCAGCATGATCGAGTTCTTGGTGACGATGCCCATCAGCATCAGGATGCCGATCACCACCGGCATCGACACCGCGTTGTGCGTGAGGAGGAGGGCGCTCACCACGCCGCCGACCGAAAGCGGCAGCGAGGCGAGGATGGTCAGCGGCAGGAAGACCGAGCCGAACAGGAGGATCAGCACCACCAGCACCATCATGATGCCGGCGCCCATGGCCGAGGCGAAGCCGGCGAAGACCTCGCCCTGGATCTCGGCGTCGCCGACCTGCTGGAGCCGCACGCCCGGCGGCATGGTCTTCACCGCATCCGAGACCATGATGTGCTCGGAACCCTCGCCGATCTCGTGGCCGGGCGCCATCGAGGTGCCGACCTTGACGAGGCGCTCGCGGTCGTAGCGCTCGATCGTGGACGGCCCCTGGCCGAAGCCGATGTCCGCGACCGCGTCGAGCGGCACGGAGGCGCCGGACCCCGTGTTGACGCGCAGCGAGCTGACGGCCGACAGGTCCTTGCGCGCGTCCTCCGAGAGCTGCACGCGGATCGGGATCTGGCGCGTGCCGGCGTTGAACTTGGCGAGATTGGCGCCGAGGTCGCCGATGGTCGCGACGCGCACGGTCTGCGAGATCGCGTCCGGCGCGATGCCGAGGTCGGAGGCCTCGTCCAGGCGCGGGCGGATGCGGATCTCCGGTCGGTCGAACGAGGCCATGGCGCTCGGATTGGCGAAGATCGGGTCGCGCCGCATCTCCGCCTCGAGCTTCGAGGCGGCTTCCGACACGGCCTTGCCGTTCTGGCCGAGGATGCCGACCGAGAGTTCCCGCTCGCCGCGATCGTTGACGAAGAACGAGCGGAGGTCCGGGATCGCCTGAAGCTTGGCGGTGATCACCGGCTCGAGTTCCGCCTGGCTGCGCGTGCGCTCAAACTTGCGCGTCAGCGCCACCGTCATCGCGGCGCGGCGCACCTCCAGCGTACCGGTCGGCGAGGAGCCGCCGATCACCAGAACCGAGCGCACCTCGGGCAGTTCGCGGACGCTCGCCACGGCCTTGTCGGTGATGCGGCGCGTCGTCTCCAGCGTCGCGCCGGGCGGCAGCTCCAGCGAGACCACGATGCGCGAGGCGTCCTCCTTCGGGATGAAGCCCGTCGGCAGGTACTGGATCGAGTGGATCGACAGGGCGAAGAGGCCGATGCCGACGGCGAGCGTCACCCAGCGCCAGCGCACGGTCACGCCGAGGAAGCCGGTATAGGCGCGCATCAGC
>NZ_CAJYIU010000136.1 GCF_913775355.1 uncultured Aureimonas sp.
CGAACCTTCTCGTCTTGTTCGTCAAGGCGAGACTCTCCTGAGTTGGAAGCGGATATTTTCTTGAGCTAGAGAGTGTCCGCTTCTGATGGCTAAGTCTGACGCCCGCGATGTCCTCGAAGGGTCGAAACCCGTCGGCCCGCTTCCGGGCATTCGCTTTCGTTGCCATTCGAGACCGGACGGGGTGGTTTGCGGATAGTCTGCTTTAGGAGAAGACCGTCGGAAAGCGGACGGGAATGCGGCTTCGTCAGCCCAGCTCCAGCCGCTCACCGTCACCACAAAGGGCCTCTCAACGACCGGGTGCTGCTGCCATGTCGGCATCCGGTGAGAACTGGAATCCGAGGAGCTGCCACGAGCCTGCGATGTTCTGAAAGAGGACGTCGAAGTGAAGCGGCCCGGGTGCGATAGGAACCGCTCCGATCAGCCGCAGCCGATCGTCGTCCTCTCGTTGAAACGCGTCGATCCGTGGCACGAGAAGGACCGCGTCCTGAAGTCGGTACCCTCCGTCGCGAAGGGGCGCCAGAGCGATCTCAAGGCCAGCGGCGGAGTATCGCTTCCGGAAGGCCGGTGTCGCCAGATCGCGTAGAACCGAGTAGTTCCCGGTCTCGATGGCCTGTCCGACCGACACGAAGAGGGTGCGGACCAGCGTCAATGCGAGACGGGAGTTCGCCGCGGCAGCGTCGCCAACGTCCAAGCACGTGTCCGAGCCGCCGTTGCAGGGGTTCGGCTGCTGGCTCATCGCCGATGACACCGCAGCCATCAGGCCGGCCACGACGATCGATGCCGCGATCGTCCTACCAGGCCAGCGCAAGGCCGACCCGCGCCCCGGCGCGTCCCGTGTCGAACCCGACGCCGACGCCTGCGTTCACGAAGAGGTCGTAGGTCGGATCGCTGGTCAGGCGACCGACCATGCCGAGCCCGCCGGCCGTTTGCCCGTCGAAGGCCGCGACGTTGCCTGCCAACGCGAAGTTCCGCCCGTCCGGCGGAAAGGATAGGCCACCGACCGCCAGAGCCAGCGCAGTTCCTTCGCTCGCCCGCTCTCCCGTCTCGTCGATCCGCGAGAGCACGTCGTCGACGGTGAAGTTCGTCGGGGTAATGAGGCCCGCGTCGTTGGCGGTGACGAACCGTGATCCGCCCCGGGCGCCATTCGAGGCCAGCGAAGGTATAGCCACGCTCTGCGTCTCGTCGCCGATCCGGATCTCTCCCTCGCGGCGGGTCTGCACGCCCTGGCCGATGGCGATCGAGCGATCGAACGGCGCGGACGCGCCTTGCCCGATCGCGACGCTTTGCCGGCCGGATGCCGTGCTGGCTTGGCCGATCGCGGTCGAAAGGGCACCGGATGCGGTCGCGAACTGCCCGACGCTGGTTGCCGCCGCGCCCGAGGCGGTGCTGAACTGGCCGATGGCCGTCGAGGCGAAGCCGCTCGCCTCAGTGAACTGACCGACGGCGGTCGCCGCGAATCCAGACGCCGTGGCGAACTGTCCGGCCGCCGTCGTGGCGAATCCGGCGGCGGTGGCGAACTGCCCCGTTGCCGTCGAGGCGAAGCCCGGAGCCGACGCGAGCGTGCCAACTGCCGTTGCCGCGAACCCGGTGGCGGATGCGAAGGGACCGACAGTGGTGGCGAATGCGGCGGACATCGGCGCGGGGTCACCGGCAGGAGCGCCACTGCCGTTGCGGTTGCCGTTCAGGGTGCCGACATTCCGGTTGCCGTTCGCGTTGCCGACGTCGCTTCCGTTGACGAAGGCGCCGTTGAGGTTGCCGTTCAGGGCACCCTGATTGGCGTTGCCGTTGTCTCCGCCGACATTCGTCCCACGACTGGCGAAACCGTTGAGATTGCCGTTGAAGGCGCCGTCGTTGCCGTTGCCGTTGCGAGCCCCGCCGTTTCGGTTGCCATTAAAGACGCCGCGGTTGCCGTTGCCGCTCGTGCCGTCGGCGTTGCCGTTGCCGTTGAAGGCTCCAATGTTGCCCGTTCCGGCGTTGAAGTAGCCTTGGTTCCCGGTGCCGCGATTGAAGGCACCGACATTGCCGTCACCGACGTTGAACCCGCCCGCCAGAGCCGGGTCGATCGAGGCGAGGTCCGGCAAGAGCGGCAGGACGTCGTCGGCCGCGGCGGGGAAGGCCGTCGCCATGGCCAAGACGCAGAGAACCGACCTTCGCATGCCCGACGCGACCTCGCTCGCCGATCCTCGAACAGTGCGGAAGGGTGGCATGGACCTGGCAGTTGAGCAACGTCCCGCGAAGCGCCGCGCATGCGTCGGACGATAGCCGCGCCCGATGCAGACAAGCCGGCTCGGGATCGGGGTCTCGCTGCCTGTTACCCCGCCTAATGCTCGGCGAACCAACCTTCGGCCATGGCATGCCGGAACACGGCCGCCCGGCTTCGCAGCCCGAGCTTTTCGAAGGCCCGGGCGCGGTACGTCTCAACCGTCTTGATGCTGAGGCCGAGCTGCGTCGAGATCTCCTTGTTGCAGAACCCTTCCGCGACAAGACGCACGACGCGCTCCTCCCGCTCGCTGAGGAGTTCTGCCCGCGAGCGGGCGTCGGGCTCTGCCGGGATGACCTTCGCGGCCACGGCCGGATCGACGGCACGCCTCCCGAAAGGACCGCGCGAATGGCTTTCAGGAGATCCTCGGCGGCGGATCGCTTGAGCACGAATCCTTTTGCTCCGGCCCGGAAGAAGGCGCGGACATACGCGCCTTCCTCATGAAGGGTCAGCGCGATCGTGCGGACGGTTGGGAAGCGTGCTGTTATGCGCGAGACAAGATCGGTGCCGGACGCGCCCGGCAACGAGCCGTCGACAACGACAAGATCGACGGGGGTGGTTTCCAACTGTTCGAGGGCTGTCTCGGCATCGCCGGCCTGACCGACGAGATCGAGGTCCTCCTGCTGGGCGAGCAGGGAATGGAGCCCGGAGAGGACGACTGGATGGTCATCCACGATGAAGAGCCGGTACCTTCGCTCCGACATCATGCGTTTCCCTCCCTTCGGCGACGGGCACTGAGATGTAGACCGTCGTTCCGTGTCCCTGTCGGCTTTCGATCGTGAACTCGCCGCCGACCGCGGCCAACCGCTCGCGCATGCCGATGAGCCCGTTCCGTCGCGCCCGCCCGGTTCCGTTCTCGCCCGGGTCGAATCCCTTGCCGTCATCCTCGACGGCGACGCGCAACGTCCCGCCGGCGCGCCGAGCCGTGATGCTGAACCGGGACGCCTCGGCATGCCGGGCGACGTTGGTGAGGGCTTCCTGCAAGACCCGGTAGAGTGCGATGGACGCCTGCGGTGCGATCGGTCCGTCCAGTCCGTCCAGAAGCAGGTCGACGTCGATGCCGAGCTTTGCGCCCCAGCCGAGCGCCAGCTCCTCGATCGCCGAAAGGAGCCCGAGGTCCTCGAGGATCAGCGGCCGCAAGTTCCCTGCCATGTGGTGGACCTGCCCGTTCATGCGGTTGGCGATGTCGCGCAGTTCGCGGATCCGCTCGGCGCGAGCCCCGTCGGATGCGGTAGTCTCGAGCGCCTTCAAACCGATCAGGAGCGCGGTCAGTTCCTGGCCCAGCTCGTCATGCAGCTCGCGGGCGAAATGGAGGCGCTCCGCCTCCTGAACGTCGACGAGCCGCTGCATCAGGCCCTCGCGTTCCGCCTCGGCGCGCTTGCGGGCGGTGATGTTCGAGAACGCGACGACGGCCGCGGGCGGACCGTCCGGGTCCGGTTTTATCGGCGCTGCGCTGACCGCCATCCATAGCCGCCCCCCATCCACCATCTGGATCTGGAGTTCGACGTCCCGGCTGGTGTGACCGTCGTAGAGGGCTCGGCTACTTGGCCAGTCCGTTCGCGCCATCGGCTGGCCGCGGCGGTTGAAGAGCTTGACCCGGCGATGGGCCTGTTCGATCGCCAGGTCACCGGCCGCACCTTTGAGG
>NZ_CAJYIU010000137.1 GCF_913775355.1 uncultured Aureimonas sp.
ATCGGCTCGTCGCCGGTGGTCCAGTCGTCCGGGTCCTTCACCGTGTTGGAATTGGCGGCGTCCGCCTTGGGATTGGCTTCGGTCATCAAACGCTCCGCGTGTCTACTGTTCGCGAAACGTTCCGGCCGTCGTCAGGTTCCCGTCGCGGTCTTCCAGTCGAGCCCGCCCATCTCGCAGATCGTGCGGAACTCGTACTCCGTCACCGGCTGCACCGACAGGCGCGAATTGGTGACGAGGACCATGTCCTTGAGGCGCGGCTCGGTCTTGGCGGCATCGAGCGTCACCGGGTTCGGCATGTCGGCGACGGCGCGGACGTCGACGCATTCCCAGCGCGGATCGTCCGCCGTCGAGTCCGGATGGGCGAGGGCCGAGACTTCCACCACGCCGACGACGGCCTTGCCCTCGTTGGAGTGGTAGAAGAAGCCGCGCTCGCCGAGCTGCATGGTGCGCATGAAGTTGCGCGCCTGGTAGTTGCGAACGCCGGTCCATTCGGTGCCCGCCGCGCCGCAGTCCTTCTGCTGCTGGAAGGACCACTTGAACGGTTCGGACTTGAACAGCCAGAAGGCCATCAGGCGGTCTCGGGGTTGTTGACCGACCAGTTCCAGCGCCGCACCGTGACCGACGAGAAGAGGCCCGCCTTGGCGAACGGGTCCTGTTCGCCGAGCGCCCGCGCGGCCGCGGCACTATCCGCCTCGACCACGATCAGGCTGCCGGTCGGCTTGCCGTCCTCGTCGAGGAAGGGGCCGGCGAACTTCAGCGTGGGGCCGAGCGACTTCAGATGAGCGAGATGCTCCGGGCGGTTGTCCGCCCGCAGGGTTCCGGCATCCGTGCGGTCTTCGCAGAGAAGGGCATACAGCATCGTCAGTCCCCGATCGGTTGGCTGATCGCCCCGTAGCAAATCGGGCCGGGCGATCAAGCGGTTTTCAGAACTCGCGCTTCAGCGGTCGCGCCAGAAGCGCGGCGACGGCGTCGGCCACCGGCAGCGTCCCGTCGAGAATGCCGGCGACGGCCTGGATGATCGGCGCCTCGATGCCGCGCTCGGTGGCGAGCCGCGCCGCGACACCGGCCGAGAAGACGCCCTCGGCAAGCTTCAGGGTCGAGAGATCCTCGCCGCGCCCGAGCGCCAGCCCGTAGGCGAAGTTGCGCGACTGCGTGCCCGAGCAGGTGAGCACGAGGTCGCCGAGGCCAGAGAGGCCCATGAGCGTGCGGGGATCGGCGCCGAGCGCCTCCCCGAGCCGCGTCAGTTCCACGAAGCCGCGCGTGACGAGCGCGGCCTGCGCCGAGGCGCCGAGCCCAAGGCCGGCACTGGCGCCGGCCGCGATGGCGAGCACGTTCTTCAGGGCGCCGCCCGCCTCGACGCCGAGAACGTCGGTGCCGGCATAGATGCGGAAGGCGGGGCCCGAGAGGCGGTGCGCCAGCGCGTCGGCAAGCGCCGCGTCGCGCGCGGCGAGCGTCACCGCCGTCGGCAGGCCCGCCGCGACGTCGCTCGCAAAGCTCGGGCCGGACAGGACCGCGACCGGATGACCGGGCAGTTCGGCCTCGACCACAGCCGAGGCGAAGAGCCCCGTGTCGCGCTCGATGCCCTTGGAGCAGAGGACGAGCGCGGCGCCGGCCGAAAGATGGGGCGCCAGCGTCCGGCACACGGCGCGCAGCGTCTGCGCCGGCGTCACCAGGAGGACGATCCCGGCGCCGCCGATCACCGCCGGCTCCAGCACCGCCGCGATGCCGGGGGGGAGCGCGAGGCCGGGGAGATAGGCCGGATTCTCCCGCCGCTCGTTGATGGCCTCGGCCACCGCCGCGTCGCGCAGGAGAAGGTGCACCGGCCCCTCGCGCGCGGCCGTGGCCGCGAGCGCCGTTCCCCAGGCGCCGCCGCCCACCACCGCGACGCTCATGCCTTGGCTCCGCGCTTGCCGAAGCCGATCAGCGGCGCGGCGGTCTCGTCGAGCGGCCAGCGCGGGCGTACCGGGGCGCTCGAGGCGTCGCGCTCGCCCGCCTCGAGACGCTCGAGCCCGGCATAGGCGATCATCGCCGCGTTGTCGGTGCACAGCGCATGGGGCGGCGAGACGAGGCGCACGCCGGTGCGCTCCGACAATGTGGCGAGCGCCCGGCGGATCTCGCCGTTGGCCGCGACGCCGCCCGCCACCGCGAGCGCTGGGTCCGGCATATCGGGGAAGCGGTCGCGGAAGCGCGCCAGCGCCAGCGCCAGCCGGTCCGCGACGCTCTCGCTCGCCGCGCGCTGGAAGGCGGCGCAGAGGTCGGCGACGTCCTGCGGCTCCAGCGGCGCGTTGGCCTCGGCCGTCTGCCGCACGGCGGTCTTCAGCCCTGAGAACGAGAAGTCGAGCCGCTTCTCGCCGCGCAGCGGGCGGGGTAGGGGAAAGCGGTGCGGATCGCCGCTGATCGCCATCCGCTCGACGCTCGGGCCGCCGGGATGGGGCAGTTCGAGGAGCTTGGCGGTCTTGTCGAAGGCCTCGCCGAGCGCGTCGTCGATGGTGGTGCCCCAGCGCTCGTAGGATCCGAGGCCCTCGACCAGCAGGATCTGGGTATGACCGCCCGACACGAGAAGCAGGAGATAGGGGTAGGCGAGGCCGTCGGTGAGGCGCGGCGTCAGCGCGTGGCCTTCCAGGTGGTTGACCGCGATGAAGGGCAGGCCGAGCGGCAGCGCGATGGCTTTCGCCGCCGTCGCGCCGACGATCAGCCCGCCGACGAGGCCGGGCCCGACGGTGGCGGCCACCGCGCCGAGATCGCGGAGCTTGACGCCCGCCTCGTCGAGCGCCGCCCGGACGATCCCGCCGATCGCCTCGGCATGGGCACGCGCGGCGATCTCGGGCACCACGCCCCCGAAGGCGGCGTGCTCGTCGATCTGGCTGAGAACGACGTTGGAGAGGATCTTCGCCCGGCCGTCGGCGTCGCGTCCGACCACGGCGGCCGCGGTCTCGTCGCAGCTCGTCTCGATGCCGAGGACGAGCGGGCCGGCGGGGAAGGGGGCTGTTGGCGTCATGGAGGAGCACATAGCCGCGCGATCAGGTTTTCGCCACCGTCGGCGCGCGCCGGGGCTTATGTGTGGAACCTGCCCGCCGGCCTGTTGTAGGGAGGGGCCGCACTGGCGGCGCGTTCCGCCGCCTGTGCCGCGATCGAAAGGCTGAGCCCCATGACATCCCGACCCTTCCGCATCGGCACGCGCGGCAGCCGCCTCGCGCTCGCCCAGGCGCACGAGGTCCGCACCCGCCTGATGGCCGCGCACGGCCTGCCGGAGGAGGCGTTCGAGGTCATGGTGATCTCGACCGCCGGCGACCGGATTCAGGACCGCGCCCTGTCCGAGGTCGGCGGCAAGGGCCTCTTCACCAAGGAGATCGAGGAGGCGCTCCTCGGCAACCAGATCGACGTCGCCGTCCATTCCTCCAAGGACATGGCGACCGCCGTGCCGGGCGGCCTCAGCCTCTCCGCCTTCCTGCCGCGCGAGGACGTGCGCGACGTCTTCATCGGCCGCCGCGTGCGGGCGATCGCCGATCTGCCGCACGGCGCGCGCGTCGGCTCCGCCTCGCTGCGGCGGCAGGCGCTCCTGCGCCGGCTACGGCCCGATCTCGACCTCGTGATCTTTCGCGGCAACGTCCAGACACGCCTCCAGAAGCTGGAGCGGGGCGAGGTCGAGGGCACGCTTCTGGCGCTCGCCGGCCTCAACCGGCTCGACGCCGCCGAGGTGGCCGGCGAGATCCTCGACGTCGCGGCCTTTCCGCCGGCGCCGGGGCAGGGCGCGATCTGCGTCGAGCAGCGCGCGGCCGACGAGCGGACGGCCGAGATGGTGGCGCCGCTCGATCACCCCGAGACGCACCGCGCCCTTCTAGCCGAACGCGCCTTCCTCGCCGTCCTCGACGGCTCCTGCCGCACGCCGATCGCCGCCTATGCCGAGCCGCGCGGCGACGCCTTCCGGTTCCACGGCATGATCCTGACGCCGGACGGCGCGCGTATGCACGAGACGGAGATCCACGTGTCCCAGGCCGACGCGGTGGACGCGGCGAGCGATGCGGCCCGCGCGCTCGTCGCCGAGGCGGGGCCGGACTTCTTCGTCGGCTGGGCCGGCTGAGGCGCCGTGGCGCGGGTCCTCGTCCTGCGCGAGCCCGAGGACGGGGCGCGCACCGCCGCGATCCTGCGCGCCCGCGGCCACGAGCCGCTGCTGCTGCCCCTTCAGGTGGTGCGCCCGCTTGTGCCCCCGCTCGGGCCCGAGCCGGTGGGCGGGTTCGTCGCGACCAGCGCCCATGCCGCGCCCTGGCTCGCCGCCCATGCGACGGGCGCACCGGTGCTGGCGGTCGGTGCCCGCACGGCCGAGGCGCTGCGCGCGCGAGGGATTTCCGGCGTGATCGAAGGGCCGGGCCAGGCCGAGGATCTCGTGCCGCTGGCCGAGGCGCTGCGGAGCCGGGCGCCGCTGGTCTATGCCGCCGGGCGCGTGCGCCTGCCCGATCTCGAGCGGGGGCTCGCCGCGCGCGGCGTCGCCGTCCGCACGCTCGAGGTCTACGACATGGCGGACCGCCGGCCGACGGACGAGGAGATCGACCGGGTCCTTGCGGGCGGCGTGCCGGACGCCGTCCTCCTCCTGTCGCGCCGGCAGGCCGACCTCTTCGAGGCGCTGTCCTCGAGTCGCCCCGCGCTCCGAAACCTTGGCCTTCGCGCGCTCTGTCTTTCGCCGGCGGTGGCCGCGCGCCTCGATCCCTCGCGCCGCGCCGAATGGGGCGCAAGGCCGACGCTCGACAGCCTTCTCGCACGGCTGTCGTGAGCCGGCGGCGGGGCGCTTCTTCACCGTCCCGGTTCACGAACGCGCTTGAGGGCCACAAACTCCGTTGCAGCTTGGCGCGGACACGCTAAATCAGCATCGGCTCGTCCCGGCGAAAACCGGGCGGGCGGATCGGCCATGCGCCGGAACCCAAAGGATGCGGCTTCGTTCGGAGCCGACGCGACTCGAGGAGACCCGGATGGCCAATCGCCCGCGCCGCCCCACGACCGGCGGCAGACCGGAAACCATCATCGACGGCAAGGCCGAGCGGATCGGGGCGACCGGCGGGCCGGAGGATCTGGCGCGGTCCGCCGACGGCGAGCGGTCGGCCGTCGAGCCGGGCTTTGCCGCGGATACGGTGGCCGGCGCCGACGAGGCGGTGGTGAGCGGCGGCGCGGCGACCGACCGCGCCCCGGCCCCGGCCGATGCGGTGGTCGAGACGGGGGATGCGGGCGAGGCCGCGCGCGTCCACGATGCGGTGGTGAGCCCCGCGCCCGACGGCGTCGACCGCGTCGATCCGGCGACGGGCGAGGCGCTGCCGGCCGGCGACGACCGGCCCGCGTCGGAGCAGGCCGTGGAATCGCCGGCGGTCGAATTCGCGCGCGAGGAGGGCTTCGTGCCCGAGGATGCGGTGGCCGCCGAGCCGGCGCGCCGTCACCTCGGCGAGTTCGAGGACGACGAGACCGTGCACCCGCAGGCCGAGGCCGCGCGCACGCAGACCTCGGTTCCCGACAACAGCCCCTATCTCGCGGGCCATTCCAGCGAGCCGCGCGGCGGCGCAGGCTTCGGCTCGCTCGTCGGCGCGGGCGCGCTCGGCGCCGTGATCGCCCTTCTTCTCGGCGGCACCGCCCTCTATGGCGGCCTCATCCCGCCACCCGGCCAGCAGCAGCCGGTGCAGACCCAGCAATTTGCCCAGGCCGGCGACGTCCAGCAGCTTCGCAGCGACCTCGACCAGGTGCGCGGCACGGTGGAGCAGGTCCAGTCGGCGCAGGCCGCGGGCGGCGCCGGGTCGGGCACGGTCTCGACCGCCGAGTTCACGCAGCTGACCGACCGCGTCACCGCCAACGAGCGCGCCATCCAGAGCGGCGGCACCTCGCCCGGCGACGCGGCCGCGGCGGCGGCCACCGCCAACGAGGCGGCGACCGCCGCGCGCGACACCGCCGCGCGGGCCGAGACCGCTGCCAATGCCGCGCGCGACACCGCGAACGCCGCGCAGGGCGCCGCCGACGAGGCGCGCCAGGGCGTCTCCGCTGCGCAGCAGGCCGCCCAGAACGCGCAGAGCGCGGCCACCGAGGCGCGCTCTGCGATCGACGGTTTCGGCCAGCGCCTCGCCGCGATCGAGGAGGCCAACAAGCGTGCCGCCGTCGCCCTGTCGGCCGCCGGGCTGAAGTCGGCGATCGATCGCGGCACGCCGTTCATGTCGGAACTGGAGAGCTTCGCGACCGCCTCCGGCGACGCCGAGGCCGTCGCCCCTCTTCGCGATTTCGCGGCCAAGGGCGTGCCCACCGCCTCGACGCTGAACGCGCGCTGGCAGGAGGCTGAATCGGCGATCCTTTCCGCCGTGCGCCCGGAGGTCTCCACCGAGGACGTTGGCACGCAGGTCCTGTCGGGCCTGCGCTCGCTGGTCCAGGTCC
>NZ_CAJYIU010000138.1 GCF_913775355.1 uncultured Aureimonas sp.
GCGCGCGGCGCTGGATGGACTTCGGCCCGCTCAGCGTCCAGCCGTCGGAGTTCATGAAGCCGGCCTTCGTCGTCACCTGCGCCTGGCTCTTCGCCGAGCGCTCGCGCCGTCCGGACGTGCCGGGCAACCTTTTCTCGATCATGCTGCTCCTCGTCGTCACCGCGCTTCTCGTCGCGCAGCCGGACCTCGGCCAGACGATCCTGACCTCGGCCACCTGGAGCTGCATGTTCTTCATGGCCGGCCTGTCATGGGTGTGGATCACGCTGCTCGGCGGCGTCGGCGTCGTCGGCTTCCTCGGCGCCTATACGGTGTTCCCGCACGTCGCCTCGCGCATCGACCGCTTCCTCACCGGCGAGGGCGACACCTACCAGACCGATACCGCGCGCGAGGCGATCCTGTCGGGCGGCTGGTTCGGGCAGGGGCCGGGCGAGGGCACGATCAAGCGCATGCTGCCCGACAGCCACACCGATTTCGCCTACTCGGTGATCGCCGAGGAGTTCGGCATCGTCTCCTGCATGGCGCTGTCGGCCGTGTTCTGCTTCGTCGTCATCCGCGGCCTGTCGATCGCCTTCAACCAGCGCGACACGTTCAACCGGCTTGCCATCTCCGGCCTCGTGATGCTGTTCGGCCTCCAGTCGATCATCAACATGGCTGTGAACCTCCACCTGATGCCCGCCAAGGGCATGACGCTGCCGTTCATCTCCTACGGCGGCTCTTCGATGATGGCGGTCGCGATCTCGGCCGGCTTCGTGCTGGCGCTGACGCGCAAGCGCGCCGAGAACGTCTCGCAGACCGATCGGCTGGTGGAGCGCACGCTCGCCTTCCAGGCGCCTTATCCCGCGCGCTAGAAGCTCGACATGACCCGACCCATTCTCCTGTGCGCCGGCGGAACCGGCGGCCACCTGTTTCCCGCCGAGGCGCTGGCGCACGAGCTGCACGCACGCGGCCACACGGTCCACCTCGTGACCGACGAGCGCGCCGGACGCTATGCTAGCAGCTTCCCGGCCGACGAGACGCATGTCGTGCCCTCCGCCACCTTCGGCTCCAAGAACCCGGTAGCGGTCCTGCGCTCCGGCCTGAAGCTTTGGACCGGCTATCGCGGCGCGATCGCGCTGATGAAGCGGCTGCAGCCGACGGCCGTCATCGGCTTCGGTGGCTATCCGACCATCCCGCCGATGATGGCGGCGGTGCAGCTCGGGCTTCCGACCGCGATCCACGAGCAGAACGCCGTGATGGGCCGCGCCAACAAGTTCCTGTCGACGCGCGTGCGCCAGATCGCCGCCGGCATCCCGCAGTCTAACACGGATGCTGCGGTCGCGGCCAAGATCACGGTCACCGGCAACCCGGTGCGCCCCGCCGTCCTCGACGCGGCGACGACGCCCTATCGGCCGAGCCGCGAAGGCGAGCCATTCGAGCTCGTCGTCTTCGGCGGGAGCCAGGGCGCGAGCTATTTCTCCGATGCGGTGCCGGCCGCCGTGGAGCTGATGCCGGCCGGTCTTCGCGCCCGGCTGCGTGTGACGCAGCAGGCCCGCGCCGAGGATGAGGCCAAGGTCGTTGCGGCCTACCGCGAGATCGGCGTTCCCGCCGACGTCTCGCCCTTCTTCAAGGACATGGCGGCCCGCATCGCCAAGGCGCATCTCGTCGTCAGCCGCGCCGGCGCGTCGACAGTCTCCGAACTGTCGGTGATCGGGCGACCCTCGATCCTCGTGCCGTATCCTTACGCGCTCGACCACGACCAGGCGGCCAACGCGGCGCGTCTCCAGTCGGCGCACGGGACCATCGTCTCGAAGCAGGCCGACCTCACGCCCGAGCGCCTTGCCGGCCTCACCACGATGATCGCCAACGACGCCGACAAGGCCGAGGTCATGGCAGCCGCCGCCAAGGGCGAGGGCATTCCGGAAGCCGCGCGGTTGCTTGCCGATCTGGTCGAGTCTATGCCGGGCACCGCAACACGCTGACAAATCGACAAAAAGACCAGAGGAGCCGGCCATGAAGATGCCGCCCAATATCGGCCCGGTGCATTTCATCGGCATCGGCGGCATCGGCATGAGCGGCATCGCCGAGGTGCTGGTCAATCTCGGCTACACCGTGCAGGGCTCCGACGCCTCGGAGAACGCCAACGTCCAGCGCCTGCGCGAGAAGGGCGTCACGGTTCATGTTGGCCACGCCGCCGAGAACCTCGGGCTAGCCGAGGTCGTGGTCGTCTCGACGGCGATCAAGCGTTCCAACCCCGAGTTGTCGGCCGCGCGCGAGCGCCTGCTGCCGATCGTGCGCCGGGCCGAGATGTTGGCCGAGCTGATGCGCTTCCGGCAGGCGATCGCCATCGGCGGCACGCACGGCAAGACCACGACGACCTCGATGGTGGCGACGCTGCTCGACGCCGGCGGCATGGACCCGACCGTCGTCAACGGCGGCATCATCAACGCCTACGGCACCAACGCCCGCATGGGCGAGGGCGAGTGGATGGTGGTCGAGGCCGACGAGAGCGACGGCACCTTCCTGAAGCTGCCCGCCGACGTCGCGGTCGTCACCAACATCGATCCCGAGCACCTCGACCACTACGGCACCTTCGATAAGGTGCGCGCAGCCTTCCGCGCCTTCGTCGAGAACGTGCCCTTCTACGGCTTCGCCGTCATGTGCCTTGACCACCCCGAGGTGCAGACGCTGGTCTCCGAGATCGAGGACCGCCGCATCATCACCTACGGCGAGAACCTGCAGGCCGACGCGCGCTTCCAGAACGTGCGCGCCGAAGGTCCGCGCTCGACCTTCGACGTGACGATCCGTGACCGCATCACCGGCGCGACCACGGCGATGAAGGACCTCGTGCTGCCGATGCCCGGCCGGCACAACGTGTCGAACGCGACGGCCGCCGTCGCCGTCGCCCATCGCATCGGCATCGGCGAGGAGGCGATCCGCAAGGGGCTCGGCAGCTTCGGGGGCGTCAAGCGCCGCTTCACCCACACCGGAACGGCGCTCGGCATCGACGTCTACGACGACTACGGCCACCACCCGGTCGAGATCCGCGCCGTGCTCTCGGCGGCGCGCTCGGCCGCGACGGGCCGCGTGGTCGCCGTGGTGCAGCCGCACCGCTACACGCGCCTCCAGTCGCTGTTCGCGGACTTCGCGGCCTGCTTCAACGACGCCGACACGGTGATCCTCGCGCCGGTCTATTCGGCGGGCGAAGAACCGATCGACGGCGTCGATTCCGTGATGCTGGCCGAGCGCCTGCGCCTCGGCGGCCATCGCGACGCGCGGCTCATCGACGGTCCGGCGGAACTTGCACCGCTCGTCCACCGCGTGGCGGAGGCCGGCGACATGGTCGTGTGCCTGGGCGCCGGCAACATCACGGCCTGGGCCTACGCGCTGCCGAAGGAACTCGAGGCGCTGGGGCGGGGGGCTTGAGCGAGCTTCTCGCCGCGCTGTCCGATCCCGCCACCGGCCTTCGCGGCAAGCTGCAGGCGGGCGCGGACCTCTCCAAGATCACCTGGTTCCGCACCGGCGGGCCGGCGGACCTGATGTTCCAGCCGGCCGACGAGGCGGATCTCGCCGCCTTCCTCGCCGCCCTGCCGGCCGAGGTGCCGCTGACGGTCGTCGGCATCGGCTCCAACCTCCTGATCCGCGACGGCGGTATCGGCGGCGTCGTGCTGCGGCTGCCGGCCAAGGGGTTCGGCGAGGTCGAGGTGATCGGGGACGGGCGGATCCGAGCAGGCGCGGCGGCGAGCGACAAGCGCGTGGCGGCGGTGGCTTGGGAAGCAGGGCTCGGTGGGTTCCACTTCCTGCACGGCATTCCGGGGTCCGTCGGCGGTGCGATCCGCATGAACGGCGGGGCCA
>NZ_CAJYIU010000139.1 GCF_913775355.1 uncultured Aureimonas sp.
CTGCAGGCCGCGCTCCACCACCTGTTCCGGGCGCTAGAGATCGCGCCACTGGCGCGCGCCTTCGAGCGCGATGCGCGCAGCGGCGCCGCGCTCCCCTCGAGGCTCGCTGCGCTTCTCTCGCGCCACCGCCTTTTCCAGCGTAGCGTCCTGCTGCGGCCGGACTGGGAGCGGCAGGACGGGCCGCCGCTTCTCGCCTTCCTCGACGCCGAACGCCGGCCGGTCGCCCTCGTCTGCCGCCGCCGGCGCTGGTTCGTCCTCGACGGCGCGGCCGAGCGCCGGCTGGATCCGGCGCTGTCGGCGCGCCTTTCCGACGACGCCATACAGATCTATCCAAGCCTTCCGGACGAGCCGTTCTCGTTTCGCGACCTGTTCCGCTTCGGCCTCGTCGGCGGTGGGGTCGATCGCCTCCGCCTCGTCGGCTGCCTCGTCGCCGGGGCGGCGTTCGCCTCGCTCATCCCCGCCGCAGCGGCCCTCCTCGTCGACGACGTCCTGCCGAGGGGCGACGTGCGGACGGCGCAGCTCGTGGCCGTCGGCCTCGTCATCACGGTGCTCGCCCGCACCGTGTTCGAGGTGGTGAAGGGCATCGTGCTTCTGCGCTCCGAGCTTCGCCTCGAGATGCGCCTTCAGCCGGCGCTGGTGGTGCGCATGATGCGCCTGCCCAGCAGCTTCTACCGGTCGCACGCCGTCGGCGATATCCTCGACCGGGTGCTCGGCACCCAGCAGGCCCGCCAGCTTCTGTCACAGCATGGGCTCGGCGCGATCGTCGGGGCGGCCTTCAGCCTCGTCAGCCTCGTTCCGATCATGCTCGTGGACTGGCGCCTTGCCGTCGTGACCCTCGCCGCCGCCCTGACGCTCGGTCTCGTCACGGCCGCCCTGTCCTATGCCGAGCTGCGGCACGAGCGGCGCCTCATCGCCCAGAAGGGGCGGCTCGAAAGCTTCGTGCTGCAGGTCCTGATGGGCATGGCGAAGCTGCGCGCCTCGGCGGCCGAGCCGGAGGCCTTCCAGCGATGGGCGCGACTGTTCCGGTCGAATCTCGACCATTCGATCGCGGCCGAGCGCTGGGCGAACGTCCAGCGCACCGTGCAGACCTTCTTGCCGGAACTGGCGACGATCGCGATCTACGCGGCGATCGCCGCCGCGATGAAGAGCGATGCCCTGGCCGCCGCCGCGGACGGGTCGGAGGCCGCGTCCGCCTTCCCGGCCGGCGCCTTCGGCGCCGTGTCCGCCGCCGCCGCGCAGGTCTTCGGCTCGATCACGGCGCTCGCCGATGCGCTCAGCCGCACGCTTGGCGCCATTCCGATGATCGAGCGCGCCCGCCCGATCATCGCGACGCCGCTGGGCGAACCGTCCGGCGAGAGCGAGCCGCTGGAGCTGAAGGGCGAGATCGACATCCGCAACCTGTCGTTCCGCTATGCGCCGTCGAGCCCCTTGGGGCTCGACGGGCTGGACCTGCGGATCGGCGCGGGCGAGTTCGTCGCGATCGTCGGCGCCTCGGGCTCGGGCAAGTCGACCCTGATGCGCCTCCTCCTCGGCTTCGAGCAGCCGGCGTCCGGTGAGATCTTCTACGACGGCACCTCGCTGCGGCGCATCGCGCTGCCGGATTTCCGGCGCCAGATGGGCGTCGTCCTGCAGCACGGAAAGCTCTTCTCGGGCTCGATCCACGAGAACATCACCGGTCAGACCGGGCTCGGCATGGACGAGGCGGTAGCCGCCGCGCGCCTCGTCGGGCTGGAGGGCGACATCGAGGCGATGCCCATGGGCATGCACACCGTGCTCCTCGACGGCGCGGCGACCCTGTCCGGCGGGCAGCGCCAGCGCATCCTGATCGCCCGCGCGCTGGTCGGGCGCCCGGCCGTGCTTCTTCTCGATGAGGCGATCAGCGCGCTCGATAACCGGACGCAGGCCATCGTCACGCAGACGCTGGTGGGGCTCGCCGTGACGCGCGTCGCCATCGCGCACCGCCTGTCGACGATCGAGGCCGCCGACCGCATCGTCGTCCTACAGGCGGGTCGCGTGGTCGAGACGGGCAGCTATGCCGAGCTGATGGCGCTCGGCGGTCATTTCGCCTCCCACGCGCGGCGCCAACTCCTGTGAAAGGCCTGTCATGCGCAAGGTGCTCTTCATCGTGGGCTAGCTCAGCGACGGCGACATCGCGTGGATGGCCTCGGCCGGTCGCCAGCGAAGCTTCTCGCCGGGCGAGGTCCTGATCGAGGAGGGGCGCGACAACGCCTCGCTCTTCGTGCTTTTGGAGGGCGAGGTCGAGGTGTCGGTCGCAGGGCTCGGCCGCGTGGCCTTGCTCGGCAGCGGCGAGATCCTCGGCGAGATGAGCTTCGTCGACCGCGCGCCGCTCTCGGCCACGGCCCGCGCCGACCAGCCGACCCGCACCCTCCTCCTCGACAAGCGGCGGATGGAGGCGAGGCTCTCCGAGGATGCGGGCTTTGCCGGCCGCTTCTACCGGGCGCTCGCCATCTTCCTCGCCGACCGCCTGCGCGGCACCGTGGCCCGGCAGAAGGCCGGCAGCGCGATCGGCACCAGCCGCATCGAGGAGGACGAACTCGACGAGACGGTGCTCGACGGCGTGTCCGTCGCCGGCCTTCGCTTCCAGGAGATGCTGAAGACGCTCTCCGCAGCGACGAATGCCGCTGCCGGCTGACGGACGCGCAAGACGTTCGTCCCAGCGTCCAGCGATTCCGTCCCAATTCGGGTAGAGATATAGATTAGAATTCTATTCTATAATAAATAAGAAATCGAAGCGTCTGCCAGACATCGAGTCTGTTTTTCGATCGTCGGTAGTATCCAGAAAAAACTGGGAGTTATGTGATGAACGACAAGCCCGATACTGCGCGGGGGAGATCAAGACAGACGATCAGGTCAAGGGGCGGCCGGCTGACGGCGAACTGACCGACGAGGCTCTGGACGGCGTCAATGGCGGCGCGGTCAAGGGGAAGACCAGGCTGACGATCACCCCGATCCCCACCAGCGTCGACGTCAACCCGGTCAGTTGAACGTCTGCCGGAGGGCCTGTCGCTCTCCGGCTCAGGCCCGGACGCATGAGGGTGAGCGCGGCGCGGGGACGGCAGCACCCCTCGGCAGAAGCGTGGCACCCTCATGCGGATGCTTGGGGGGCGGGACCGCTCGGCACTCCTCCGGCCCGCCGGGGGCCAGACACCGGGGCTCCCTGCGGGCCGTCCGGGCGTCGGCGGCATCGCTCCGGATAGCCGTCGGGCGCATGGTGACCGAGAGACATCTGCAGGCCTCGCGTGTCCTTAAAGGACGCGCCGTCCTTGTCCGGCGTTTACCTGGGGCGCTCCCTCACGGCCTACCGGGTGTCTCGGGCGTCGGTTTCCTCACCGGGGACGACATCCGTGCAGAGCTGCTCGGATCCTGGCCGGGTCGGCTCCTCGGTCGGTTCGCGAACGTGTGTGGGCGTAACTGAACATTATGACGTTCAAGTCATCGTGAGCGGCTATGGAGAGGTTGGACCGACACGACGAC
>NZ_CAJYIU010000140.1 GCF_913775355.1 uncultured Aureimonas sp.
GGCCAAGAGCCTCGAGGCCGGTCGTCCGATCGAGGTTGAGGAGCGGCCGACGCTGGCCGACTCGCTCGGCGGCGGCATCGGTCTCGCAAACCGCTGGACCTTTGAGGCCACGAAACGACTGGTGGACGAAGTGGTGCTGGTCACCGAGTCTGAGATCGCCGCCGGCATCCGTCACATCTACCGGGAGGAGCGCGAGGTCGTGGAGGGGGCAGCAGCTGTCGGCGTCTCCGCAATCCTTTCCGGCCGCGTTCGACCGCGAGGACCGACGGTCGTCATCCTGACGGGCCTCAACATCGACCCGGCCCTCCACCTCCGCATCCTGAACGGCGCGGACGCGCTGGAGGTGGCCGTCTGATGCCGACGATCCGCATCCTGACCGAAGCCGACCTGCGCGCGCTCGTACCGCTCGACCTCGCGGCTGTCGGCTGCGTCGAGGACGGCTTCGCCGCGCTCGCGACGAAGCCCGTCGCCATGCCTCCGATCCTGCGGCTCGAGATACCCGAGCATCGCGGCGAGGTGGACGTGAAGACGGCCTACGTGCCGGGACTTGCCGGGTTCGCCATCAAGATCAGCCCCGGCTTCTTCGACAACCCGAAGCTCGGTCTGCCCAGCCTCAACGGCATGATGGTGCTGTTTTCGGCGAGCACCGGACTTGTCGAGGCGCTGCTCCTCGACAACGGCTATCTGACGGACTTACGCACGGCGGCGGCGGGCGCGGTCGCCGCCCGGCACCTCTCCCGCGGGGATGCCACCGTCGCCGCGATTCTCGGCGCGGGGACGCAGGCTCGGCTCCAGCTGGAGGCGCTCACTCTGCTGCGGCCGATCTGCGAAGCGCGGATCTGGGCACGCGATCCGGAACGGGCCTCGAACGTTGCCGCAGAACTGACCGCTGAGCTTGGCATCGCCGTGTCGGCGACCGTCGACGCGCAGGAGGCCGTCCACCGATCCGACATCGTCGTCACCACCACGCCGGCCGAAAGGCCGATCCTCTTCGCAGACTGGATCGAGCCGGGAACCCACGTCACCGCCATGGGTTCGGACGCCGAGCACAAGAACGAGATCGACCCGGCGCTGCTGGCCCACGCCGAACCCTACATCGCCGATCGCCTATCGCAGACGCGTCGGCTCGGCGAGCTGCACCACGCGATCACGGCGGGCGTGATCGGCGCTGCGCAGGACTTTGACGAACTTGGTGCCGTCGTCGCCGGCCTCGCGCCGGGCCGCGCATCTCCGGATGCGGTCACGCTCTGCGACCTCACCGGCACCGGCGTTCAGGACACCGCCATCGCGACTTTGGCCGCCGCCCGCGCTCTCGCCATTGGCGCCGGAACCCCCTTCACCACCTGATCCACCATCCGGGAGACACGTCATGAGCGGACCCGCTCTCAACTTCACGCGCGAGGAATACGCCGCGCGCCTCGCCAAGACACGGGCTGCCATGCAAGCGAAGGGCGTCGAGCTGCTCTTCGTTTCCGACCCGTCGAACATGGCCTGGCTGACGGGCTACGACGGCTGGAGCTTCTACGTGCACCAGGGGGTGCTGGTCGGCCCGGAAGGCGAACCGGTCTGGTGGGGCCGCGCCATGGATGGTCACGGCGCGCGCCGCACCGCCTATCTCGCGGAAGACAACATCGTCGGCTACCCAGACCATTTCGTGCAGTCGACCGAGCGCCATCCGATGGACCACCTCTCCAGCGTGATCACAGAGCGGGGCTGGGACAAGCTCTCCATCGGCGTCGAGATGGACAACTACTGGTTCTCGGCGGCGGCCTTCGCGTCGCTCCAGCGGCATCTGCCGAACGCCCGGTTCCAGGATGCGACGGCGCTCGTCAACTGGCAGCGCGCGATCAAGAGCCCGACCGAGCTCGGCTACATGCGCATTGCCGGGCAGATCGTGACGAAGATGCACGAGCGGATCTTCGACAAGATCGAACCGGGCATGCGAAAGTGCGATCTGGTCGCCGAGATCTACGACGCCGGCATCCGGGGCACGGCCGAGCACGGCGGTGACTATCCCGCCATCGTCCCAATGCTGCCCTCGGGCGCCGACGCGGTCGCGCCGCATCTGACGTGGGACGACAAGCCGATGCGCGTGGGCGAGGGCACGTTCTTCGAGATCGCGGGCGCCTACAAGCGTTACCATTGCCCCCTGTCGGGCACCGTCTTTCTCGGCAAGCCGACGCAGGCGTTCCTCGACGCCGAAAAGGCGACGCTGGAGGGGATGGAGGCCGGTCTCGAAGCCGCGCGTCCCGGCAACACCTGCGAGGACATCGCGCTGGCCTACTTCGCGGTGCTCAAGAAGCACGGCATCGTCAAGGACAGCCGCACCGGCTACCCGATCGGCCTGTCCTATCCGCCGGACTGGGGCGAGCGCACGATGAGCCTGCGCCCTGGCGACCGGACCGAACTGAAGCCCGGCATGACCTTCCACTTCATGACCGCGCTCTGGGCCGAGAATATGGGGCTGGAGATCACAGAGACGCTGGCGATCACCGACACCGGCTACGAACTTCTGGCCGACGTGCCGCGCAAACTCCTCGTGAAAGGCTGATCCCATGACCGGGACCCTCAGGCCTTCGCCGATCGCGGCGACGATCGACTTCGAGGAGGACGGCGTCCGGCACGGCTTCCTGCGCCTGCCCTACAGCCGGGACGATTCGGCCTGGGGCTCGGTCATGATCCCGATCACGGTCGCGAAGAACGGGGAGGGTCCGACCGCGCTCCTCACCGGCGGCAACCACGGCGACGAGTACGAGGGGCCGATCGCGCTCTTCGACCTCGCGCGCACGCTGAAGACGGAGGTCGTCTCGGGCCGCGTCATCATCGTGCCGGCCATGAACTACCCGGCCTTTCGTGCCGGCACGCGCACCTCGCCGATCGATAAGGGCAACCTCAACCGGGCCTTTCCCGGAAGCCCGGACGGCACGGTCACGCAGAAGATCGCCGACTACTTCCAGCGCACGCTTCTGCCGATGGCCGACATCGTGCTCGATTTCCACTCTGGCGGCCGCACGCTGGATTTCGTGCCTTTCGCCGCCGCACACATCCTGCCGGACAAAGGGCAGGAGGCGGCGAGCTTTGCGGCGGTTGCGGCTTTCGGCGCACCGTTCTCCATGCGTATGCTCGAGATCGACGCGGTCGGCATGTACGACACCGCAGCGGAAGAGATGGGCAAGGTGTTCGTCACCACGGAGCTCGGCGGCGGCGGAACG
>NZ_CAJYIU010000141.1 GCF_913775355.1 uncultured Aureimonas sp.
GACCAACCAGCTCTTCGTTCGCATCGCGGTCGCGGCGCCCGAGCCCACCACGCAGTCGGTTCTCGACCTTGCGCTGAAGCCGTCGGTCGACCGCTTCGACATGCGGATCAAGGTTGAGGACCTGTCGCGTCGGCCCAAGATTATCATCATGGTCTCGAAGTTCGACCACACGCTGCTGCACATCCTCTACCAGATCAAGGTCGGCTGGCTGAACGCCGAGGTCGCAGCGATCGTCTCGAACCACGAGGACTCGCGCCGCACCGCCGAGCAGGAGGGAATTCCCTTCCATTACTGGCCGGTGAACAAGGAGAATAAAGCCGAGCGGGAGGAGCAGCTGATCGAGCTCGTCCGGACCACCGGCGCAGAGCTCGTCGTTCTCGCCCGCTACATGCAGGTCCTCTCCAACGATCTATCGAACCGGCTGTTCGGCATGGTGATTAACATCCACCACTCCTTCCTGCCGAGCTTTAAGGGCGCCAAGCCCTATCACCAGGCACACGAGCGCGGGGTGAAGCTCATCGGTGCGACGGCGCACTACGTCACGGCTGATCTCGACGAAGGGCCGATCATCGAGCAGGAGACCGAGCGCGTCACGCACGCGATGACGGGCGACGACTTCGTGGCTGCCGGACGCGACATCGAATCGCGGGTTCTGGCGCGGGCGGTGAAGTATCATCTCGAAGGCCGCGTCATGCTCAATCATCATCGCACGGTCGTTTTCACGCCGTGAATCTCTCGCAGAACGCCATCGGCGCGTCGCGCCTCCGCTCAGCGAACTGAAGGACAGAAGGACATGGCTGCTTTCCCCGAAAAGGCGCGGGTCGTCATCATCGGACTGGGCGGGATCGTCGGCGCGTCGATCGCCCATCATCTGGTCGAGCGCGGCTGGGACGACATCGTCGGCATCGACAAGTCGGGCATCCCCACCGATATCGGCTCGACCGCCCATGCCTCGGACTTCTGCTACACGACCAGCCACGACTTCCTGAGCTGCTGGACGACGCTCTACTCGATCGATTTCTTCGAGAAGATGGGCCACTACGCCCGCGTCGGCGGTCTCGAGGTCGCGCGCGTCGGCGACGATGAGCGCATGGACGAGATTCGGCGCAAGGTCGCCTCCGCCAAGGCCTTCGGCACGCGTGCGCGCCTCGTCGAGCCCGCCGAGATCAAGGCGAAGATGCCTCTGATCGAGGAAAGCGTCGTCCAGGGCGGCCTCTGGGACCCCGACGCCGGCCTCGTGATCCCGCGCTCGCAGACGGTCGCGGGCAAGCTCGTCGACCAGGCGGTCGATGCCGGCAAGCTGCAGGCGTTCGCCAACACGTCGGCCGAGTCTCTCGTGATCGAGGACGGCCGGATCAAGGGCGTCGTCACCAGCCGTGGCACGATCATGGCCGACCACGTCGTGGTCTGCGCGGGCCTCTGGGGCCGCCTGATCGCCGAGATGGCGGGCGAGGACCTGCCGGTGATGCCGGTCGACCACCCGCTCACCTTCTTCGGTCCCTACGAGGAGTTCGCCGGCACCGGCAAGGAAATCGGCTATCCGCTGCTGCGCGACCAAGGCAACTCGGCCTATCTGCGCGACACCGGCGATCCGAAGACCGCCGAAGGTGGGCAGATCGAGTGGGGCTATTACGAGGAGCACAATGTTCGCCTGGTGCACCCTCGCGAACTGCTCGAAAAGCACCAGGCCCGTCTCTCGCCCTCGCAGCGCGACCTCGACATGGAGCAGGTGATCGAGCCGCTCGAGCGCGCCATGGAGCTGACGCCGATCCTCGGCGAGCTCGGCTACAACGAGGGCCATTCCTTCAACGGCCTGCTCCAGACCACCACCGATGGCGGCCCGTCCATGGGCGAGAGCCAGAAGGTGCGGGGCCTCTGGTACTGCGTCGGCATCTGGGTCAAGGACGGCCCTGGAATGGGCAAGCTCATCGCTGACTGGATGACGGACGGGCGCACCGCGATCGACCACAACCGGATCGACTTCGCACGCTTCGCCAGCTTCCAGCTGGACGAGAAGTTCATCGAGGAGCGCTGCACCGAGACGGCGCGCAAGATCTACAATCCGCCTGTGCACCCGCGCGAGCCCTTTGCGGGCGGCCGCGGCATCCGCCGCTCGCCGTTCCACGAGCGGGAGAAGGAACTCGGCGGCTACTTCATGGAACTCGGCGGCTGGGAGCGTGCGCACGGCTACGCCGCCAACGAGCACCTTCTGGAGAAGCACGGCAACCGCATCCCGATCCGCGAGAACGAGTGGGACAACCGCCACTTCTGGCGTGTCTCGAACGCCGAGCACCTCGAGATGAGCGAGAGCTGCGGCATCATCAATCTGTCGCACTTCTCGATCACCGACATCGAGGGGCCGGATCATGTCGAGCTGATGGAATGGCTGTGTGCCGCCAAGATCGGCGGCGACACCAACATCGGGAAGGGCATCTACACGCACTTCCTCGATGACGAGGGCATGGTGCGGGCCGACTTCACGGTCATTCGCATGGCTGACCGCATCCGCATGATCAACGGCGCCGACGCCGGGCCCCGCGATTTCCAGTACATGCGGCGGACGGCCACCGACCGCGGCCTCGACGTGACGATTACGGACGTCTCCGAAAAGTACATCACGATCGGCATCTGGGGTCCGAACGCCCGCGAAAACCTCGGCAAGCTGCTGGAGGACCCGTCCATCCTTTCGCCCGAGAACTTCCCGTTCGCCGCGATCAAGCCCATCACGATCGCCGGCAAGTCCGTCACCGCCTTCCGCATCTCGTATGTCGGCGAGCAGGGCTGGGAGTTGCACATGGCCTACGAGGACGGGCTTGCGGTCTGGGACGCCCTCCGCTCCACCGGCGCGATCGCGGTCGGCGTCGAGACCTATGCGAATACCCGTCGCATGGAAAAGAGCCTTCGCCTGCAGAACGCCGATCTCCTGACGGAATACAACCTTCTGGAGGCCGACCTCGCGCGACCGAAGGTCAAGGAAGCGGACTTCCGCGGCAAGGCGAAGCACATCGAGTATCGGGCCCGCGCCAACCAGCCGGCGATGCTCTGCACCCTGGTGATGACCGACAACGTCGATTCGAAGGGCGTGCCGCGGTATCCCGTCGGAACGATGCCGGTGCTCGATCCGGCGACGGGCGAGACGCTGATCGACGAACTCGGTCGCCGCTCGTTCACCACCTCGGTCGCCTACGGGCCGACGATCGGCAAGAACATCGCGCTCGCATATCTGCCCTGGAGCCACTGCGAGGTCGGGCGGAAGCTCGACGTCGAGTATTTCGGAGACTCGTTCCCCGTCGAGGTGGCCGCGGTCGGCTACAAGCCGCTCTACGACCCGGAGAACGCGAAGCCGCGAAGCTGAGCGGCCATCAGAATTGAAGCCGGACGAACAAACGAATGCCGCGGTGGCCGACAGGCGCCGCGGCATTCGTCGTTGGTCACGCGGGCGAGGCGCAAACGCTCGCCGGCCGACGGCACGCGATCAAAGCGGAAAGGGGATGGTGGGCGATGACAGGCTCGAACTGCCGACATCCTCGGTGTAAGCGCGGGGGCTCCTGCCGAAATTCCTTGCGCCGTAGAGGATTCAGGCATCCGAGGTAGGATTGCGGAAGCCTGTTGCGACCATCCGAAAGGTCTCCATGCCGCAGGGGTTCGGCAGGGGTTCGGCAGGGGGAAGGATTGCCG
>NZ_CAJYIU010000142.1 GCF_913775355.1 uncultured Aureimonas sp.
TGGACTTCCGGCCGCCAGTCGATGCGGCGCTGCTTGTCGGTCTCGGAATACCAGTACATCGAGGTGAGGGCGGCGATGCCGAAGCGCTCGATGTCGTCGCGCGCGAAGTAGCGCGACTGGATGTCCATGACGATCGGCCCGCCCTTGCTTATGTCCATGCGCAGGACGCCGGCGACGCGCGGGGAGTTGAGAAGGCAGGTGATGACCAGCCGGCCGTCGGCCGAGGGCTCGAGGAAGAAGTCGGTGAAGCGCGGAAACTCCTCCGGCGTCGGCATGGCGACGTCGATCGCGAGCGCGCGGGCGGACATGCCGAACTGGTTGTCCTCGCCCGACGTGCGGAAATAGGCGGCGCCCAGGAAGGCCAGCCAGTCGGCGTCCGAGCCCGGCTCCAGCACGCGGAAGCCCGCAAAGCCGATATCGTCCGGAAGCTCCTTGGCGGGCGAGTCCGACGGGATCGTGAAGAGATTGGGGTCATAGCGCAGTGTGCGCGCCTCGCCCCCCTCGACGACATGGATGCCGACCGGCAGCTTGAAGTAGCGCCCGAGATGGAAGAAGCGGATCGGCGCCTTGCCGTCGTTCAGCTCCAGCGTCTCGCTCTTCTTGTACTGGATGCGCCAGTGCTGGTCGAAGTCGATGCGCTCGAGGACATCGGCCGAGCGCGGCACCTCCGGCACGTAAGGGCTTGCTGCCAGCGCGCGCGCCCGCTCCACCAGCGTGTCGAAGGAGAAGGGCTCGGGCGCTCCGAACCGGAGGAGGTCGCCGTCGGCGGCGAGCGCGCCGCGCGTCGCGGAGGCTAGGCCAAGGGCCGCAAGCCCCATCATCCATTCGCGTCGGTTGAGGTCGATCGTCATCGGCGTTCCCACGTCCCTGTTCGAAGCCGGGCCGGGAGTTGGGCTGAGTTGATTTGAATGTCAACTCACGTCGTTTGTCCCGGCGTCATCCGGCCCTGCCGGACGCCGGGCTCTGCCCGTCAGATCTTGCGCAGCGCCACCTCTTCCACGAGGTGGTCGCCGCCCTTGCGCAGGATGAGGTCGGCGCGCGGGCGGGTGGGGAGGATGTTCTCGTAGAGGTTCTTCGCGTTGATCGTCGCCCAGAGCCGTTCGGCGACCTCCAGCGCTTCGGCTTCCGAAATCTTCGAGTAGCGATGGAAGAACGAGGACTCCTGCCGGAAGGCCGTCTCGCGCAGGCGCATGAAGCGCGAGATATACCAGCGGTGGAGATCGCGCTCGTCGGCGTCGATGTAGATCGAGTGGTCGAAGAAGTCGGAGACGAAGGGCACGAACTTGCCGTCGCGGGGCATCTCGCGCGTCTGGAGGACGTTGAGCCCCTCGAAGATCAGGATGTCGGGCTGGTCCACCTCGATCCGGTCGCCCTCCAGCACGTCGTAGAAGAAGTGCGAGTAGACCGGCGCGGTGACGTGGCGGGCGCCCGCCTTGATCGCCGACAGGAAGCGCAGGATCGCGCCGACGTCGTAGCTCTCGGGGAAGCCCTTGCGCTGCATCAGCCCGTCGCGCTCGAGGACCGCGTTCGGGTAGAGGAAGCCGTCGGTGGTCACGAGGTCGACCTTCGGCGTGCCCGGCCAGCGGGCCAAAAGCTCCTTCAGGATGCGGGCGGTGGTCGACTTGCCGGCTGCGACCGAGCCGGCGATGCCGATGATGAAGGGCGTCTTGACCTGGGTCGAGCCGCGCAGGAAGCGCTTGCGCTGGCGAAACAGCGCCTGGCTGGATTCGACATGCGAGTAGAGGAGGCGCGACACGGCGAGATAGATGCGCTCGACCTCGTCGAGGTCGATCGTGTCGCCGAGCGAGCGCAGGCGCCTCACTTCGTCGGCCGTCAGCGTCAGCGCCTCGCGGCCGCGGAACGTCGCCCATTCGGCCGCCGAGAAGAAGTGGTAGGGCGACAGGGTCGCAGGCGCCAGCTGGTCCATCGCCGCCGCCTCAGCCCCCATGCGTCCGCGCGGCCTTTTCGGCAAGCCCGGTGCGCGCGGTGCGCGACTGAAGCTCGGCCATCACGTCGGCGAGCGGAACGCCGCGCAGGTGAAGGAGCACCAGGAGATGGTAGAGAAGGTCGGCCGCCTCGCCGGTCAACGCCTTGTCGTCCTCCGACAGCGCCGCGATCACGGTCTCGACCGCCTCCTCGCCGACCTTCTGCGCGACCTTGCTTAAGCCGCGCCGCGCGAGCTTGGCGGTGTAGGAGTCCGGGTCAGGGGAGGCGGCGCGCTCGGCGACGATCGCTTCGAGCCGGGTCAGGTCGAACATCGCAGCGCCTTTCAGGAAGCGACGGGAAGGGGGGCCGGCGTCGAGGCGCCGTCGAGCCGCATCGGGATGCCGGCAGCCGCCATGTGGCGCTTGGCATCGCCGATCGTGTGCGTGCCGAAATGGAAGATCGAGGCGGCGAGCACCGCCGTCGCCCCGCCCTCGCGCACACCCGCCACGAGATGGTCGAGCGTGCCGACGCCGCCGCTCGCGATCACCGGGACGGCGACCGCGTCGGCGACCGCGCGCGTCAGGCCGAGGTCGAAGCCCGCCTTGGTGCCGTCGCGGTCCATCGAGGTGAGAAGGATCTCGCCTGCGCCCAGCGCCACGACGCGCCGCGCGAACTCGACGGCATCGATCCCCGTCGCCTGACGGCCGCCATGGGTGAAGATCTCCCAGCGGCCGGCCTCACCTGCGGCCGAGACACGCTTGGCGTCGATCGCGACCACGATGCACTGGTTGCCGAACTTGTCGGCGGCCTCGGCGACGAACTCGGGACGCTTCACGGCGGCCGTGTTGATCGACACCTTGTCGGCGCCGGCCAGGAGCAGCCGGCGGATATCGGCGACCTCGCGCACGCCGCCGCCGACCGTCACCGGCATGAAGCAGGCCTCGGCGGTGCGGGCGACGACATCGAAGATCGTCTCGCGGTTGTCGGACGAGGCGGTGATGTCGAGGAAGCAGAGCTCGTCGGCGCCCGCCGCGTCGTAGGCGCGCGCGGCCTCGACGGGATCGCCCGCGTCGACCAGTCCCTCGAAGTTGACGCCCTTGACCACGCGACCGTCCTTGACGTCGAGGCAGGGGATGATGCGCGCCTTGAGGGTCACTTCGAAGCCGTCTCCGTTCCGCGTCCGGCGGGCAGGAGCCGGTGTGCCGCGCTTATGCGATGCCGCGATAAAGGTCCGCAAGGGGAAGCGCCAGGCCGAAGCCCGCGAGCGCCACGCTCTCCTCGCGCCCGACGATCATCTCGGGCGAGCCGAACGCCCCGTCCTCGCCGCGCGCCCAGAGCCAGACGCGCGGCTCGTCCTGCGACAGGACGAGGTAGTGCAGGAGCGAGGGGAGGGCAGTGTAGTCGCGCACCTTCTCGCCGAAGTCGCGCGCCATGGACGAGGGCGACAGGATTTCGGCGACGAAGACCGGCGCGTGGGCGACGAGATCGCGCCCGTCGCCGCCCGTCTGGTCGACGTAGACGTCGGGGAAGCGGACCCCGTCGGGCGTGCGCACGCCGAAGTCCGCCGCGCCGACCTCGTACCGGTCGGGATCGAGGCCGCGCGCCAGGAATACCGTGAGCGCCGTGGTCAGCTTCGCGTGGTTGCGCGAGACGTTGATCATCATGTCGATCACCTTTCCGCGCACGAACTCCCGCTTGCCGTCGAGCCCCTCGAAGGCCCGCAGGAAGTCGTCCGCGGTTCGGATGGTCGGCACCTGGATGTTCATACCGTCAATCTAGCCCCGTCGGAGCGCCCTGCAAAGGCGCTCGGCCGGTGACTCACGTGAAACATCAGCGCCGGAGTCGCGCCAACGCTTCCCTTGGATCGATGCGCCCGTCATAGAGGGCGCGGCCGGAAATCGCGCCCTCCAGGAGCGCGGCCTCGGGGGCGGCGAGGCGTTCGATGTCGGCCATCGAGGCAAGGCCCCCGGAGGCGATCACGGGAATGCGCACCGCGTTGGCCAGCGCGATGGTCGCGTCCCAGTTGATGCCGGCGAGGATGCCGTCGCGGTCGATGTCGGTGTAGATGATCGCCGAGACGCCGGCATCCTCGAAGCGGCGGGCCATATCCTCGACGCTGAGCTCAGACGATTCGGCCCAGCCCTCCACCGCAACCTTGCCGCCCTTGGCGTCGATGCCGACCGCAACCTGCCCCGGAAAGCGCCGGGCGGCCTCGCGCACCAGCGCCGGGTCGCGCACCGCGATGGTGCCGAGGATGACGCGGGCAAGCCCCGCGCCGAGCCAGCGTTCGACGTCGGCGAGCGTGCGGATGCCGCCGCCGAGCTGAACCTTCATCGTGTCCCCGACCTCGGCGAGGATCGCCTCGACCGCGGAAGCGTTCACCGCCCGGCCCTCGAAGGCGCCGTTGAGGTCGACGACGTGGAGATGCGTGAAGCCCTGATCCCGGAACGCGCGTGCCTGCGCGGCCGGGTCGGCGTTGTAGACGGTCGCCTCCTCCATCAGCCCGAGCTTCAGGCGCACGCACGCGCCGTCCTTGAGGTCGATGGCGGGAAAGAGGATGGGCATCAGGGCTTCCAGCGCAGGAAGTTGGCGATCAGGGACAGACCGAGCGTCTGGCTCTTCTCGGGATGGAACTGCGTGCCGGCCTTGTTGCCGCTGGCGACGATCGCCGTCACCGCGCCGCCGTAGTCGGCGGTCGCCAGCACCTCGTCGGGCGCGCGCGGCACGAGGTGGTAGGAGTGGACGAAATAGGCGTGTAGGCCCGTCTCGCCGGTGGCGATGCCGTTGAGCAGCGGGTGCGCGTGTTTCACGTGAATCGTGTTCCAGCCCATCTGCGGGATCTTCAGCGACGGATCGCTCGGCACGATCGGCTCGACGTCGCCGCCGATCCAGCCGAGGCCATCCGTGATCGTCTTCTCCAGCCCGCGCTCGGCCATCAGCTGCATGCCGACGCAGATGCCGAGGAACGGGCGGCCGCGCTGCTCGACGCCCTCGCGCAGGGCCTCCAGAAGTCCCGGCGCCGCGTCGAGACCGCGCCGGCAGTCGGCGAAGGCGCCGACGCCCGGCAGCACCAGACGGTCGGCGGCGCGGATCTCGGCCGGATCGTCGGTCACGAGGATGCGGCTGTCGTCGCCCGCCTCCCGCGCGGCACGCTCGAAGGCCTTCGCGGCCGAGCGAAGGTTGCCCGAGCCGTAGTCGATGATGGCGACGCTCGGCATCGTCACGCGCTCCTGAGGTCGAACAGGGACTGGCCCGGGCGCAGCGGCGAGCGCGGACCGCCCGACCAGTCAACGAACGGTTCAGCTTGCGGCATCTCGGTCGTTTCGCTTGCGTAATAAAGCAGTTCGGCGTCGATCGCATCCCGCGCCCACACTGCGCCGGCATCCCGCCAGCCACGCCACGCGAGCCGGCGGGCCATTAGCGATGGGCCTTCCAACGCCACCCCGAGGCCGAGGAGGAGCGACAGGAGGGCGGCCGCCGGCAGGTCGTCGTTCGGCGTCGCCACCATCACGAGGACGTCGAGGAGGAACACCGCGACGGCTGGTAGATACAGGCGATGCACGAGCAGCCAGAGGCTTGGAAGAACCACGGCGATGGGCCGGAACCCGTCGCGCAGGAACCGCGCGCCCTCCGTCCGCCCTTGCGTGCCCGGCGGCTCGAAGATGCGGTATCGCCTCACGCCAGCATGCCCTTGGTGGAGGGCACGAGGTCGGCCTGCCGCGGGTCGATCGACAGCGCCTCGCCGAGCACCCGCGCCACCGCCTTGAAGCAGGTCTCCGCGATGTGGTGCGAGTTGTCGCCGTAGAGCGTCTCGATGTGCAAGGTCAGGCCCGCGTTGATCGCGAAGGCCTGGAAGAACTCGCGCACCAGCTGCGTGTCGAACGTGCCGATCTTCTCGGTCGGAAACTCGGTCCGGAACACCAGGAACGGCCGGCCCGAGACGTCGACCGCCGCGCGCGTCAGGCACTCGTCCATCGCCAGATCGAGCGAGGCATAGCGCCGGATGCCCCGCCGCTCGCCCATGGCCTTGCGGATCGCCTGGCCGAGCGCGATCCCGACGTCCTCCACCGTGTGGTGGTCGTCGATGTGATAGTCGCCCTTGGCCTCGGCGCGAATGTCGATCAGCGAATGGCGCGCGAGATGGTCCAGCATGTGGTCGAAGAAGCCGACGCCGGTCGCGACGTCCGCCCGGCCCTGGCCGTCCAGATCGACGCGCACCCGGATCTGCGTCTCCTTCGTCGCCCGGTCCACCGACGCATCCCGCCGTCCCGCCGTCTCGCCCATCGCCCGTCCATCCTCGATCGTTCCGCCGCTTCATACAGAAGCGCGGGGGCGGAGCCAACCGAGGGCGCGTGGGGAAGACGGGGGCTCTGCCCCCGGCCCCGCCAGGGGAATGATTCCCCTGGACCCCCTTCCATTGGGCTGTGTCCAAGATCGGGGAGGGCCGCCGGCCTTCCCCGATGTTGGAAAGGGTCCCAAACGAAAAGAAGGGTTCGGGAATTCCTTCCCGAGCGGGGACCGGGGCGGCAGCCCCGCCATCCCGCTTGCGCCCCTGTTGGCACCACCCCGGCGCTCCCATATGGGGCGCGGAACGAACAAGGACGAAACGAGAATGATGGACCAGCACGACCCGGCGAAGATGTACGGGACGACGATCGTCACGGTGCGCAAGGGTGGCAAGGTGGTGGTGGCGGGCGACGGGCAGGTGTCGCTCGGCAACACGGTGATGAAGGGCAATGCCCGGAAGGTGCGGCGCATCGGCAAGGAGGGCAAGGTCATTGCCGGCTTCGCGGGCGCGACGGCGGACGCGTTCACGCTTCTGGAGCGGCTGGAGGCGAAGCTCGAGCAGTATCCCGACCAGCTGATGCGCGCCTGCGTGGAGCTTGCCAAGGACTGGCGCACCGACCGGTATCTGCGCCGTCTGGAGGCGATGATGATCGTGGCGGATGCGCGGGTGACGCTGACGCTGACCGGCAACGGCGATGTCCTGGAGCCGGAGAACGGGGTGATCGCGATCGGCTCGGGCGGCAACTATGCGCTGGCGGCCGCGCGCGCGCTTGCCGAGACCGAGCTGTCGGCCGAGGAGATCGCGCGCCGCGCCATGCGCATCGCGGCCGAGATCTGCATCTACACCAACGAGAACGTCATTCTGGAAAGCCTCGACGCGGCCTGAGGCGACGAGCGTGGGACGGCGCGGCGGCGGCACTGGCCGGCCGGTCCGTCCCGGTCCATCTAGGCGGGATGGACGCTGCCGCCTCGCCCCGCCCTGATCCCGACCCGCCGTCCGGGCGCTTCCAGCGTTTCCGGCGGCGGCTCGATTTTCTGTACCATGCCGACCATCCGACGGCGGTGCGCTTCCAGGGATGGATCGCGATCGTCGATCTCGTGGTGATCGCCTTCTTCGTGATGGCGCCGGTGCTGGAGGAGAAGCGCTACTTCCTCTGGCTCGACTACTCGCTGGCGGCGCTCCTGCTCGTCGATTTCGCGGCGCGCGCGCTGGCCGCGCCGAACCTCCTGACCTGGGCGCGGCGGCCGGTGATCTGGGTCGACGCCCTGATCTTGCTGACGCTCCTCCTGCCGGCGATGTTCTTCAATGTCGGCTTCCTGCGCATTCTTCGGCTCTGGACCCTGTCGCGCAAGGATGTCCTCTGGCGCCCCCTGCGCCGGCGTGGCTGGCAGAAATGGGAGGAGGCGGGGCGGGCGGTGATCAACCTCCTGACCTGCCTGTTCCTGGCGACCGGGTTCATCTACACGGCCTTCGTCCGTGAGGGGTCGGGCATCGAGGGCTATGTCGACGCCCTCTATTTCACGGTCGCGACGATGACGACGACGGGCTTCGGCGACGTGACGCTGCCGGGACCGGCGGGCAAGCTCACCTCGGTCGTGATCATGATCGTCGGCATCTCGCTTTTCGTGCGCCTCGCGCAGACCGTGTTCCGACCCTACAAGGTGTTCTTCCGCTGCCCCGCCTGCGCGCTGGAGCGGCACGAGCCGGACGCCGTGCACTGCAAGGCCTGCGGCCATATCCTGGCGATCCCCGACGAGGGCGGCGACTGACGCGGCAGCCGTTTCGTGCAACCTCGGGTCCTGACCGGCGTTGAAGGGGCGTCCTCGATGACCCAAAGGAACCCTTCGATGCGCCGACTGATCGCCCTTGCGGGCCTTGCCAGCCTGATCGCCGCGCCCGCGCTGGCGCAGACCACGACGACGATCATCACGCAGGAGGCGGCGCCCGCCGCGACCGTGGTCGCCGTTCCCGCGCCCGTGCGCACCTATGTCACGCAGCAGACCATTCCTTCGGTCACCTACGAGCGCCGGATCGTCGTCGGCGAGCCGCTGCCGCAGGCCGTCGAGTACCATGTCATCCCCGACAACGACGGCTATGCCTATGCCGTCGTCAACAACCAGCGGGTCATCGTCGACCCGCAGACGCGCAGCGTGATCGAGGTCTACGACTGAGCGGTTCGAAGGCAGGACCCCGGACCCCTTGAAACGGGTCCGGGGTCCGCCCATCTCTCGGTCAGGCGGCGCGTCCCGGTTTCGGTCGAAGCGCCGCCCGAAGTCCGGCCTGTCGTCCGACCACGGATGTACTGGCGAGGTGTTGGGCCGGATCTCCATTTTAAAAAATGGACGCGGAGCCGTCGGGAGATCCCCGGCGGCTTTTTCGTGCGCGCTCGGCTGTTGCCGCCGCGCGCTTGTGCACATATGCAACCTTTGAACGATATCATGCGATCTACAGGCGAATACTGACAGACAGGTCGGCGGCCCATGCAGCGACATGACATGCCCCAGTCCCTCGACGGGTTCCTCGACATCCGCGCCATGCTGCGGCTCGTGCGACAGAACCTCGGACTGGACGTCGCCTTCATCGGGGAGTTCGTCGGCGACCAGCGCGTCTTCCGGCATGTCGACGCCGATGCGCCGAACACGCTGGTCGAGGGGACCGGCGATCACCTGGACACCACCTATTGCGGCCGGGTCGCCGACGGCCGGCTCCCCGAACTCATCCCCGACACGGCGGCCTTTCCCGAGGCGCAGCGTCTGGCGGTGACCCGCACGCTGCCGGTCGGCTCGCATCTCAGCGTCCCCATCCGCCTGTCGAACGGCATGGTCTACGGGACGTTCTGCTGCTTCGGCCACGCGCCGGACCACTCGCTGAACGAGCGCGATCTCGCCGTCATGCGCACCTTCGCCGGGCTCGTCGCGCAGCGCATCGACCGCGACCTGCAGGCCGAGAGCCTTCTGGCGGCCAAGCGCGGGCGCATCCGCCGGCTTCTCGACGACGGCGGGCCGGCGATCGTCTTCCAGCCGATCTTCCTCCTCGACGGGCTCGCGCCGGTCGGCGCCGAGGCGCTCTCGCGCTTCCCCTCCGACCCCTATCGCCCGGTGGAGACCTGGTTCTCCGACGCGGCCGAGGTCGGGCTCCAGATCGAGCTGGAGCACCGGGCGATCGCCAACGCGCTGGCGGCCTACGCGCCGGTCTGGTCGAGGCACCGCGTGCAGATCGGCATCAACGCCTCGCCGGCCGCGATCCTCGCGCCCGGCTTCATGGATCTTCTGTCGGGAAGCCCGGCCGACCGGATCGTCCTCGAGATCACCGAGCACGAGCGGATCGACGATTACGGGCCTCTGCTTGCCGCCCTCGCGCTCTTGCGCGACCGGGGCGTGCGCATCGCGATCGACGACGTCGGTGCCGGATATTCCTCGATGAGCCGGGTCGTCGCGATCCGCCCCGACATCATCAAGCTCGACCGGGAGATCGTGCGCGGCCTCGACGGCGACCCGATGCGGCAGGCGCTGGCCCGCGCCCTCGTCGACTTTGCCGCGCGCTGCGGCTGCAAGGTCGTGGCCGAGGGGGTCGAGACGCCGGGCGAACTCGAGATCCTCTCGGAACTCGAGGTCCAGGCTCTTCAGGGCTATCTCCTCGGCCGGCCCGCGGGCGTCGACGCCCTCGAACGGGTACTTGGACAGGGCGCGCGGCGCATCGATGCGATGGCCGACGCCGGCTGACCCGTCCCGCGACGGCGATTGACAGCCCTCCTCGGTCGGTCGAAGACAGGGACGGTAGCCGCGAGGGGAGGCGACGGCGACACCCGAGGCCTTCCGCGCGCGTTCCGTCTTCCGCCAAGACCAGCGAGGCCCTTTTCCCGTGACCCAGCGCCTGTCCGACGCCACCCTGTCCGCGATCCCGTCCGATGTCGCGCGCCCGCGCTTCGACCGGAGCGCCACGCGCATCGGCATCGTGCATCTCGGCCTCGGCGCCTTCCACCGCGCCCATCAGGCGGTGGCGACGCAGGCCGTCCTGGACCATGGCGACCGTGCCTGGGGCATTGCCGGCGTGTCGCTGCGCTCGCCCGACACGCGCGACGCGCTCCAGCCGCAGGACGGGCTCTATACGGTCGCGGTGCGCTCAGGGAGCGGCGACCGGTTCGAGGTCGTCGGTGCCATCCTGCGCCAGCTGGTCGCGCCGGAGGACCCGGAAGCCGTGCTCGCCCTGATGGCGGCGCCCGACACGCGCATCGTCTCGCTCACCGTCACCGAGAAGGGCTACTGCCACCATCCGGCGACGGGCGCGCTCGACGAGTCCCATCCCAACATCGTCCACGACCTCGCCCATCCGCACGCGCCCCGCTCGGCGCCGGGCTTTCTGGTCGAGGCGCTGCGCCGGCGGCGCGAGGCGGGCCTGCCGCCCTTCACGGTCCTCTCCTGCGACAATCTTCCGGCCAACGGCGAGACGGCGCGGCGCGTCGTCTCGGCCTTCGCCGAGCTACGCGGGGCCGCGCTCGGCAGCTTCGTCGCCCGCGAGGTGCCGTTCCCCTCCACGATGGTGGACCGGATCGTGCCCGCCACCACCGATGCCGACCGGGCGCTGGTGGCGGAGCGGCTCGGGCTCGAGGACGCCTGGCCAGTGATGACCGAGCCCTTCTCGCAATGGGTGATCGAGGACCATTTCGCCGACGGGCGGCCGGACTGGACGCTTGGGGGCGCGCGCTTCGTCGCCGACGTCGAGCCCTTCGAGCTGATGAAGCTGCGCCTTCTCAACGGCTCGCACTCGACGCTCGCCTATCTCGGCTATCTCGCCGGCCACGAGACCGTGTCGCAGGCGATGGCGGACGCGCCCTTCGCAGCCCTTCTCACCGCGATGATGGAACGCGAGATCGCGCCGACCCTGCCGCCGCTCTTCGGCTTCGATCTCGCGGCCTACCGCGCCGAGCTCCTCCAACGCTTCCGCAACCCGTCGCTGAAGCATCGAACCTGGCAGATCGCCATGGACGGCTCGCAGAAGGTGCCCCAGCGCCTCCTCGGCACGATCCGCGACCGGCTCGCGGCGGGCGAGCCGTTCGAGCGGCTGGCGCTCGGGCTGGCCGGCTGGATCCGATATGCCGGGGCGCGCGACGAGCAGGGCGGGACGATCGACGTGCGCGACCCGATGGCCGCGCGCCTGAAGGGCTTGAGCGAGGAGGCGGGCGACGACCCGGCGCGCCTTGCCGACGCCTTCCTATCGCTGCACGAGGTCTTCGGCGACGAT
>NZ_CAJYIU010000143.1 GCF_913775355.1 uncultured Aureimonas sp.
AAGCGGTCGGTGATGTAGCGGTTCGACAGCTGCGCGGCGGCGACGAGCGCCGAGTCCGAGATGCGCACCTTGTGGTGCTGCTCGTACTTCTCCTTCAGGCCGCGCAGGATCGAGATCGTATCCTCGACCGTCGGCTCCGACACGAAGACCGGCTGGAAGCGCCGCGCGAGCGCCGGGTCCTTCTCGACATGCTTGCGGTACTCGTCGAGCGTGGTCGCGCCGACGCAGTGCAGCTCGCCGCGGGCGAGCGCGGGCTTCAGAAGGTTGGAGGCGTCCATCGCCCCGTCCGCCTTGCCCGCACCGACCAGGGTGTGCATCTCGTCGATGAAAAGGATGATGCCGCCGTCGGCGGACGTCACCTCCGACAGGACCGCCTTGAGGCGCTCCTCGAACTCGCCGCGATACTTCGCGCCCGCGATCAGCGCGCCCATGTCGAGCGCCATCAGCTGCTTGTCGCGCAGGGATTCGGGCACGTCGCCGTTGACGAGGCGCAGCGCCAGGCCTTCCGCGATAGCGGTCTTGCCGACGCCCGGCTCGCCGATCAGCACCGGGTTGTTCTTTGTGCGGCGGGACAGGACCTGGATCGTGCGGCGGATTTCGTCGTCGCGCCCGATCACCGGGTCGAGCTTGCCCTCGCGTGCGTCCTTGGTGAGATCGCGGGCGTACTTCTTCAGGGCGTCGTAGCCCTGCTCGGCCGACGCCGTGTCGGCCGTGCGACCCTTGCGCAGGCTCTCGATCGCCGTGTTGAGGCCCTGCGGGGTGACGCCGGCCTTGGCGAGAATCTCCGACGTCTTGGCGCTCTTCTCCAGCGCGAGGGCGAGCAGCAGCCGCTCGGCGGTGACGTAGCTATCGCCCGCCTTCTTGGCGATCTCCTCGGCGGTCGCAAACACCTTGGCGGTGGGCGCGGCGAGATAGATCTGCCCGTTGCCGCCCGACACCTTCGGCAGCGCGTCGAGCGCCGCCTCGACGCCGAGGCGCACATCCTTCGGCCGGCCGCCGGCGCGCTCGATGAGACCGGAGGCAAGCCCCTCCGAATCGTCCACCAGCACCTTCAGAAGGTGCTCAGGGACAAACTGCTGGTGATCGCGCGCCATCGCCGCGGTCTGGGCGGCCTGGATGAAGCCGCGGACCCGGTCGGTATATTTTTCCATGTCCATTCGTCGTCTCCTTGTCTCGCGCGTCACCCGGCAAACGGCATGCGTGCGAAAAAGCGTGGAGTCGGCCGCTCGAAAGCCGGCCGCTGGGGAGAGATATGGGACGCTCCCGCCTGTGGCAAAAGGGCATCAGGTGGGGGTGCCGAAATTTTTCGCGAGATGCGCGGAGCCCCGGAGTGATGCTCGTTCACCGCACCCGCCGAACAAGTTTGCGTGACGGCTAAGGGCCGCGATTGTCCGTTCATGGAAGGTCGTTAATGGTTTGTTAGACAAATCATTCGGATGCTCCCTCACCCCATGCCCGAGTCATTCAGTATCCGACCCCGCAGCGAAAGCGCCGCCGTGGCCGAAGCCGCCTGCCGGCTCGAGGACAAGGTCTGGGGGCATCTCGGATATCTCAATTTCACCGATGCCCACCACCGGCACTACGACACGATCCTGACGCGTTTCGGCGATCTCCAGCTTTGCCTCGTCGACGACGCGACGGGCGAGATGGTGGCGCTCGCCAACTGCACGCCGATCGCCTGGGACGGCGCGGCACTGCCGGCGAGGGGCTGGGACTGGCTGGTCGAGGAAGGCGCGCGCGACGACGCGCCGGCGCCCAATACGCTCGGGGCGCTTGCGATCTCCGTACCGCCGCGCCATCGCGGCGCGGGCCACGCGCAGCGCATGATCGGCGAGTTGAAGACGCTCTGCGAGCGCCAGGGCTTCTCCTCCCTGATCGCCCCGGTGCGGCCGTCCCGCAAGTTCGGCCACCCGAGCGTGCGCATGCAGGACTACGTCGGCTGGCAGGACCGGGAGGGCCGCTGCTTCGACCCCTGGCTGCGCAGCCACCTGCATCAGGGCGCGCGCCTCGTCGGCGTCTGCGACCGTTCGATGGTGGTGGAGCAGCCGGTAGCCTTCTGGGAGGCCTGGGCCGGCCGCCGCTTCGAGACCTCCGGCCCGTTCGAGATCGAGGGCGGCCTCGTGCCGCTCCAGATCGACCTCGACCGCGACGTCGGTCTCTACGAGGAGCCGAACGTCTGGGTCCGCTACGACGGCGTCGCCGGGGCGCGGCTCAACTAGGCCTTTCGCGCGCGCACCAGACCGGGGGCACGGCGCCTTTCGCGAACATCCCGCGTCCATTCCGGCGGCAGGCGCTCCACTTGAGGTAAAGCGCCCTCCGCGAGGCGTCGGCTCATCCAGAGGGCGCGGGCACAGCGTCCGTTGGCATGCGTGAACGGGGCGAGCGCGCGGAACGCCGCATAGAGCTGCCAGGGCGACAGATCGTCGGAAAGAAGCTCGTCGATGCCGTAAAGCGTCGAGGCGTCGGGACGCTCCTCGACCGCCGCGCGCCCGTCCGGTCCGCTGAGGTGCGCCCGAAGGAGGACGACGTTGGCGGCCCCGACCCGCCGCCGGGCGAAAAAGCCGCGATGGGCGGCGATCTCACGGGCCGTCGCGGCGCGCTCGATGCCCGACAGCGCGTTGCTGGCCGCCACGAAGTCGGCCACCCAGGGCTCGAATGCGCAGGCCGCCAGATCAAGACCCATGTCGCTCCCCCGACGAGGCGAACGACCGATCCGACGCTTCGTCCCGGCAAATTGCAACAGGAAAGATGAAGCCTTTCGAAAGGATGCAGCGCTTAAGGTCTTCGTTCGAGCGGCGTCCTCGCCGTGCCTTTTGCTCCGGAGCCGGGTCGGCCATGCAAAACAGGATGGCTCTTCCTCAGTCCCACGCACGATCGACGGCGATCGCGATCCGGGTCCTCATCTTCGCGCTCGGCGTCGCCCTCGTCGGGCTGACGGCCTGGCTCGGCTGGTCGGCCAACCACAACGAGGTCGAGGCGGAGCGCCGGCGCATCGACAATGCGCTCGACCAGACCATTGCGGGCGTCCTCGACCAGCAGCGCAGCGTCGCCTGGTGGGACGACGCGGTGCGCAAGGTCGCGATGGATTTCGACGCGGAGTTCACCGCATCCAACTTCGGTCTGTTCCTGACCGAGACCTACCAGCAGGACGAAGTCTACATCGTCGACGGCATGAACCGCCCGGTCTACACGCACCGGCGCGACCAAACGGAAGACGATACGTCGTCACCCGGGCAGGTGTCGTCGCGCCTTGCCAAACTGAAGCCGATTCTCGACGGCGTCCGTCGCGACGAGCGCTCCTTTTCCAGCCGCCGTCCGGATCTCTTCCTCGACCGGCAGGCCGCCTATCAGAAGCTCGGCGGCGTGCGTACGACGGCCAACTGGTTCAGCGCCGTGGTGATGGTCGACGACGAGCCCTCGATCGTCACCGCGATCACGATCGGCCCGAACGTCGACATGTCGCTCGTCATGGACCGGCCGTATCTTCTCGTCAGCATCGTCAGGATCACCCCGGAGGTGCTCGAGCAGGTCGGAAGCTCGCTCCTCATCTCCGACCTGCGGCTGACCCCTGAACTCGGCGAGGGCCCCCTCACCGCCTCTGAGCCCTTCGTCACGGACGAGGGCCACACTGCGGGATACCTGACATGGAAGACGGCGGCCCCCGGCCAGCCGATCCTATCGGTCATCCTGCCGCTCGCCGCGATCCTGTCGATCATCGGCGGCGTCATGGCCGGCCGCATGCTGACGCGCATCGAGGTCGCGACCGACGCGCTGGCCGTGCGCGAGGAGAAGGCCCGGCACGACGCTCGCCACGACGACCTGTCGTCCCTGCCCAACCGGTCGGCCTTCCACGACGAGGCCGGCCACAGGGTGGCAGACGCGCTCGCTTCGTCCGGCCGCCTTCGCATCGGCTACATCGATATCGACCGCTTCAAGGACATCAACGACACGCTCGGCCACCACAAGGGCGACATCCTGATCCGCGAGTTCGGCGCGCGGCTGCGGCGCACGCTCCCGCAGGACATCTTCCTCGCCCGCATCGGCGGCGACGAGTTCGCGATGGTGGAGAGCGGCCACGCGGTGGAGCGCAACGACATCGGCGCCCTGATCGCGGAAGCGCTCGCGACGCCGCTCCAGGTCGAGGACCTCGCGGTGACCATCACCTCGTCGGTCGGCATGGCATCGCTGCCTCAGCACGGCACGACGCTCGACGACCTGACCCGCCACGCCGACATCGCGCTCTACGAGGCCAAGCGCCAGGGCCGCAACCGCGCCGTCACGTTCGACGGCTCGATGGCGAAGGACCTGTCGGAGCGGCATCGCATCGAGACGAACCTGCGCGAGGCGATCCGCCTGGAAACCCTCGAACTCTACTACCAGCCGCTGGTCGACGCGCGCACCGGCCGGATCGAGGAGGCGGAGGCGCTCCTGCGCTGGCACCATCCCGAACTCGGAACCGTGCCCCCATCGGTGTTCGTGCCGATCGCCGAAGAGGGCGGCCTGATGCCCGAGCTCGGCGATTTCGTCCTGCGCCGCGCCGTGCGGCAGGCGCGCGACTGGCCGGACCTGTCGATCGCGATCAACCTGTCGCCGCTGCAGTTCCGCCATCGCAACCTGACGGACATGCTCCTGACACTCACCGATGCCGACGGCGTCGACCCGCGCCGCATCATTCTCGAGGTGACGGAAAGCCTTCTTCTCAACGTCAACACGCAGACGGCCGACACGCTGAAGCGCCTTCGCCGCGCCGGCTTCCGCATCGCGCTCGACGACTTCGGCACGGGCTATTCCAGCCTGCGCTACCTCCTCGACCTGTCGTTCGACCTGATCAAGATCGACCGCTCCTTCGTCAGCGGCACGCAGCAGCAGGTAGCCGCCCACACGATCGTCGCCGCGATCGTCGAGATGGGCCATGCGCTCGGCAGCCGCATCGTGGCGGAGGGCGTGGAGACCGAGGCGGAACGTCAGTCCATGGCGGCGCTCGGCTGCGACCTCCTGCAGGGCTACCTCTTCGCCAAGCCCCTGCCGGCGCCGGGGCTCGCGGGCTTCGTCGCCTCGTTCAACGCCGACGTCCAGCGCCGCACCCTCGACGAGCGGGAGGCCGCGCAGGGCGCCTGAGCCCCGCTGCGCCGCCCTCACGCGCGCCGACCGGCCTTCCGGTCGCCCGGCGTTCGTGCCAAGAGCGGCGGATGGCCTTTCAGGGATCTTGGGTGATGACGAGAGCGAACGGCGCCTACAGCTGGGATCAGTTCGATTCCGAGAGCTACTTCCAGCACTATTACGGCGAGCCGCATGTCGACGACGAGGTGTTGGTCGGGCTGGTCAGCCGCGCCATCGCCCGTGCCGAGCCGGCCGGCCGGCCGCTCGAGACGATCGACATCGGCACCGGCCCGAACCTCTTCCCGCTCCTGTGCGCCCTGCCGCGCGCGAGCCGCCTGACGGCCTGGGAATTCTCGGCAAGCAACGTCGCCTGGCTCGAGGCCGAGTTGCGCGCGCCGCAGCTCCGGCCCCAATGGAGCCACTTCTGGCGCGTGGTGGAGGCCTCCGTCGGGGGCGACGTCGCCCTTCCCGCCGATCCGCTGCGCGAGCTCGAGGCGCGCACCACGATCCGCCAGGGGTCGGTCTACGATCTGCCGGAGGCGGGCTGGGACCTCGCCACCATGTTCTTCTGCGCCGAATCGATCACCGGCGACGAGGCGGAGTTCGACCGCGCCTGCGCGCGCTTTGCCGGCTGCGTGCGCCCCGGCGGCACGGTGGTCGGCGCGTTCCTCGTCGGCTCGTCCGACTACGAGGTGGCCGGGCGCCCGTTCCCGATCCTCGACGTGTCGCCGGAGCGTGTGTGCGCCGTCCTCGAGCCGACGATCGGCAATCTCCATTGCGAGACGATCGGGCTCGTCGACCGCGAGATCCGCAGCGGCTATTCCGGGATGCTGTTCGTCTCGGGAACCCGCCGCGACGCCGGCGCCTGACGGTTCAGCGATCCGCTTCCCGGGCGGGGGTCGGCAGGGCTCCCGCGCCCACGATCCGGCCGGGATGGGTGAACACCTCGAACTCCTCGCCGCGCACCACGGCGACGAGCGTGATGCCGGCCTCGTCCGCTTCGCGAACCGCGAGCTGCGTCGGCACCGAGACGGCTGCGAGCAGTCCGCAGCCCATCATCGCCGCCTTTTGGATGAGTTCCACCGAGACGCGGCTGGTGAGGACCAGAAAGCCACCGGACGCTGCGATATCTGCGGCCGCCAGACGCCCCGCGACCTTGTCCAGCGCGTTGTGGCGGCCGACATCCTCGCGCACCGCGACGACCTCGCCGGCCGCCGTGGCAAAGGCTGCGGCATGCACCGCGCGGGTGCGCCGGCCGAGCCGCTGCCGGTCGCCCATCGCGCCCATCGCCGCCGCGATCGCCTCCGGCCGGACCATGACGCCGCCCGTCACGACCGGCAGCGTGCGCGCCGCCAGTTCCAGGCTCTCCACGCCGCAGAGACCGCATCCGACCGGCCCCGTCATCTGGCGCCTGCGCGCCACGTAGCCGGCGGCACGCGCCGGCGCGAGCCAGAGCCGGCAGTCGATCCCCGCCGCCGTCGCCTCCACGTCGAGGCGCTCGATCTCGGCGGGATCGGAAACGATGCCCTCGTTCAGGGCGAGGCCGAGGGCAAGGTCGGGAAGGTCGGCAGGGGTCGCCATCATCACCGCATGGGTCGAGCCGTTGACGGAGATCGCGACCGCGACCTCGGACGGCAGGTCGCGCGTGGCCGCCTCGAACCGTCCGGCGCGAAAGCGCACGGTCGGGACGGCCCTGGCCTCGGCTTCCGCCCCCTCGCTCGCCATCGACACCCCTCCCGGCCGCATCCGCGCTCAGATGGCGCGCAGCATGCCCTGCCCGACCACGGGGCCTGTCGGCTGGCCGGTCGGCGATCCGCCGGTCGGCTCCATCGACACGGCGAGCGCCGCGCCGGGCGTGCGCATCATCTGCATGCCGGTTCCCGTCCGCGCGCGCAGATCGACGCGCAACGGGGCCGCCGGGTCGACGAGGCCGAGCGAGATCGGCGCGCCGCCGGCCGGCACCAGCCACAGCTCGGGCACGCGCCCATCCTGCGGCTGCAGCGAGACGGGCATCAGCGTCGCGTGGCCGCCGTCGGGGTCCACCACGGCCACGAAGAGCGGCGCCCCGCCATCGGCGGAGATCGACGCCATCATCGGGGCCGCAGCCGGGCGAAGGTCGAGCGCGAGGCCGGCAAGGCTTGCGGCCGCGAGCGCCATCGAGCCGATCGCCAGCCACTGCCAGATCGCCGAGACGCGGCGCCCGGTGCGCGCCGGCTTGCGGGCTCGGGCCGACGGCGCGTCGGCGCGCGCATGGGTGGGATCTGCAATGCTTCTTGCGGCTGCGCGAGGCGCCCCCGCCGGGCCGAGTTCGGCCTCGATCGCCTGCCAGAGGCGTGCCGGCGGCGACAGGGCCGGGGCGGCGTCGAGAAGCGGCTGGAGCCGCTCCTCCCAGAGCCCGGTCTCGCGCGAGAGCGCCGGGTCGATGCGCAGCCGCCGCTCGAAGGCGCGGCGCTCGGCCGGCGCTAGGAGGCCGAGCGCATACTCGCCGGCCAGGGCCTCGTCGCCGCCATCCCGTTCGTTGCCCGCGCTCATTCTTCCAGGCATCCCTTCAACCGGATCAGGCCCCGCCGGATCACGCTCTTCATCGTTCCGAGCGGTACGCCCGCTCCCTGCGCCAGGTCCTCGTAGGTCCGCCCCCCGAAGAAGGCGGCCCGGATCGCCTGCGCCGCGCGCGGCTCCAGCCCGTCGAGGCAGCCGGCCAGACGCCGCGCCTCGCCATCGGCCTCGAGCTGCGACAGGGCGTCGGGCGTTTCGTCCGCCACCTCGTCGGCGGCCTCGAGATCGGTCCCGGCGCGATGGTGCCGGAGCGCCCGCAGGCGGTCGATCGCCCGGTTGCGCGCCAGCGTGCACAGCCAGGTGATCGGGCTGGCGCGCGAGGGATCGAAGCCCGAGGCCCGGTTCCAGACGGTGACGAAGACGTCCTGCAGGACGTCCTCGGCTTCCGCCTCGTCGTTCAAGATACGCACCGTCACGCCGAAAAGCTTCGCGCTGGTGAGATCATAGACGATTCGGAGCGCGTCGCGTTCGCCGTCCGCCACGCGGCCGAGGGCGAGGACCAGGCGCTGGCGCGCGTCTTCGGACGAGGGGCCGTGCAGCATACGTCTCCGGGGCATCGAACAGGGAACCGGACGGCAGGCCGCCGGATTGCTCGGATCCAGTCATACCGGCCCTCGAGGAGGAAAGCCATGTCCGCCGTTTCCCAGTCCACCCTGCGCGTCGAGCGCGAGCCGCAGCCGGTGAACGTCACGTTCCACGACACCGTAATCGCCTCGACGACCGAGGCGCTGCGCCTCTACGAAGGCAATCGCGAGCCCGTCCTCTACATCCCGCGCGAGCATGTCGAGATGGCCTATTTCGACGAATCCGACAAGCGGACCACCTGCCCGCTGAAGGGCGAGGCGCGCTACTGGTCGATCTCGGCGGGCGGCTACGGCGAGACCGACGCGGTCTGGTCCTACGACGATCCCAAACCCGCCGCGCGCGACATCGCCGGTTATCTCGCCTTCTATCCCGACAAGGTGCGGATCGTCGTCGGACAAGGGAAATAAGCGTGGCCAAGCGAATGGAACGGATGGTCGCTGGGGTTGTTATGGCGGCCACAGGGACGTTCTTTCAAGGACACACAACCATGCGTCGTTTCATTCTCGCCACTGCTGCTCTCGGCCTCCTGGCCGGTCCGGTTCTCGCCCAGACCACCGTCGTGACCACCACCGAGCCGAAGAGCGAAGGCGAGCAGGCTGCGGGCACGCTGGCCGGCGCAGGCACCGGTGCGGTGGCCGGCGCGCTGGTCGGTGGTCCGGTCGGCGCTGCGATCGGCGGCGTCGCCGGCATGGCGATCGGCGGTGCGGCCTCCGCGCCGGACGAGGTGCGCCAGTACGTCGTCGCCAACCCGACCCAGCCGGTCGTGGTGGAAGGCAAGATCACGCAAGGGTCGGTCATCCCCGGCACCGTGACCCTCGTGCCGGTGCCGTCGAACCCGGAATACGAGTACTTCTACACCTCGGACAACCAGCCGGTGATCGTCTCGAAGGCCGACCGCAAGGTCATCTACTACGCCAATTGAGCATCGCTCGACTGATCGAAAAGGGCTGCCGCGCGTCTTTCGCGCGGTGGCCCTTTTTTTCGTCTCAGCGGTCGCTGTGCCCGAGGCTGCGCTCGGGGTCGAGCCGGTCGCGCACCCGCTGCTTCAGCACCTTGGCTTCCGGAAAGCCGCCGTCGGCCTTGCGCTCCCAGATCGTCTCGCCGTCGTAGGCGATCTCGAACACGCCGCCGGTGCCGGGCAGGAGCGCGACTTCGCCGAGATCCGGCCCGAAGGTCTGCAGGAGTTCCTGCGCGAGCCAGGCCGAGCGCAGGAGCCACTGGCACTGCGTGCAGTAGCGGATGGTGATGCGGGGGCCCGGTTTCGGTTCCATCGGCGTCCTTCCAGCGACTGTGCCTCGACCCAGCCTCTAGTGAAAATTGCGCCCCTTGGGCAAGACCGCGCGCATGCCTCTGACCGTCTCCTCGCCGACGTCGCGCGTCGACGGCTGAACCACACGCACCGGGCGGCGCACCTCGTCGGCCGAGGCCAGCACGGCGCCGAGCGCCGCGGCCGCCTCGGTCAGGTCGTCGTCCGGCATGGCGGCGGCGTGCCGGGGCTCGGGATGGCGGCGGAGCGGGCTCTTCACGTGGTCGGTCGGCTGCAGGATGCGCGCGCCCTCCAGCCCGCGGTCGGCAAGCCGCGACAGGAGCGGCGTCAGGTCCTCGATCGTCTCGGCGACGAGATGGATCACCCCGCGGTCCGCCTGGACCCGCCCCGAGACGCGGACCAGCCGTGCACCGAGCACCACCGGCCGGAAGCGCTCGAAGACCTTGGTCCAGACCACGATGTTGGCGACGCCCGTCTCGTCCTCCACCGTCATGAAGATGACGCCCTTGGCGGAGCCCGGCCGCTGGCGGACCAGGACGAGCCCGGCGACGCTGGCGCGCCGGCCGGAGCGGATGGTGTCGAGCGTCTGCGCGGGGGCGATGCCGCGCGCCCGAAGGTCCTCGCGCAGGAAGGACACGGGATGCGCCTTCAGGGACAGGGACAGGAAGCGGTAGTCGTTGACCACGGCCTCGCCGAGCGGCATCGCGGGAAGCGTGACCTCGGGCTCGGCCGTCACCTCGCCGAGCCCCTCGAAGAGCGGCAGGCGCTCGGCCGCCGCGCCCTCGCTCAAGCCCCGCGCCGCCCAGAGCGCGTCGCGGCGCGCCAGACCGAGGCTTGCGAAGGCGTCGGCGTCGGCCAGCCGCTCCACCGCCTGCCGCGACAGGCCGGTGCGCAGCCACAATCCGCGCACCGAATCGAACGGACCCGACGTGTCGCGCACCCAGACGAGGCGCCGGATCTCGCTTTCCGACAGGCCCTTCACCTGCCGGAAGCCGAGGCGCACCGCATGGCGCGTGCGGATTGCGGCCGCCGCCTCGCGGTGGCGCGGAAAGACGGCGGCGGGATCGAAGGGGCAGGGCTCCAGTGTCCCGTCCCAGCGCGAGGCGTTGACGCAGACGGGGCGCACCTCGACCCCGTGCTCGCGCGCGTCGCGCACCAGCTGGGCCGGCGCGTAGAAGCCCATCGGCTGCGCGTTCAGGATCGCGGCGCAGAAGACGTCCGGATAGTGGCACTTGATGAAGGCCGAAGCGTAGACGAGGAGCGCGAAGGACGCCGCATGGCTTTCGGGAAAGCCGTATTCGCCGAAGCCCTCGATCTGACTGAAGCAGCGCTCGGCGAACTCCTGCGTGTATCCGTTCCGCAGCATGCCGGAGACCATGCGCTCGCGAAAATCCTTCACCTGCCCCGTGCGCCGGAACGTCGCCATGGCGCGGCGCAGCTTGTCGGCCTCCGCGCCGGTGAAGCCGCCGGCGACCATCGCGATCCGCATCGCCTGCTCCTGGAAGAGCGGCACGCCGCAGGTGCGCTCCAGGATCTCGCGCAATTCCTCCTTCGGATAGTCGACGGGCTCCAGCCCCATGCGCCGGCGCAGGTAGGGATGCACCATGTCGCCCTGGATCGGGCCGGGCCGCACGATCGCGACTTGGATCACGAGATCGTAGAAGACGTTGGGCTTCAGCTTCGGCAGCATCGTCATCTGCGCTCTGGACTCGATCTGGAACGTGCCGAGCGTGTCGGCCCGGTGCGTCATCCGCCAGACGGGTGCGTTCTTCGGCTCCATCGGCAGCGTGTCGAGCGAGGCAGGGCGCCCGTCCAGCGTCGCCTCGCCGGGGTAGAGCGTGTTCAGCATGTCGAAGGCGCGGCGCAGGGCGCTCAGCATGC
>NZ_CAJYIU010000144.1 GCF_913775355.1 uncultured Aureimonas sp.
AGCGGTCGAAGGCGGCCAGCGCCGCGTCGGGATCGCTGCCGCCCGAGAAGGCCTGGAGCAGCGACGGCAGGACGGCGACGAACTGCTCGCGCGCCGCCTCCGAGCGCATCGCCCGATACCGGCCGGAACCCCAGCGATGGACGATCCGCCCGATATCGCCCGGCCGGTTGTAGCCGAGGTCGCCGAGGCGCCTGAGAGCGGCAGGGTCCGCACCGTCCTCCAGCAGGCCGTCGAGCACGCCCTCGTCGTCGCGCGTGGCACGCCTTTCGGAGAATAGCGCTGCGAACCGCGCCTGAACTCGCTTGAGACGGTCGCGGAGCGCGGTCTCGAAGGCGTCGAGGTCGCCGAAGTTGCAGAGGCGCGCGATGCGAAGGAGATCGGCCGACGCGGTCGGGAGGGTGTGGCTCTGCTCGTCCGCCACCATCTGGATCGCGTGTTCGACGCGGCGCAGGAACCAGTAGGCCTCGATCAGCTCGGCCGCGACCGCGGGCGCCACCCAGCCCTCTGCCGCCAGCCGTGCCAGCGCTTCATCGGTGCGGCGCGTTCGAAGCGAGGGCAGCCGTCCGCCGGCGATCAGTTGCTGCGCCTGCGCGAAGAACTCGACCTCGCGGATGCCGCCCTGCCCGAGCTTCACGTTGTGCCCGGCCGTCGCGACACCCTCGAAGCCGCGGTGCCGGTCGATCTTCGCCTTCATCGCCTGAATGTCGGCGATGGCGACGAAATCGAGGTAGCGGCGCCAGACGAAGGGCGCGATCTCGCGCTGAAACGCCTCTCCGACGGCCGGATCACCGGCGACCGGGCGGGCCTTGATCATAGCCGCCCGCTCCCAGTCGCGCCCTGCCCCCTCGTAGTAGATGAGCGCCGACGGGATCGGGATCGCCAGCGGCATGGCGGACGGGTCGGGCCGCAGGCGCAGATCGGTGCGGAATACGTAGCCGTCGCGGGTACGCTCGCCGATCATCCGCACGAGCTTGCGACCGAGGCGCGAGAACATCTCGACGCTTTCCACTGGATCGCGGATCGCCGGCGCTTCGGGTTCGAAGAAGAGGATGATGTCGATGTCGCTGGAATAGTTCAGCTCGCGTCCGCCGAGCTTGCCCATGCCGAGGATCGTCAACCCGCAGCCGGTCTCGGGTTGCGCCGGATCGGGCAGATCGAGCTGTCCGCGGCGGTGGAGGTCGGCAAGGGCAAAGCGCAGCGCGCGCCGGATCGCCGCCTCGGCGAGGTCCGACAGATCGGCGGTGGTCGTCTCCGGGCCGACGGCCCCGAAGAGATCGCAGAGCGCGATCAGCAGCGAGGCCTCCGCCTTGGCCTCGCGAAGGCGCGTCATCTCCGTGGCTTCCGAAGCGCCCTCGGAAATAGCCTGCCCCAGTGCATCGATGATCGATCGGATGCGGTCGCCGGCCCCGACGTCGAACAACTGGTCGATCCAGTCCGGGCGTCGTTCGGCGATGGACGCGAGGTGAGGCGAAAGCGACAGCGCGGCGAGGAGCCGGTCGCTTGCGCCTTCGCCATCGCCTTCGAGCCATGCGGCCAGCCGGCCAATATCCGCGGCACGCGCGCTCGACGCCAGGTCGTCGCGGCGTCGACTGGCCTCCGCCTCGCTCAGCGCATGAAGATCGGCCGTTCCTCCGATCCGCAACTCAAGGCCCGCGAACTCCGTCATGCGCCGGGACCACCCTTTCCATCGGTATCTCCAGCGTCACCTTGAGACCCGGCGCCGCGTCGTCAAGCGTCAGCGTTCCGCCATGGATCGAGGCGATCGCTTGAACCAGCGACAGACCGAGCCCCGAGCCCGGCTTGGTGCGGCTCTCGTCCAGCCGGTAGAAGCGCTCGAGCACACGATCGCGCTTGTCGGCCGGGATGCCCTGACCGTTGTCCGCGACCGAAACGAGGCATTCGTCGCCGCGTCGGGCAACCGCGACGCGGATCTCGAGCGGCCGGTCGGACAGTCCGTATTTCAACGCGTTGTCCAGAAGGTTGGAGATCGCCTGCGAGATCAGTTCACGGCTGACCGGCGCGACGATCGGCTCCGGGGCGTCGACGACGAGTCGACCGCCGACGTCCTCGGCCAGCGGCTCGTAGAGTTCGGCCACATCGGCGACGATCGAGGACAGGTCGACCTCGCTTTTCAGAGCCGGATGCGACCCCGCCTCGACGCGGCTGATCATCAGGAGGGCGTCGAAGGTGCGGATCATCCCGTCCGCTTCGGCAAGCACCGCCTCCATCGCCTGCCGGCCGCTGCGCTCGGGCGTCTCGTCGCCAAGCGCTGCCTCGACCCGGTTGCGAAGGCGCGTCAGCGGCGTCTTCAGGTCGTGGGCGATGTTGTCGGAGACCTGCCGCAACCCCTCCTGCAGGAGCGCGATCCGCGCGAGGAGCACGTTCAGCTTTTCCGACAGGCGGTCGAACTCGTCCCCTGTCCCGGTCACGGGAAGCCGCTCCGTCAGATCGCCCGCCATGATCCGCGCGGTGGCCGCCGACATGCGGTCCAGCCGGTGAAGAGCGGTGCGCCCGACGAGGAACCAGGCGAGCAGCGCACCGAAGCTCATCAGGAGAAGCGCGAGGATCAGGGCGTTGCGCACGACCAGCCGGATGCGTTCCTGGTCGGTCTGGTCGCGGCCGACTAGAAGCCGCATCCCGTTCGGCAGTTGCACGACCTCGGCGACCGCCATGTGGTAGCGGTCCTTTTCCGACTCGGTGAAGCGCGCGTAACGGAACGGCGTCGTCTTGAACCCCGCGTCGTCGAGGACGCCGGCTTCGAGGCTCTGGACGTTGCCGGCGAGGATCAGGCCGGTGCCGTCGGTGACGAGATAGAGCGGAGCCCCCGGCTGGCGGGCGCGTCGGTCGATGGCGCGCACGATCCCCGAGATACCGGTGTTCTGGTAGATCCGGTCGAGCGTTTCGATCTCGTCCGCGATCGCCTCCTGGCTCTGCGTCTGGAGGATCGAGGAGGCCGTCTCCGTCACGTAGACGAGGAGGATGGCGGCAAACAGCGCGAAGAGGGCGAGGTAGACCGCCGACAGACGGACGGCCGTGACGCGCATCAGCTCACGGATGCGCAGGATGGTCGGTCTGCGCAACGGGCGTCAGTCCCCTGCGCGGATGATGTATCCGGACCCGCGAACCGTGTGGAGGAGCGGCTCGCCGAACTCGCGCTCGATCTTGGAGCGCAGGCGCGAGATGTGGACGTCGATGACGTTGGTCTGGGGGTCGAAGTGGTAGTCCCAGACGTTCTCGAGCAGCATGGTCCGCGTCACAACCTGACCAGCATGCTTCATGAGATATTCGAGAAGCCGGAACTCGCGCGGCTGCAGCGTGATCGGCTTGCCGCCGCGACGAACCTCGTGCGACAGGCGGTCGAGTTCGAGATCGCCCACGCGATAGACCGTCTCGACGTCCTTGGCCCCGCGTCGCCGGCCGAGAATCTCGATCCGGGCGAGAAGCTCGGAAAAGGCGTAGGGCTTCGGCAGGTAATCGTCGCCGCCGGCCCGCAGGCCCGTGACCCGGTCGTCCACCTGCCCCATCGCGGACAGGATCAGGATCGGGGTCTCGTTGCCCTTCTCGCGCAGGCTGGAGACGACGGACAGGCCGTCGCGCTGCGGCAGCATCCGGTCGACGACGAGGACGTCGTAGGCCTGCGTCAGGGCCATGTGCAGACCCGTCTCCCCATCCGCCGCATGGTCGGGCACATGTCCCGACTCCTTCAGGGCCTTGATGAGGTAGGACGCGGCTTCCCGGTCGTCTTCGATGATGAGGATGCGCATGTGATCCGATCTAGGGGACGGCGCGGACATCGTCATCGTCATTATCCTTCAAGTCTCCGAGCGGAAAGGGGGCGACATCCGCCGCCCCCCGTTTGTTGCCCGTCCGTCGCGGGTCAGCTTCCGCTGATCGGCAGGGCGACGAAGCGGTTCTGGTCGCCGCTGCGCAGCTGGAACAGCGCCGCCTTGCGGCCGGACGTGGAGGCCTTCTTGATGGCGTCCTCAACCTCGCGCTGCGACTTCACCGAGCTGCCATTCACCGCCACGATCGTATCGCCGGCCGAGACGCCGCGGTTGGCGGCCTCGGAGTCGGGGTCGACCTCGGTGATCACGACGCCGTCGCCCTGGTCGGAGGGCGTCAGCGTCAGGCCGTAGCCGCGCAGCGAGGACGGGTTGACCGGCACGTTGCGGTTGCCGCTGGTGTTCGACGCCTCGTCGAGGCTGGACAGGTTGCCGAGCTCGACCTTGATGTCGCGGGCCTCGCCGTTGCGCCAGACCTTCACGTCGATCGTGGTGCCCGGACGGTATTCGGCGACCTTGCGGGCCAGTTCACGCGGGCCCTTCACGGTCTGCCCGTTGACGGCCGTGATGACGTCGCCCGTCTGGATGCCCGCCTTGACGGCCGGGGTGTCGGTGTCGGGCAGCGTGACGATCGCCCCCTCCTCCGCATTCAGACCCAGCGCCTCGGCGATGTCCTGCGTGACCGGCGCGATCTGGACGCCGAGCCAGCCGCGCTGGACGTTGCCGTTCTCACGCAGGGACTGGATCACGGTCTTGGCCGTCGAGGCGGGAATGGCGAAGGCGATGCCGACGCTGCCGCCGGACGGCGAGAAGATCGCCGTGTTGACACCGATCACCTGGCCCTCGAGGTTGAAGGCTGGACCGCCCGAGTTGCCGCGGTTCACCGCCGCATCGATCTGGATGAAGTCGTCGTAGGGACCGGCGCCGATATCGCGGCCACGGGCCGAGACAATGCCGGCCGTCACCGAACCGCCGAGGCCGAACGGATTGCCGACCGCGACGACCCACTCGCCGACGCGCACCTTCGAATCATCGGCAAAGTCCACGTAGGTGAACTTGCGGTTGCCGCCCTCGACCTTGAGAAGCGCGAGGTCGGTGCGCGAGTCGGTGCCGATCAGCTCGGCCTTCAGCTCCGTGCCGTCGTTGAGCACGACCGTATAGTCGCTGCCGCCCTCGACCACGTGGTTGTTGGTGACGAGGTAGCCGTCGTCCGAAATGAAGAAGCCGGATCCCTGCGCCATGCCCTGACGCGGGCTGCGGCGCGGCGTCTGGCGGCCGTCGGGCGAACCCTGCATGCCAGGGTTGCCGAACTCGAAGAAGCGGCGGAGCGGATGGTTCGGCGGCAGGTTGTCGAACGGCGATTCGGCATCGCTGCCATCGTCGCTCGCCGGCTTGATCTGCTCCTTGACGCGCACCGAGACGACGGCGGGCGAGACCTTCTCGACCACGTCGGCAAAGCCCGGATTGACGCCCGTCGGCTGCACCGAAACTGGCTCGGCGAAGCTCGGCACGACGCTGGTGACGACGCCACCGGCCAGCACCATGCCCGCGACGCCCGCCGCCAGAACCGCCGTGGAGAAACGACGCGTCGTCTTGTTGGGATTCTTGTTCATGCGAAGGACCCTCGTTTCCATTCCCGATCCGCTGGGATGGGCCGTCTGGTCCATCCGATGGTCGGAAGGTAGGGGTCGGAACGTTACGGCAAGTTTTCGTCGGGATGAAAGCTTCGTAAGGTCTAGGCCCGGCGGCCTTCGGAGGGGCCGGCTCCCTCGCCGGTGATCTCCGACAGACGGGCCTCCTCGCTCGGCGTCAGCCCTGCGGTGCCGGGTCGCTCGCTTGACCGCCGACCGGACGAGCGGAGGACGACGACCCCGATGGCGAGGAGGAGAACGGGCGTTCCCCAGAGGAGCGCGGTGTCCCAGCGCACGCGCGGCCGCAGGAGCACGAAGTCGCCGTAGCGCGAGACGAGATAGTCGACGACATCCTCGTCGCTGTCGCCCTTCGTGATCCGTTCGCGAACCAGAAGCCGAAGGTCGCGGGCGAGCGGCGCATCCGAATCGTCGATCGACTGGTTCTGGCAGACCATGCAGCGCAGTCCGGCCGAAAGATCGCGGGCGCGCTGCTCCTGCCGGGAGTCCGGAAGAACCTCGTCGGGCTGAACGGCCAGCGCCGCCGTGCCCACGAGAGCGTTTGCGGCGACGACCGCTGCCAGAAGAACCGTTCTCAGCGTCATCTCAAGCCGGCCTTGCGGCGCGGCGCCGAGCCGGCGCACCCACCCGCAGTCGCCGATCGCTCAAGGAGACTGCGCCGCCGATCGCCATCGCCACGGCGCCCAGCCAGATCAGCGTGACCATCGGCTTCCACCAGATGCGGACGACGACGGCGCCTGCATTGGCCGCAGCGTCGCCGAGCGCGATATAGATCTGGCTGAAGACGAGCGTGTGGATGCCGGCCTCCGTCGTCGGCATCTGCCGCGCGGGATAAAAACGCTTGGCGCTTTCGATGACGGCCGTCTCGTTGCCCCCGTCGAGCAGGGTGAAGTGGCCGACGTCCTCGCGGTAGTTCGGTCCTTCGCGAAAGGTCTGCCCCTCGTAGCGCAAGTCGAACCCGCCGACGGCGACGACCTGTCCCGGCGTCATGGCCGTCACGGTCTCCGTATCGAACGTGCTGACGCAGACCACGCCGAGAAGCGTCACGCCGACACCGAAATGGGCCAGCGCCGTGCCGAAGGCCGAGCGCGGCAGCCCGGCGAGGCGCGCGGCAGCGACCCGCAGGCCGGCCTTCGGCAGTCCGGCCCGCCCGGCGAGGTCGACGAGCGCTCCGACCATCACCCAGACGGCCAGCCCGATGCCGAGCGAGGCGAGGATTTTCGTGCCCTCGTTCACCGCGATCACGATCACCATGACGACGAGCGCCGCGCCGACCGCCGCATAGAGCCGCTGCGCCGCGCCGAGGAGATCGGCCCGCTTCCAGGCGAGAAGCGGCCCGAACGGCAGCGCGAACAAGAGCGGCACCATCAAGGGACCGAATGTCAGGTCGAAGAAGGGCGCGCCGACCGAAATCTTGGTGCCGGTGAAGACTTCGAGGAACAACGGATAGAGCGTCCCGACCAGCACCGTCGCGGTGGCGGTCGTCAGGAACAGGTTGTTGAAGACCAACGCACCCTCGCGCGAGATCGGCGCGAACAGGCCACCGCTTTCCAGCTCCGAAGCCCGGAACGCGAAGAGCGCGAGCGATCCGCCGATGAACAGGCAGAGGATCGCGAGAATGAACACCCCGCGCTCCGGGTCGACGGCAAAGGCATGAACCGAGGTCAGCACGCCGGAGCGGACCAGGAAGGTGCCGAGAAGGGATAGCGAGAAGGTCAGGATCGCCAGGAGCACGGTCCAGACCTTGAGCGCCGAGCGCTTCTCCATGACGGCAGCCGAATGGAGCAGCGCCGTGCCAGATAGCCAAGGCATGAACGAGGCGTTCTCGACCGGGTCCCAGAACCACCAGCCGCCCCAGCCGAGCTCGTAATAGGCCCAGTAGGAACCCATCGCGATGCCGCCGGTCAGGAACAGCCAGGCGAGCAGCGTCCACGGTCGCACCCACCGCGCCCAAGCGGCGTCGATCCGCCCTTCGATCAGGGCGGCGACCGCGAAGGAAAAGGCGATCGAGAAGCCGACATAGCCGAGGTAAAGCAGCGGCGGATGGATCGCGAGCCCGATGTCCTGAAGGATCGGATTGAGGTCGTTGCCCTCGAAGGGCGCCGGCACGACGCGGGTGAACGGGTTCGACGTCAGAAGGATGAACAGCAGGAACGCCGTCAGGATCCAGCCCTGCACCGACAGCACGGTCGCCTTGAGGCTCGGCGGAAGGTCCCGGCCGAAGAGGGCAACCAGCGCGCCGAACAGCGACAGGATCAGCACCCAGAGGAGCATCGACCCTTCGTGGTTCCCCCAGACGCCGGTGATCTTGTAGATCATCGGCTTGGCGGAATGCGAGTTCTCGACGACGTTGAGGACCGAGAAGTCCGAGGTGGCATAGGCCGCGGTCAGGGCGCCAAAGGCGAGCGCGAGAAGCGACAGCCCGGTGACCGAGGTCGCCGACCCGCTGTCCATCAGCCTGACGTCGCCGATGCGGGCGCCGACCAGCGGCAGGACCGACTGCACGAGCGCCGTGCCGAGCGCCAGGACCAGCGCGAAGTGCCCGAGTTCGACGATCAAAGTCCCGCCCCCGACGACGCACCGTCCTTGGCCGAGACGATCGCCCCGTCCTTCCAGAGGCCTCGCGCCTTGAGGTCGTCGACGACCTCCTTCGGCATGTAGGTCTCGTCGTGCTTGGCAAGCACCGTATCGGCCACGAACACGCGGTCGCTGCCGAGTCGCCCCTCCGCCACGATCCCCTGCCCTTCACGGAAGAGGTCGGGCAGCAGCCCGGCATAGACCACCGGCACGCTCTCGACGGTATCGGTGATGCGGAAGGTCACGCGCTGCGAGGCGTCGCGATGCACGGTGCCGGTCTCGACGATCCCGCCGAGCCGCAGGCGCTGGCCGTCATCGGGCGCGCGCGCCACGATATCGGTCGGCGAGTTGAAAAAGGCCACGCTATCCGACAGCGCGGAAAGGACGAGCCCCGCCGCAGTTCCGACCACGGCGAGAATGCCGAAAAGGCTGGCAAGGCGCTTCTGCTTGCGCGTCATGGCACTGTCTGATCCGGGTTCAGTCCGAGCCCCCGTGCGAAGCCCAGGATATCTATAAGCTCCGGCGAAGCAGCCGGAAATACGGCCCGCACCTCGCCGAGTGCGGCACGTGCGTCGTCCGGACGGTCGAGCACGACATAAGAACGGAGCAGCCGCTTCCAGCCTTCCGGGTCCTTCGGTTCGGCTTTCAGACGCTCCGCCAGCCCCGACACCATGCCCTGCACCATCGCCAAGCGCTCGCCGTCGCTGAGCTTCGACGCCGCCTCGACGTCGGCCGCTGCCGGCCCGGGCTGGGATGGCACCTGCTGCGACGCGGTGCCCGACCTTGCGTCGGCGAGAGCCGCTTCGGCGACCGGGCGCCAGGCTCCGTCGTGAGGGCCGGTGCGCAGAAGCTCGCTCCAGGCATCCGCCGCCTCGGCCGACCGCCCCTCCTGCGACAGCGCGAGCGCGAGATAGAACCTTGCAGGAATCCAGTTGGCGTCGAGGGTCAGCGCTCGGTGGAACTCGGTCGCCGCCTCCGGGGTCACGCGGCCATCCGCCGCCTGCACCAGAGCCTCGCCGAGACCGGCCACGGTCTGCGCCGTCGGCGGGCGAAGACGCAGGACGTTGCGAAACGCCGTGGCCGCCTTCTCCCCCTCACCGAGCCGGAGATACACGGGGGCAACGACGCTCCAGCCTTCCGCGTCGTCCGGCCGAGCCGCCAGCCGGCGCTCGATCTCGGCGACGGCCGCGACGAGGTTCGGCGCCTGCGGCTCGGGTTGGCGAAGCGCGAGCGGCTGGTCGGGAATGTCGGGCGATCCCCAGCGGTCGTAGAAGAGAAAAGCCCCGATCGGCAGCACGAGGGCGACGGCCAGTCCCGCGACGACGCCCGAGCGCTCGCGCGGAGTCTTGGCAGCCTTGGCGGTCGCCGCCTCGTGGGCGCGCAGGAGCCGCCGGCCGATCTCGGCGCGCGAGGCAGCCGCCTCCTCCCGACCGATGACGCCGCGCGTCTCGTCCTCGCGCAACTCGCCGAGCTGAGCCCGATAGACCTCCTCGTCGAACGCCTCGCGAGCCACCGACCCGCGAGCCGGACGCATCAGGAGCGGCCAGACGATCGCGGCGGTGGTCAGGGCGGCAAGGACGAAGGCGACAAGCCAGAACAGCATCGAGGCTTCCATGGCCCTCGCCTCAAGCAAGGGGCCGATCGTTCGCGGAGGCGGGGACAGCCGTCGAAGCGCGCTCGCATGGGAACGCACCCGCCGACAGGCAGAAGACGGCCCCGGTTTGGAACCGCTCTAACAAGCCGCGCCGGAAAAACCTATTCAAAACCGCATCATCGCGCGTCAGGCGACCGGCGTCCAAAGGTCGGTGCCGGTGCGACAGGCGCTCCCGACTTGCCGAACCTTCGAGGTCCCGCGCGTGATGACGAGCGTATAGCCCCGGCAATCCTGCGAGCCGATGCGATAGAGCTGCGTCGGCGTGATCTCGCCGCGGAAGCCATCGGATTCCCACGGGATCGGCTGGCCGACGGTGCCGAACTGAAGCGCCTGATACTGGGCCTGCAGGGCCCGCTGTTCCGCCGTCGCGCTGAGCTTGACGGAGCCGGTCGGCGCGATGCTGCCGCGCAGCGCGGCGGCTCGGTCGGACAGGGGTTCGGGTGCCGCGCGCGGAGCGCTGGTCAGGCATCCGGAGAGGATTGGCAGCGCCGCAACGACGAAGCAGGTGGTCCAGAATCTCGACATGCGTCCGTTCGCCGCCAGAGCGGCCCATGCTGCCACAACAAGTGTCGTGTCAGGACATCGGCGCGTCGGATGCGCGAGGCAAGATCACCTCCGCGTGCAATCCTCCGATTTCGGAGCGAGAGAGGCGAAAAGATCCGCGGTATTGCAAAACGGTATCAGCGACGATCGACAGGCCGAGGCCGCTGCCGGTCGCACGCTCGTCGAAGCGACGACCGCGCTTGGTCGCCTCCGCCATCTCCGCATCCGACAGTCCCGGCCCGTCGTCCTCGACGGTGATGCCGAAGCTCTCCGCCCCCGCAGGGTGCAGTCGAAGCACCACGCGCCCCCGCCCGTACTTAGCGGCGTTCTCCAGAAGGTTGCCGATCGTCTCCTCGAGATCCTGCTGCTCCCCCGCGAAGACGAGCGAAGCGGCGTCCCCGTCGACGTGGTCCTCGAACGCGATCCCCGGGTTCAGCCGCCGCATCACCTTCAACAGCCGCTCCAGCACGGGCACGACCGGCGCTCGCGCGATGGCGCCATCCGTGGCTGCGACGCGGGCCCGGTCGAGATAGTGTTGCACCTGTCGGCGCATGATCTCGCCCTGTTCGCCGACGATGCGTCCCTTCTCGCCGCCGATCGCCGAGGCCTCGTTGAGAAGGACCGCGACCGGCGTCTTCAGCGAATGCGCGAGGTTGCCGACCTGCGTGCGGGCGCGCTCCACGATGCGCCGGTTGCTGTCGATAAGGGCATTCATCTCGACGGCGAGGGGACGAATTTCGGCGGGGAAGCTGCCCTTCAGCCGTTCCGAGCGACCGGTGCGCACGTCGCCGAGCGCCTGCCGCACGCTGGCGAGCGGCCGAAGACCGTAGAGGATGGCAAGCGCGTTGATGACGATGGAGCCGAGCCCGAAAAAGCCGAGATACAGCGCCATCTTCCGGTCGAAGGCCGCGATGTCCGATTGGACGACGCTTGCATTGCCCATCACGCGAAAGCGCGCCGCATGGTTGTCCTGGTCGAGGACGACCTCGGCCTCCTCGACATAGAGCGTTTCGCCGTCGAGCCCTTCGGTCCGGTAGTCGCGCCGGTACTGCATGTCGAAGGGCGCGAGTTCGGTCGGCTGGGAGTTGATCTTGCGGGGGCCCAGCGAGAACGAGGCGAGCCGCCCCTCCGTGTTGTTGCTCGCCGGGATCACCTCCCAGTACCAGCCGGACAAAGGCTGCGAGTAGCGAAGGTCGCCGAGGTTGGGCACGCCGGACAGCGTGCCCGTCTCGTCCACCGTCACCGAGTTGATGAGGTTGTAGAGCTGCGCCCGCACCACGGCCTCGAAGCCGGACTGCGCCGTCCGCTCGTAGAGGCCGGAGATCAGCCCAGCGACGACGAGAAACGCCGCGATCACCCAGACGCTCGACAGCGAGACGACCCGAAACGTCAGGCTTTCGGTGAAGCGCGGACGCCCGGGCGCCCCCGCCGTCCGTTCCGCTTCGGGCTGCGGCTCGTCCGCCATCACCCGCCGTGCTGCATGCGATAGCCGAGACCGCGCACGGTCTCGATCATATCCACGCCGATCTTGCGGCGAAGTCGGCCGATGAAGACCTCGATCGTGTTGGAGTCGCGATCGAAATCCTGGTCGTACATGTGCTCGATCAGTTCGGTGCGCGACACGAGCTCGCCCTGGTGGTGCATCAGGTAGGACAGGAGCCGATACTCGTGCGACGTCAGCTTCAGCGGCGTCCCGTCGAGGCTCGCCTTCGAGGACTTGGTGTCGAGCCGCAGCGGCCCGCAGTGGATCTCCGACGACGCATGCCCGGCGGCGCGGCGAATCAGCGCCCGCACTCGCGCCAGCACCTCCTCCATGTGAAAGGGCTTGGCGACATAGTCGTCGGCCCCGGCATCGATCCCGGCCACCTTGTCGCTCCACCGGTCGCGCGCCGTCAGAAGCAGGACCGGCATCGCCCGCCCTTCCCGCCGCCAGCGCTCCAGGACGCTGATGCCGTCCATCTTCGGAAGGCCGACGTCGAGAATCACCGCGTCATAGGCTTCGGTGTCGCCGAGGAAGTGCCCGTCCTCGCCGTCTGACGCCTGGTCCACGACATAGCCTGCGCCCGTCAGCGCCTCGTTCAGCTGCCGCCGCAGGTTTGCATCGTCTTCGACGATCAGGATACGCATGAAAGGTCCCGTCCCGGAATTCGTGCCGTTCGGCCGAATGGCTTACTGCTCGATCGTGATCGTCTGGCGACGCGGCCGGTTGCCGTCGCTCGCCGGAATCAGCACCGTGACGACGCAGACGGTCCGGTCGCCCTGCTGCGAGGCGCGCACCGAAAGCACCTGCCCTCCGGTCTGCGCCGCCGCCTGCGCCGCGGCGGCCGAGCACCCGCCGCCTTGCGCGAACAGCTCTTCCGACCGCTCGTGCGCCGCCGGGATCGAACCGCCTTCGGTCGAACGCTCCGGCATCGCTTCGGCCGCCGTGGCGAACGCGACGAGACCGATGAGCGAAGATGCGGAGGGACGGCGGAGGAAGGGTCGAAGCATGGCACATCCAGGGTCTGACGTCCGCTAGACTAGGGACTGCGGTCTGAATGTCGAATGAACGGGGCGCCCGTCCGCCGGGCGCCCCGTCCCCTCAGCGGATGCGGCTGCGCGCGTCGAAGCGCCCGAAGATCGCGACCGCCGCGCCGATTGCGCTGGCCGCGGCCGTCAGCGCCGTCACCGCCTCGTCGTTCGAAAGCCCTGCGATCTCGACGCCGAACAGTCCCGCCAGCGATGCCGCGAGCGCCAGCGCCGCGCCCCAGACCGTGCGCGACTCGTACCAGTTCTTGCTCTCGTCCATGTTCGTCTCCTTTCGTTGAAACCCGTCACATGCCGCCAAGCACCAGCCGCGCCGAAGCGCCGGCGCCGTAGACCTGACTGATCTGCGCGACCTCGACCTCCAGCCGCACCGGCAGCCCGCCAAACCGGCTTGTGAGATCGGCCGCCGGTACGCGAAGCCCGGCGGTTTCGACCGTCAATTCCCACGCCGGTCCTGCACCGTCCGACAGCGTCACGCGGTATCGCTCGCGGTCCTCGTCGAGCGGCACGTCGATTCCGTCCCAGGCCGGGTCCGGGGATCTCGTGCGTCGGATCCAGCCGAGATCGAGACCGTCCGCCCCGAGCCGACCTCCGAGATGCACCGGCGAGAGCGGCCGCAGGGCGCGCCGGCCGAGCGCTGCCGTCCGGCGGTCCACCGCCCCGTCGTCCAGACCCCGTCCAGCGGGAACGGTCAGCCAATCGACCTCAACGCCTGCCTCGCCTGCCGCAAGGTCCACCCCTCGAACGGCCCGGTCCAGAAGCACGAACGCGGCGCCCGCGCTCGCGCCGAGCGCGGCCTCCTCGCCCGTCCCGCCGACGCCGCGCTGGAGGCCCGTCAACCGGTAGCGCGAGGGTGCGACCTCCGCCGCCTCCCGGAAGCGGACCACCTCCCAGCCGCCGTCACCGACCGCAACCGCCGCCGTGTTCTGCCCGGCGTCGACGAGGCCGGCGCTCGCGGACGTGAGGCTGCCGGTTGCCAGATCGACGAGGAGCGCGTGCGTTCGGTCGAGGATCTCCTCGCGCCCCGGTAGGAGCGGCGCGGCCAGCCGCCCCGCCGTCGCGGCGCTCGCGACCGTCAGAGCCGCGCGATGTCCGCCCGCCCCCGGCGACGCCATCACGACGTAGGGCATCCATGGCCTTGCCGAGACGGCGATCATCGCGCCGC
>NZ_CAJYIU010000145.1 GCF_913775355.1 uncultured Aureimonas sp.
GCCAGCCCGATCAGCGCCGAGATGCGCGTGCCGTAGACGACGGCGGCGAGGACGTCGCGGCCCTGCCCGTCGGTGCCGAGCCAGTATTTCGGGTTGCCGCCGTCCATCCAGGCGGGCGGCAGGTAGCTGTCCATCAGGTCGAGCTGCATGACGTCGTAGGGGTTCTGGGCGACCAGCGCGGGGCCGAAAACGACGACGATGGCACAGGCGAAGATGATCGCCGACCCGAGAATAGCGGAGGTGTTGCGCCGCCAGTTGTAGGCGAGTTGCGAGGAGAGAAGACCCGTCGCCATCTCAGCGCACCGTGATCCGGGGGTCGATAAAGGTGTAGAGAATGTCGATCACAAAGTTGATCATCACGAAGATCAGCGCGACCAGCATCAGGTAGACGACGATGACGGGGCGGTCGGCGCGGTAGATGCTGTCGATCAGGAGCTTGCCCATGCCGGGCCAGGCGAAGATGGTCTCGGTGATCGTGGCAAACGCGATGAGGTCGCCGAGCTGCAGGCCGAAGATCGTCACCACCGGGATCAGCGCGTTGCGCAGGCCGTGCCCGTAGAGGACCTGGGCTCGCGAGGCGCCCTTGGCGCGGGCGAACTTAATGTAGTCCTGCCGCGTCACCTCCATCATGCCGGCGCGCGTGATGCGCAGGAGGATGGCGAGCGTGCCGACCGAGAGCGTCACGGCGGGCAGCACAATGTGCTGCCATCCCGACCACGTGGCGAGCGAGGTCTCGATGCCGAAGATCGTGCCGACCGCCCCGCGCCCCGACGAGGGGAAGATCCGGTACTCCACCGCCAGCACCCAGATCAGCATCATGCCGACCCAGAAGCCGGGCAGCGAGACGCCCAGCAGCGACCCCGACATGATGAGCCGCGACAGCGGCTTGCCGGGATTGGCCCCGGCATAGACGCCGAGCGGGATCGCGACGACGGTCGCGATCCCCATGGCGACGAGCACGATCTCCATCGTCGCCGGCAGGCGCTCCAGGATCAGCGAGATGGCCGGCTGGCGGAACACGTAGGAGAGGCCGAGGTCTCCCTGCAGCAACCCCTTCAGGAAGATGCCGTACTGGACGAGCAGCGTCTGGTCGAGGCCGAGGATGCGGCGCGCCTGCTCGATCTCGGCCTGCGTCGCGTCGATCGGGACGACCATGAAGACGGGGTCGCCGGTGAAGGTCGTCATCAGGAAGACGATGACCGACACCGCCCAGAGCACGACGAGCGTCTGGATCAGCCGTCTGACCGTGAATGCGAACATGCGCGAAATGCCCTTCGCCCGAGAAAGCAGGGGCGCGACCGCGCCCCCGCCCGCCGAAAATCCTTACTCGGCGACGTCCATCTCGTAGGCCCAGATGAACTTGTCGACGCGCGGCTCGAAGGTGACCTTATCGCGCGAGGCGTAGATGTCCTGCTCGTAGTGGATCGGGATCATCGGGATATCGGCCAGAAGAAGCTTGGTCGCCTCCTGCAGGTGCGCGTCGCGCTCCTCGACGTTGGCCGTCGAGTCCGCCTTGTCGAGAAGGGCGTCGACCTCGGGGTTCGAGTAGCTGGTCCGGTTCACCTCGCCGTAGCCCGGCTTCTTGTCGCGGCTGTAGTAGAGCGAGTTGTACATCGAGCCCGCATCGCCCGACGGCACGTCCCAGCCCGACATGATCATGCTGGATTTCGGCGAGGGCACGCGGATGTAGCCCCAGAAGTTCGATTTGGGCATCAGGTTGAGCTTCAGCTGGATGCCGATCTTGCCGAGCATCGAGGTCAGCGCCTGGGCGACCTGCGCGTCGTTGACGTAGCGGTTGTTGGTGGCGTCGAGCGTCACCGCGAAGCCGTCGGGGACGCCCGCCTCCGCCATCAGTGCCTTCGCCCGCTCGATGTCGAACGGATACATCTGCCGGAAGTCGGCGCCCTCGACATAGCCAAGGTGGGATTCCGGCACGAACTGCGCGGACGGGGTCGCCAGCCCGTTCATGATGACGCGGTCGATCGCGACGACGTCGATCGCGCGGGCCATCGCCTCGCGCACCCGCCGGTCGGTCATCGGGTTCTTGCCCGAGATGGTGGGCGAAGTCTCGCGCACGTCGAGGGCGAGGAGAATGTTGAGAAGGCTCGGGCGCGTCTCGACCGTGACGCCGCTCTCCGCCTTGACGCGGTCGATGTCGCGTACGGCGAGATCCTGCACCACGTCGAGTTCGCCGGTCAGGAGCGCGGCCGTGCGCGTCGCCGGGTTGGTGATCGGGCGGAACACCACGGTGTCGATCTTCGCCTTGCCGCCGTAGTAGTCGGGGAAGGCCTCCAGCGTCAGCCGGTCCTCCTTGGCCCACTCCTTCAGGCGATAGGGACCGGTGCCCATCGGCTTCAGGCCGAGTTCGGCGTCGCCGACCTTCTTCGTATAGGCCTCGTTGAGGATCAGAATCGCGGCGAGATCGTTCGGCAGGGCGGCATAGGGGCCGGGCGTCGCGATCTCTACGGTGCGATCATCGACCGCCTTCGCGCTCGCGATGTTGGCCGAAAGGTTCGACATGACCGAGGCCTTGAGGCGGTCGATCGTGAACACGACGTCGGATGCCTTCAGCGTCTCGCCGTTGTGGAACTTCACCCCGTCCCGCAGCTTGAACACCCAGGTCTTGTCGTCCTTCTGCGACCAGCTTTCGGCAAGGCCCGGCCCGAACTTCAGATCCTTGTCGCGGCGGACCAGCGGATCGTAGAGGTGGTAGAACATGATGTTGCTCGACAGTTCCTCGCCCGCCTGCGGGTCGAGGATCGTCGGGTCCGACGTCAGGCCGATCGTCACCTCCTTGGCCTCGGCGGCCGTCGCGAAGGCGAGGGGGCCGAGCGGCAGGGCGGCGGCGAGAGCCGCCGTCGCCAGCAGGCATCGGATCGAACGGTGCAGTGTCATCTTGTCCTCCTCCAGGAATGCGGTTGCCGGCCTTCGCCGTGACGTCGGTTGGCGGGATCAGTCCAGCGCGGACTGGACCTCGATCTGGTAGCCCTCGGGATCGTCGAAGACGAAGGCGCGGATCTTCAGCGCCGCGCTGTCGCGCGGCTCGGTGAGATTGGCCACGCCGTGCGCGGTCACGAAGCGGTGCCAGGCGTCGACGTCGGGCACGCGGATGCAGAGCTGGACGGGCTTCGGGTCGCTCGCGCGGTGCATGCCGCTCGTCTCGTCGACGAGGCCGACATGCGAGGCGCCGGTGATGCGGAAGATCTTCGACCAGCCCTGATCGATCGCGAGGGTGAAGCCGAGCACGGTCTCGTAGAAGCGCACCGCGCGTTCGAGGTCTCGATAATAGAGGAACGTGATGCCGAGGATCGGCCCGTCCGGGCGCGCGGCGGTCTCTGCGGTCATGTCGTCCCCTCTCGTATGCTGACGCCATCCAAGCGGTATACAAAAAAAATGGCAAGAGGATTCCATGCTGCCCCGCCGCATAATCTCGAGTTTCAGAACAGGCGCGACAGGTGTCCGAGGATGGCGTTGCGCGCGTTGTCGATGTGGCGCAGCATGGCAGCCTCGGCGCGCGGCGGATCGCGCGCGAGGATCGCGTCGACGATCTCGATATGCTCGTGGCAGCCCGGCACGAATCGCTCGGGGATCGAGCCGTTGTCGAAGATGCGCGTCTTCAGCTTCAGCCCCTTCACGAGATCCGTCAGGAGCGTCGAGCCCGCCGTGCGCGCGACGAGCGTGTGGAAGTCCTCGTCGAACTGGGCGTATTCGGCGACGCTCGGGCGCTCGCCCTCCAGATACTGCGTCAGCCGTCGGCGCAGGGCCAGGAAGGGCTCGGGCGAGGCATTCACGCTGGCCGCCTGACGCGCCGTCTCGCCCTCCAGCAGCCGGCGGACGTGGAGGATCTCCATGATCTCGGTGACCGAGATCCGGCTGACGGTCGGCACCCCGCCGCCGTTGCGCGTGACCAGCCCTTCGCTCGTCAGCTTGGCCACCGCCTCGCGCACAGGGGTCCGTGAGACGCCGAGGCGCTCGGCGAAGAGCTTTTCCTGAAGCGGCGTGCCGGCCGGCAGTTCGCCGGCTAGGATCATCGCCTTCAGACGGTCGTGCACCGACTGGCCGAGCGTCTGCGCCGGGGTGGGTTTGAGGCTCATGACCGTTCCTTCGCCTCGCGCCGTTGCGCCCGCATATGCCATGAACCCGCGTTCGTCGTCATCGTCCGATTTCCTGTTGCCGCGGAGTGTATACATTAGGTATCCTTTGGCAAGACGCTGGGCCGTTGCAGGAGGGCGAAGTGCTGGACGTTCTGATCGAAGGCGGGCGCGTGGTGACGAGCGAGGGCTCGCGCGTGGCGGATGTCGGCATCGCTGGCGGGCGCATCGTCGCGGTCGGACAGGGGCTTGGCGATGCGACGCGCCGTATCGACGCGCGCGCTCGTCTGGTGATGCCGGGCGGGGTCGACACGCACTGCCATGTCGAGCAGATATCCGGCGCCGGACTGATGAACGCCGACACGTTCGAGACGGCGACACGCTCGGCGCTCCACGGCGGCACCACATCGATCGTGTCCTTCGCCGCACAGCACCCCGGCAAGCGGCTGCGGCAGGTCGTCGACGACTACGCCGCGCTGGCGGCGCGCGGTGCGATGATTGACCACGCCTTCCACATGATCGTCTCGGACGTATCGGGCGACAATCTCGCCCGCGACCTGCCCGAACTCGTCAGTGAGGGGCACCGGTCGATCAAGATCTTCACCACCTACGACAAGGTGCGTCTCGGCGACGAGGACATTCTCGACGTCCTATGGACGGCGCGTGGTGGCGGCGCGCTGGTCTGCTTCCACGCCGAGAACGACGGGCTGATCCGTTGGATGTCGCGCCGCCTGATCGGCGGCGGGCGCACGGAGCCCCGCTTCCACCCGTTGTCGCATCCGCGCGCGGCCGAGATCGAGGCGCTGTCGCGCATGTGCGTCTTTTCCGAGTTTACCGGCCAGCCGATCATGCTGTTCCATGTCTCCACCCGCGAGGGCGTCGAGATCGTGCGCGCGGCGCAGGCGCGGGGCGTTCCGGTCGTCGCCGAGACCTGCCCGCATTACCTCTTCATGACGGTCGACCGGCTCGATGCGCCGGGACGCGAAGTCGCCGGCCTGATGTGCAGCCCGCCGCAACGCCGCACCGACGACCAGGAGGCGCTCTGGGAGGGCCTTGGGGACGGCACTCTTCGGGTCGTCTCCTCCGATCACGCGCCCTATCGCCTCGACGAGACCGGCAAGTTCGCCAACGGCGCGGACGCCCCGTTCAACCGGATCGCCAACGGGCTTCCGGGCCTTGAGGTGCGACTGCCGCTGATGTTCGACGCGATGGTCAGTCGCGGGCGGCTCGGCCCGGAGAAGTTCGTCGAACTGACGGCGACCGCCCCCGCCGCCATCTTCGGCCTCTCCGGCAAGGGGCGGATCGCGGTCGGCGCCGACGCCGACATCGCGATCTGGGACCCGGAGCGTCGCGTGACGTTCGGCGCCGACGACCTCCACGACAACACCGGCTACAACCCGTTCGCGGGCACCAGCGTGACGGGCTGGCCGGAGACCGTCCTGTCGCGAGGCGAGGTGGTCGTCGCGGATGGCGTGTGCCGCGCGACGCCCGGCCGCGGACGTCGGATCGTCATGGAGCCATCGGACGCGATGCGCCCGCGCGCCGGTTCAGAGGCCGACCGGCTGGACCACGCGCCCTGACGCGGCGACCTCGGGTGTCGGCACGAGGGCGTCGCGCCCGAGCGCCTTCAGCTCGTCGATCGACGAGAGGCCCATCAGGCCGAGCGTGACGTCGATCTCGTCGGAGAGAAGCTGGATGACGCGGGCCGCGCCCGCCTCGCCGCCGGCCGCCACGCCCCAGACATAGGCGCGGCCGAGAAGGACGCTGGAGGCGCCGAGCGCGATCGCCTTGACGATGTCGGTCCCGCGCCGGACGCCGCCGTCGAGAAGGACCTCGAGGCCATCGGCCGCGTCCACGATGCCGGGAAGGGCGCTGATCGTCGAGCGGGCGCCATCGAGCTGGCGTCCGCCGTGGTTCGACACCACGATGGCATCGGCGCCCGCCGCCTTCGCCCGGCGCGCGTCGCCGGGATGAAGGATGCCCTTGATCGACAGGCGCCCGCGCCAACGCCCGCGCAGCCAGTCGACGTCGTCCCAGGACAGGGCGGGGTCGATGAGACGGGAGAGGCTGGCGGCCTGCGCCAAGATATTGGCGCCGAACTCCGCGCGGCCGCGCACCGCGCCGACGCCGGGCTTGCCCGTGCGCAGCATGTCGAACACCCAGGCCGGGCGGAGCGCCATGCCGAAGCCCATGCGCGGGGTGATCCGCGTGGCGGCGCGGAAGCCGTTGCGCGCGTCGCGCTCGCGAATGCCGGTAACGGCCGTGTCGACGGTGAGGTGCAGCGTCTCGACGCCCGCCCGTTCGGCGGCCGCGACGAACTCCTCGGCCAGCCCGCGGTCCTTCAGGACGTAAAGCTGGAATTGCAGCGGCCCCTCGCAGCCGGCGCTGCGGAGATCGTCCAGCGAAGCGATCGAGAAATTGGACAGGCAGGCGGGGATGCCGGCGGCATGGGCGGCCCTTGCCGCCAGAATCTCGCCGTGCCCGGCAAACAGACCGAGGAAGCCGACAGGGCCCAGCATGAAGGGCAGGCGGTTCCGCTGCCCGAGGAACTCGCTCGACAGGTCGCGCGGACGAAGGCCTGCGAGCACCCGCTGCTCCAGCCGGAGATCGGCGAAGTCGCCCGTGCTCGACGCCAGCGTCGCCTCGGCGGAGGAGCCGCCGTCGATGTAGTCGAAGAAGATCTTCGGAAGACGCCGCCGGGCGATGCGGCGGGCGTCCTCGACATTGACGAAGCGCGCGGTCATCGCGGCTTCGACAGGATGGCGTCGCGCATCTCCGACACCGCGTTCTCGTGCGAGGAGAAGCCCTCGTAGCGCGCGAGGCGGCGGGCATGCAGCGCAAGTTCGGGATAGCCGGTCGAGGTGACGTAGCCGATCGACGAGCGCTTGAGGAAGTCGGTCACCGACAGCGGCCCGTAGGTGCGCGCCCAGCGGCTCGTCGGCAGCACGGCGTTGGGGCCGAGCACGAAGTTGCCGAGCGTCACCGGCGTATGCGGGCCCATCAGGATCTCGGCGGCTTCCGTGATCCGACCGAGATGGCGGAAGGGCTCGGTCGACAGGAGCTCGAGATGCTCGGGCGCGTAGTCGTTGACGAAGCGGTAGCTGTCCTCCAGCGAGGGCGTCAGCACGATGCCCCCGTAGGGGCCGGTGAGCACGGTGCGCGAGAAGGCGGTGCGCTGCTCGCTCATGCGCGCCCAGTGGCCGGGCAGGGCGGCCATCGCCTCTTCCGCCACGCGGCGGTCGTGCGTGACGAGATAGGCCGAGCTATCCGGTCCGTGCTCGGCCTCGATCAGGAGGTCGAGCGCCGCGAGCGCACCATCCACCGTCTCGTCGGCGAAGATCATCGCTTCCGAAGGGCCGGCCGGGAGGCCGGTGTCGAGGACGCCCGAAAGGAGGCTTTTGGCCGCCACCACGAAGGGCGAGCCGGGGCCGACGATCTTGATCTTGGGCCGGATCGTCTCGGTGCCGAAGGCGGCCGCCGCGACGGCCTGCGCGCCGCCGACCTTATAGACCGTCTCGACGCCCGCCAGCCGCGCGGCGACGAGCGTTGCGGCATCCACCGAGCCGCCCGCCGTCGGCGGGGTGAGGATGCAGAGATCGGGCACGCCTGCCACCACGGCCGGCACGCTGGTCATCATCGTGACGGAGGGAAACGCACCCTTGCCGCGCGGCACATAGAGCGCGGCGGACTGGATCGGCGTCCAGCGGTCGCCGGCAAACGCGCCCGGACGCATCTCCTTGAACCACATGGGTTCGGGCTTTTGCTCCTCGTGGAAGCGGCGGATGTTGTCGATGCCGAACCGGATGGCGTCGATCACCTCCGGCTCCACGGCCTTGAACGCCGCGTTGAACTCGGCCTCGCTCGCCTGCAGCGCGCCGAGCGCGACGTTCGCGCCGTCGAGATCGCGCGCAAAGCGCAGGAGCGCGGCGTCGCCCTCCGATTTCACCGCCTCGATGATCGGGCGGACCTTTTCGACGAAGGACGAAAGGTCGGTCTCGGAACGGCGCAGGAGCCGGGCACGCCCGGCGTCGTCGAGCGTGGCGAGGTCGTGGAAGGAGCAGGGGGTCGAGGACATGGGAGGCGTCACTTCGATTTCAGGAAGATGTCGAGGCCGACGAGGCGGTCGAGCGCGAGGATCGCGAGCGCCGCGCAGGCGATGAAGACCACCGAGATGGCAGCGAGATCGGGCGTGATGATGGAGCGGATCGAATTGTAGATCTGGACAGGCAGCGTCACCGTGCGCGCGTCGACGAGAAGAAGGCTCACCAGGAACTCGTTGAGGGCCAGGATGAACATGAGCAGCGAGCCGGTGATGATGCCGGGCGCGACGGCGGGCACCGTGACGAGGAGGAACGTCTGGATCGGCGGCGCGCCGCACATCGAGGCGGCGAGCTCGAGATCGGGATCGAGCGCGCTGGCGCTCGCGCTCACGGCCCAGATCATGAAGGGCAGGTTGATGACGCAGGCCGCGACGCCGACCGGCCAGAGGGATCCGAGGACGCCCGCCTCGCCGAACAGGAGCATCAGCCCGATGCCGGAGCCGATCAGCGGGATCGTGAAGGGCAGGAGCAGGTAGACCTGAAGAAGGCCGGCGAAGCGCACGCGGTACTTGGCGAGCGCGAGGCCCGCCAGCGTGCC
>NZ_CAJYIU010000146.1 GCF_913775355.1 uncultured Aureimonas sp.
GCCACGAGGGGCGCTACGGCTGGGGCTACGGCGGCCAGATGATCTACGTCATCCCCGATCTCGCCCTCACCGTCGCCATCACCTCGGCCGAGGACCAGCCCTCCGCCCGCTCGGGCTACGTGCAGGACCTGCACCGGCTGGTGTCGGAGACGATCATTCCGGCGGCGGAGGCGCGGCGGGCGACTGAGGGCAAGAGCTGACTCCACTCCTGGGAACCGCAGGTTCGCGATCGGTCGGCGGGAGCCTCGAGACATGGAAAAGGGCGCACGGTTTGATCCGTGCGCCCCTTTTCAGATCCTGCGTTTCCGAACCCCCGTGTTAGGCGGCCGACAGCTTGGCCATCGTCTCCTCGTCCACCTCGAAGTTGGCGTAGACGTTCTGCACGTCGTCGTCGTCCTCGAGGTTGGCGATAAGGCGGAGCACGCTCTGGGCCTTCTCCTCGTCGACGGGGGTGGTCGTCTGCGGGCGCCAGATGATCTTCACGCTCTCGGCCTCGCCGAGGCTCTTCTCCAGCGCGCTCGCCACGTCGTTCATGTCGGCGAAGGCGGTGATGATGCGGTGGCCGTCCTCGTCGGACTGCACATCGTCGGCGCCGGCCTCGATCGCGGCTTCCATCACCTTGTCGGCGTCGCCCACCTTCGCGGAATAGACGATCTCGCCGACGCGGTCCCACAGGAAGGACACCGAGTTGGTTTCGCCGAGCGCCCCGCCGGATTTCGTGAAGTAGGAGCGGACGTTGGAGGCCGTGCGGTTGCGGTTGTCGGTCAGCGCCTCGACGATGACAGCGACGCCGCCCGGCCCGTATCCCTCGTAGCGCACCTCGTCGTAGTTCTCGGTGTCGGCGCCCGAACCCTTGGAAATGGCGCGCTGGATGTTGTCCTTGGGCATGGACTGCGCCTTGGCGTTGTTGATCGCCAGGCGCAGGCGCGGGTTCATGTCCGGGTCCGGCGTGCCGCTTTTCGCCGCCACCGTGATCTCACGCGCGAGCTTGGAGAACATCTTGGAGCGCACGGCGTCCTGCCGGCCCTTGCGGTGCATGATGTTCTTGAATTGGGAATGACCGGCCATCGCGGCACCTGTTCTATTGTCTGACGGGATCGATTTGCGGGTTCGTATAAATTCCATGGCGGTCCGCGTCCAGACGACGCGCCGACCGGCGGATGACGCGAGTGTGACTTGGGCACGGGCCGCAACGGGCGCAGGCTCAGGGTCCGATCCCGCACGACGCGACGAGGTCCACGCGATGCGACGGCCGATCCTGACCCTCCTCGTCGCCCTCGGTGGCGCGTCTCCGGTGCTGGCGCAGGATGCGCCGGTGAGCACCTGCCTCGCGATCGCCGACCGCCTTCCGGGCGCCCGCTACGCCTCGCTCGACGTGCCCCAAGGCCCGGTGCGGATGGCGCAGAACGGGCGGGGCGAGGTCAAGATCACCTATGTCCACCATGCCACCTACATGATCGAGAGCAGCGAGGGCGTGCGCATCGCCACCGACTATTCCGGCTATCACGGCGGAAGTGAGCCGCCCGACGTCGTGACCATGAACAAGGCGCACTCCACCCACTACACCGACGCTCCCGACCCCGGCATCTCGACGGTGCTGCGCGGCTGGAACCCCGAGGGCGGGCCGGCGAAGCACGCGGTGACGGTCGGCGACGTCCTGATCCGCAACGTGCCGACCGACATCAACCGCTACGGCACGTTCGAGGCGGACGGGAACTCGATCTTCATCGTCGAGGCATCGGGCCTGTGCATCGGTCATCTCGGCCACCTCCACCACAAGCTGACCGAGGACGACTACGCCGCGATCGGCCGGCTCGACGTCCTGATGGTGCCGGTGGACGGGTCCTGGACCATGAGCCAGGCGGGCATGGGCGAGATCGCCCAGCGGCTCCATTCGTCGGTGGTGCTGCCGATGCATCGCTTCCGCACGCCGATCGAGCGCTTCCTCGCGCAGATCCCGGACTTTGCGGTGGAGCGCCGCGAGGAGGCGTCGATGACGGTCTCGGCCCGCACCCTGCCGCGCCAGCCGACCGTGGTGCTGCTCAGCGGGGTGTGACGTTCAGGTCCGGCGGCGGCGGTCGCCGGACGTCGCGGCGCCCCCACCCGCATTCTCCTCCTCGAGGATCGCGGCCTCGTCGTCGCGGTCGTCATCGTCGTCGTCGAGCTGCACCTGCGCAGGGTTGCGCAGGGCATGCCCGTGATGGCGCGCCGGCGGCTGCGGCATCGACGTGACCACGCCGATCAGCGCCATGAGCACACCGAGAAGATGAAGTCGGATGGTCCGCACACGTTCAGGCCCCCTGCCGCACGCTTTGGATGGCTAGAGATCATCTGTCGATTGCGGCGGTTCTCCGGTCTCACCAGAAATTCGGGACGGAGCCTTCCAGCCGGGGGCCGATGCGCACCGTGCCGACCTTCTCGGCCAGCCCGGTGCGGTCGGAAATCTCGACCGCCAGCCCGCAGATCGTCGCCGGGCCCGAGGCCGCCTCGAAGCGGCCGCGCGGCACCTTCGTGACGAAGCGGTTGATCGGCTCCTCCTTGTCCATGCCGAGCGAGGAGTCGTAATCCCCACACATGCCGGCATCCGACTGGTAGGCGGTGCCGTTGGCCAAGATCTGGTGGTCGGCGGTCGGCACGTGCGTGTGGGTGCCGACGACGACCGAGGCGCGCCCGTCGAGGAAATGGCCGAAGCACTGCTTCTCGCTCGTCGCCTCGGCGTGGAAGTCGAAGATCACGGCATCGGCCTGCTCGCCGAGCGGGCACGCGGCGAGGATGTCCTCGGCGGCACGGAACGGATCGTCGAGCTCGGGATGCATGAAGACGCGGCCCATGACGTTGGCGACGAGCACCCGCGCGCCGTTTCGCGCCTCGACGAGGCAGGAGCCGCGGCCGGGCGTGCCCTTCGGGTAGTTCGCCGGGCGTAGGAACCGGTCGTGGCGCGAGGCGAAGGTCAGCGCCTCCCGCTGGTCGAAGACGTGATTGCCGGTGGTCACGACATCGGCGCCCGCCGCCACCGTCTCCTCGAAGATGTCCTCGGTGATGCCGAAGCCGCCTGCCGCGTTCTCGCCGTTGACGACGACGAAATCGAGTCGCCAGTCCGCAACGAGGCCCGGCAGCCGATCGCGCACCGCCACACGCCCGCTCCGTCCGACCATGTCGCCGAGGAACAGGAACCTCATGACGCGAGCGCGTCCTTGGCAGCCTTCAGTTTGGCGAGCGCCCTCGCCACGGCCGGGCGCTCGTCGACGCGGCGCACCCAGGCGGCGAGCGATGGAAACTTTTCATGGGCGTCGAGATCCTTCAGGCCGCTGCGGGCCCAGGATACGTTCATCACGTCGGCGACCGAGAATTCGCCGGCAAGGTATTCGACCTCGCCGAGCCGCTTGTCGAGCACGCCGAGGAGCCGGTCGGACTCCTTCTCGAAGCGGCGGATGGCGAAGTCGCTGCGCTCGTCGGCGTTCTTGAAGTAGTGAATCTGGCCGATCATCGGCCCGGTGCCGCCGGCCTGGAAGAACATCCAGCCGAGCGCCTCGGCGCGCGCCGCGCCGGCAGATGCGAGCAGTCGCCCGGTCTTTTCTGCGAGATGGAGGAGGATCGCGCCGGACTCGAAGACGCGCACGCCGTCGTCGGTCAGCGCGGGGATGCGACCGTTCGGGTTGATCGCAAGAAAGTCCGATTCCTTCTGTTTGCCGGTCGAGATGTCGATCAGGCGCAACGCGTAGTCGAGCCCGAGTTCCTCCAGCATGATCACCGGCTTCTCGCCGTTCGGTGTGGTCCAGGTATAAAGCTCGATCACGCGGCGAATCTCCGACAGCCAAGTTTCGAACGACGTAGCGCGGGCAGGCTCGCGTTGCGAGGGTGACGGCAGGCAGGACGACCGGACGAATGAAGACGAGCATGAAAACGGCGGCCGCGGTCCTCGCGGTCTGGCTGCTGGCAGGATGCGCCTCGACGGGGACGACCCCGTCCTCGGTCGCCGACCTCCGGATCGACCGCGATCGGGGCCTTGCGGCGGTCAATGCGTTCCGCGCCGAGAACGGCTTGAAGCCTTTGACGGTGGACGAGCGGCTGATGGCCGCCGCCGCCGCACAGAGCGAGGCGATGGCACGGCGCGACAAGATGGACCACGCGGTCGACGGCGCCCTGCCCGGCCGGGTCGAGCGGGTGGGCTACCGCTGGGGCACGACAGCCGAGAACATCGCCCGCGGCTACAAGGACTACGACGAGGCCATGGTCGGCTGGATCCATTCGCCCGGCCACCGGAAGAACCTCCTCAACCCCGACGTCACGCAGATCGGCTTTGCGGGCGCGCAGGTGCCGGGAAACCCCCGCCCCTATTGGGCGCAGGTCCTCGCCAGCCCGTCGAAGTATCCGGCCAAGCCTAGCGCGGAGAAGCCGTTGCGCTGGGGACCCGAACTCCGCTTTCCGTGAGGATGCGGTCGAGGAAGCGGTCGTGCGGCTCGACCGGCACCTCGGCCACCTCCTGCGCATCGAAGGCGAGGCCGATGGTCACGAGCGCAGGCTTCACCGCCAGGAGGCGTGCGATCGCGCGGTCGTAGAAGCCGCGGCCGTAGCCGATGCGCGCGCCACGCCGGTCGAAGGCAAGGAGCGGCACCAGAAGGACGTCGGGATCGAGCACCCGCGCCGCCGCCCCCGGCGCGACGGTGCCGTGCCCCTGCGCGACCAGTTCGCCGTCTCGCAGAAGCTCGCGGAACTCGAGATCGCCGTCCACGATCGCGGGCGCGGCGAGCCGCAGCCTGCGGTCGGCCAGCGCCATCATCGCCGGGCGGGGGTCGATCTCGGAACCGATGGGAAGATAGGCGCCGACGACGTCGACCGTCTCGAACAGGGTGTCGCGGGCGACATGCTCGGCCAGCGCGAAGGCCGCCTCGATCCGCTCGCCGGGCACCAGCGCCTCGCGCCGGGCGCTGGCCATGCGGCGAAGGTCGGCCTTGGCGGCTGCAATGTCGGGCATGGCGTCCTCGGTGCGAAACGCAGGAAGCCTCGAATAGCGAATGGCGGGAGGAGTGGCGAGCCACCTCGGCCGATGAGAAGATCGATCCCGGGAACCTACAGAGTAGGTGGGCGCCGTATGCCCCAGCCCACGGGCCGAGACAGGAACAGCTCCCTTAGGGATGCGTAAGGCCCCGGGGAATAAGTTATCCCTGTCGAACCGCGCAGCCCGCCGAAACGAGATATAGCACTCACGCCGCGGCCTTTCCATGGCCGCGAGGCGGGCTTTTTCGTCAGCGGCGTCCGCTTTCGAGCTTGGCGGCGATGCGCTCGACGATTTCCGACACGCCGAGAAGATGCTCGGTGAGGCGCGCGTCGCCCACCCGGGCGCCGCCGGCGGCCTGAGCCTCGCGCTCCCGCAGCTCGGCGATCTCGGTATTAGCCGCCGCCAACCTGCCCTTCGCCTCGTCGAGTTCGTCGGCCACCATCAGGGCGGCCATGACCATCAGCCGAAGGTCGCCGATCTCGCCGAAGCTGCCGCGCAGCTGCGAGACGCGGGCGTCGAGCCCGGCGCCGAGACCGAGGAGATGCTCCTCCTCGCCCTCGGCGCAGGCCATGCGGTAGGTCTTGCCGTCGATGGTGACTGCGATCTGGGGCATGGGGCTCGGCTTCTTCAAGGGATGCGCGTCAGGCGCGTCGTTCGGCGAGGACGTCGCGGATGGATTCCATCGCGGTGACGAGGCGGCGCGAGACCTCGCGGTTGGCGGTCTCGAGGCGCTGCGCCCGCGTCAGTGCGGTGTCGAGCTCGCTGGCCAGCCGCGAGCGGTCGGCGGTCATCCGCTGGACTTCCTCCTCGACCGACAGAACCACGTGGTCACGCGACATGCGCGCATCCACGGCGTCCTCGAGCCGTTCGAGCGCCTTCTGCAGGCGAAGCGTCGCCTCGCCGAGCGGACTGGCCGCATCCATCATCCTGCCTCCTTCGAAGGAATCGCACCCGCACCCCGATCCGCCGGGCACTTCGTTCAAGGCTGTCCTGCTTTATCGCGCCCCCGACCGATTTGAAAAGCCAAAGGCGCGCATGGATCGGCCGCGATTGACAGGCGCTCGGGACCTATGATGTGTGCGGGCCGAACGATGTAGCCTCTTCCCGCGGCCCGAATCCCGGAGGAAAGCGGTCCAGATACCGTGCCGGCATGCCCTTTGTGTCCCGCGCGCCCGCCGCGCCCGGCCTGCCGCCCGTCGTCTCCCGCTTCCGCGCTGCGGCTGACAATGTCCTGCACCGACCCTATGTCGGGCCGGGCGAGAAGCATTCGCCGTCCCGATCTCGCGGACGGCATCCGACGGGCCATCCCGGCCTCGCCGCCTGAGGAGAAGTATGACCATGGCAGTCCGCGTCGCCATCAACGGTTTCGGTCGCATCGGGCGCAACGTCCTGCGCGCCATCATCGAGTCCGGCCGTACCGACATCGAGGTGGTCGGCATCAACGATCTCGGCCCGGTGGAGACCAACGCCCACCTCATCCGCTACGATTCGGTGCACGGCCGCTTCCCCGGCACCGTGAAGGTCGACGGCAACACGATCGACGTCGGCCGCGGGCCGATGCGCGTGACCGCCGAGCGCGACCCGAAGAACCTTCCCTGGAAGGAGCTGAACGTCGACATCGCCTTCGAGTGCACCGGCATCTTCACCGATCCAGCCAAGGCCTCGGCGCATCTCGAGGCCGGTGCGAAGAAGGTTCTGATCTCGGGCCCGCTGACCAACGCGGCCGACGAGAAGACCGTCGTCTTCGGCGTGAACGATCACACCCTGACGGCCGGCGACAGGATCGTGTCGAACGCGTCGTGCACCACCAACTGCCTCGCGCCGGTCGCCAAGGTTCTCGACGAAGCCATCGGCATCGAGACCGGCTTCATGACGACGATCCACTCCTATACGGGCGACCAGCCGACGCTCGACACGATGCACAAGGACCTCTACCGGGCGCGCGCCGCCGCCCTGTCGATGATTCCGACCTCGACGGGCGCCGCCAAGGCGCTGGGCCTCGTGCTGCCGCAGCTGAAGGGCAAGCTCGACGGCTCGTCGATCCGCGTGCCGACGCCCAACGTCTCAGTGGTGGACTTCAAGTTCACGGCCAAGCGCGCCACCTCGGTGGAGGAAGTGCAGAACGCCATCCGCGCCGCCGCTGAAGGCCCGCTGAAGGGCGTCCTCGGCTACACGCTCGACCCGAACGTGTCGGTCGACTTCAACCACGACCCGCACTCCTCCATCTTCGCGATGGATCAGGTGAAGGTCCTCGGCGGCACCTTCGTGCGCATCCTGTCCTGGTACGACAACGAGTGGGGCTTCTCCAACCGCATGTCGGACACCGCGATCGCCATGCACAACGCCGGCTGATCCCAGCCGATGCCGTTCCGGCCCCTGTCCTCACGCGAAGTCCGTTGGGCTCCCGCCGAGGGCGAGGGGCTGGAGCACCTCCACCTTGCGACGACGCCCGCCGGCGTCGTCGCGCGCTCCGCCCTGATCGGCAGCCGGGGTGAGCGGCCCTTTGGCGTCTTCTACGAGATCGAGCTCGACGCCGGCTGGCGGGTGACGCGGTTCCGCGTGGAGACCGCGCGCGGGCAGCGCCTCGCCCTGTCGCAGGACAGGCCCGGCCGGTGGACGGATGCAGACGGCACGCATTGCGCCGATCTCGACGGCTGCATCGACATCGACCTTGCCGGCACGCCCTTCACCAACACCCTGCCCATTCGCCGCCTCGACGGCCGGCTTGCCGAGCCGACCGAGCTGCGCATGGTCTACGTCCCCTTCGACACCTTCGAGCCGCTGGTCGACGAGCAACGCTACGCCGAACTGTCGCCGAGGCTCTATCTCTACGAGGCGGTCGACCGCAGCTTCGAAGCCCGCCTGCCGGTGGACGAGGACGGGCTGGTGATCGACTACCCCACCCTTTTCCGACGCGCCTGAGCGCGATCCATCCTTTTCCCGACGGAGCCCCAGCGATGACCCTGTTCAAGACGCTCGACGATGCCGCCCTCCAGGGCAAGCGCGTCCTGGTGCGCGTGGATCTCAACGTGCCGATGAAGGACGGCGTCGTGACCGATACGACGCGCATCGAGCGCATCCTGCCGACGATCCGCGAGATCATCGAGAAGGGCGGCCGCGCGATCCTGTTGGCCCATTTCGGCCGCCCGAAGGGCAAGGTGGACCCGTCGCAGTCGCTGGGCCCCATCGCGCCGGTTCTCGCCGAGAAGCTCGGCCAGCCCGTTGGCTTCGCCGAGGACTGTGTCGGCCCGGTCGCCGACGGCATCGTGGCCAACATGAAGGACGGCGATGTCCTCCTTCTCGAGAACACCCGCTTCCACGACGGTGAGGAGAAGAACGACGAGACCTTCGTTTCCGGTCTGGCCGCGCTGGGCGATGTCTACGTCAATGACGCTTTTTCGGCCGCGCACCGCGCCCACGCCTCGACGGAAGGCCTCGCCCACCACCTGCCGTCCTATGCCGGCCGCACCATGCAGGCCGAGCTGGAGGCGCTGGAGAAGGGTCTCGGCCAGCCGGAGAAGCCGGTGATCGCGATCGTCGGCGGCGCCAAGGTCTCGACCAAGATCGACCTCCTGCAGAACCTCGTCACCAAGGTCGACTGCCTCGTGATCGGCGGCGGCATGGCCAACACGTTCCTCGCCGCACAGGGCAAGGACGTCGGCAAGTCGCTCTGCGAGCACGACCTCGCCGACACCGCCAAGGCGATCCTCGCCGCCGCCGAGACGAGCGGCTGCACCATCCTCCTGCCCGTCGACGCCGTGGTCGCGCGCGAGTTCAAGGCGAATGCCGAGAACGAGACCGTGCCGGTCGACCGCGTGCCCTCCGACGCCATGATCCTCGATGTCGGCCCCGCCTCGGTCGGCGCGATCACCGAGTGGATCGACAAGTCGAAGACGCTGGTCTGGAACGGCCCGCTCGGCGCCTTCGAACTCGAGCCCTTCGACACGGCGACCATGGCCGCCGCGCGCCATGCCGCCGCCCGAACCGATGCCGGCGCGCTCGTCTCGGTCGCCGGTGGCGGCGACACGGTGGCCGCGCTGAACCAGGCCGGGGTGTCGGAGCGCTTCTCCTACGTCTCGACGGCGGGCGGCGCCTTCCTCGAATGGATGGAAGGCAAGCCGCTGCCGGGCGTCGACGCGCTGAAGGCCTGACGCGTCCGCGGATCGGATCCATGCGCCCCGCCCTCCTCTCCTGGCTGATGTTGCCGGTCTACGTCTGGCAGGGCATCGGCATCCGGCGCTCGATCGAGCGCATGCTGCCGCCGGCCGGTCCTTTCCATGGAGCGGCCGGGGGACCGGGCGAGGACGCGCCGATCCGCCTTCTGGTGCTCGGCGACTCGTCGGCCGCCGGCGTCGGCGTCGACCGGGCGGAGGACGGGCTGGCCGCCCGGCTCGCCGAACGGCTGCATGCGCTGACGGGCGAGGCAGTGCGCTGGCGCGCCATCGGCTCCAACTCCGCCGTCTCGGCCGATGTGCGCGACTTCATCGTGCCGAACGTCGCGCCGGAGGGCTTCACGCACATCCTCCTGTCGATCGGCACCAACGATGTGAAGAACTTCCACACCGCGCGCCGGTTCAAGCGCGGTTTCGGCGGGCTTCTCTACGCGCTGCGCGCCCGCTGGCCGGACGCGCGCATCGTCTGGTCGCCGCCGGTCGACATGCTGCGAGTTCCCGCCCTGCCGCGCGGGCTCGCCAAGGTGCTGTCCTTGCGCGAGCGCGTTCTCGCCCGCCTCGGGGCGCGTCTCTGCCTCGAGCGCGGCGTCGTGCCGGCCACCACCCTGCCCCGTGTCGAACCGGCCGGCTTCTCGCGCGACGGCTTCCACGCCTCGGCCGACGGCGCGGTCTACACGGCCGGCCACTTGGCCCCGTATCTTCTGGGCGATCGCACGAAGACGGTCTGACGGCGCGTCCATCTCGCCGCAAGGCTTGCGTGAAAGTCTTGGCTAGCGCAGCAAATCCACGCTTCAAGGGCATCTGCCCCAATTCGGACGGAAAAGCGAAGGAAAGGCGCGCGCCGACTTCATCGCATGCGATCCGACGGCCGGGTCGCGCTCCTGGATGCCCCGCCCATGCCCGCCGCTTCCCAATCCTTCCAAGCTTATGCGCGGGCGATTGCGCTCCTGCGCCCCGAGGCCGGCCGCGTTGCCGGCATCGTCCTCGCCGGCATGGCCGTCGCAGGCATCCAGGTGGCCGAACCGGTCCTCTTCGGCCATGCTGTGAACGCGCTTCT
>NZ_CAJYIU010000147.1 GCF_913775355.1 uncultured Aureimonas sp.
GAAGTCGGGCTCGGGCGAGCCGTCGTCGCGGCTGCCGACCTGACCCGACACGAACAGGAGGTCGCCGGAGCGGATGGCCGCGGAATAGCGGTGGGCGTCGTAGAGGGCGTGGCGGTTGGCGGGAACGATGGCCTGACGCTGAAACATGGGTCGGTTCCTGAATGGAGACGGAACGGCGAGCGTGAAGGCGCTCAGCGCGCGCTTCACTTCATTCTGCGCATTTGATATACGCGGCGTATGTGAAGGTGTCGCACACATACGCGACGTATGTCAAGCGCTCGTCGAGGGAGAGAATTCGCGATGGCGGCAGCGGGTCGACGGGCGGAACAGATGGAGGCGACGCGCGCCAGGCTGATCGCGGCCGCACGCGCGGCCTTTGCCGAGAAAGGCTATGCGGCGGCGTCGATGGACGAGCTGACCGCGCAAGCCGGCCTGACGCGCGGCGCGCTCTATCACAACTTCGGTGACAAGAAGGGCCTCCTGCAGGCCGTGGTCGCCCAGATCGACGGCGAGATGGCAGAGCGTGCGAAGCGCGACGCGGCCGCGGCCGGCGGCGGCTTCGAGGCGCTGCTCGCCGAGGGCGTCGCCTATATCGAACTGGCGCTGGAGCCCGAGGTGCAGCGGATCGTCCTTCTCGACGGACCCGCCGTGCTCGGCGATCCCTCGCGCTGGCCCTCGCAGGACAGCTGCCTGCGAACGACGATCCTCACCCTGGAGGACCTGATCGCCGCGGGCGTCGTGAAGCCCGTCGACCCCGAGGCCGCGGCGCGGCTGATCAACGGCGCGGCCCTCAACGCCGCGCTCTGGATCGCGGCCGCCGAAGATCCGCGCGGCGTTCTCGGCAAGGCCGTCGACGCCTTCCGGCAGCTCTGCTCGGGCCTCCTGCGCGCCGATTGACCGCGGGGGCGGGCGACTACCCAGCCGCTCCGATCGGGCGTAGGCTCGCTTCGATCTCGGGAGTGCACCCATGGTTCTCGATCGTCGCGCCATCCTCGCCGCCCTGGCGCTCGCGCCCCTCGGCCTCGCCTCCGCCCGCGCGGCAGCGCCGGAGCCTCTCCCCGACCCGCCGCTTCTCGGCAGCGACTACCGGGCGGCCCGCGCCGGCTTCCGGACCAAGCTCCTGCGCCGCGGACCCGCGCCCGACGAGGGCGACCCGCTGACGGCCCCGGACGGCGCGGTGGCGCTGCGTTACCCATCGGGCCCGCGCGAACTCATCGCTTGGGCGAGCCCGCCGGGCGACGCGTCGGCGCGCAAGCCGGCGGTCCTTGTCCTTCACGGCGGCAACGCGATCTGGCACGGCCACTGGCAGGACCTCGCCGCACCCTTTGTTGCGGCAGGCTTTCATGCGCTGATGCCCACGATGCGCGGCGAGAACGGTCAGCCCGGCGACTTCTCCGCCTTCTACGACGAGACCGACGACGTGCTCGCCGCCGCCGCCGTTCTGCGGGCGCGCCGCGACGTCGATCCGGAGCGCGTCTACATCAGCGGCCACAGCATCGGCGGCACGCTGACGCTTCTCGGCGCGCTCGCTGGGGATTTTCGCGCGGCGGCCGCCCTGTCGCCGTCGCCCGACACGCGCATCTTCTTTCGGCGCTTCGCCGACGAGGTGCCGTTCGACATCGCCGACTCGCGCGAGGTCGAGATGCGTTCGGCCGTGTGCTTCGCCTCCGGCTTCCGCTGCCCGGTCCTCATGTCGCATGGCGACGGCGAGACGCGCTCGAGCGGCGCGATCGACCTGACCGTCGCGCGCGCCAGAGCCGCCGGGCAGACGGCCGAACACCGCGTCGTGCCGGGCGACCACATGGGCTCGATCCCCGGCAGCATCCGCGAGGCGCTCGCCTTCTTCGCCCGCGTGGGCTGACGGGAGAGTGCCCGGGCTCTCGCGCCTCAGGAGGCGTGGGGGAGGGCGACGTGCGGCTCCCGCCCGGCGGCCGCCGGCTTGGCGGCGCTCCGGCGCACGAGGACGTAGAACAGGGGCGTCAGGAACAGGCCGAACACGGTGACGCCGAGCATGCCGGAGAAGACCGCGACGCCCATCGCCGAGCGCATCTCGGCACCCGCGCCCGTCGACAGGACCAGCGGCAGGACGCCCATGATGAAGGCGAGCGAGGTCATCAGGATCGGCCGCAGGCGCAGCCGCGCCGCCTCGATCGCCGCCTCGCGCGGAGTGCGCCCCTCGGCTTCCAGTTCGCGGGCGAACTCGACGATCAGGATGGCGTTCTTCGCCGACAGGCCGACGAGGACGATGAGGCCGATCTGGGTGAAGATGTTGTTGTCGCCCGCCGTGAGCCAGATGCCCGCCAACGCCGAGAACAGGCCGGCCGGCACGATCAGGAGGATCGCGATCGGCAGCGTCAGGCTTTCGTACTGTGCGGCGAGCACCAGGAAGACGAGGAGCAGCGCCAGCGGGAAGATGACGATGCCGGAATTGCCCGCGATGATCTCCTGGTAGGTCAGCTCGGTCCATTCGAAGGCGAAGCCCGGCGGCAGCGTCTCGGCGGCGATCCGCTCCACCGCGGCCTGCGCCTGCCCCGACGAGAAGCCGGGCGCGGCGTTGCCGTTGACGTCGGCGGCGAGGAAGCCGTTGTAGCGCAGCGCCCGCTCCGGCCCGGCAACCGTGTCGACCGACAGGAGCGCCGACAGCGGGATCATCTCGCCCGTGGTCGAACGGACCTTGAGGCGGCCGATGTCCTCGGCCCGAGCGCGATAGGGCGCGTCGGCCTGGACCCGCACCGAGTAGGTACGGCCGAACTCGTTGAAGTCGTTGACGTAGAGCGAGCCGAGATAGATCTGCAGCGTGTTGAAGATCTCGGTGATCGGCACGTTCAGCTGCCGGGCTCGCGCGCGGTCGACGTCGGCGAAGAGCTGGGGTACGTCAATGCCGACGTTCAGCTGCCGGGCTCGCGCGCGGTCGACGTCGGCGAAGAGCTGGGGTACGTCAATGCCGTAGCCGGTGAACATGCCGGTCAGCTCGGGCGTCTGATAGGCCTTCGCGAGGAAGCCCTTCACCACGTCGTCCAGCGCCTTGTAGCCCTGGCCGGAGCGGTCCTCGATCTGCAGCTTGAAGCCGCCGATGGTGCCAAGCCCCTGGACGGGCGGCGGCGGGAAGATCGCGGTGAAGGCCTCCTCGATCCCGGCGAACTGGCCGTTCAGCGACTGCGCGATGGCGCCGGCCGAAAGCTCCGGCGTCTTGCGGTCCTCGAAGGGGTCGAGCGTCAGGAAAACGACCGCCGCGTTCGACGAGTTGGTGAAGCCGTTGATCGAGAGGCCCGGGAAGGCGATCGTCGATTCGACGCCGGGCGTCTTCAACGCGATCTCGCCCATGCGCTTCGCGACGGCGTCGGTGCGGTCGAGCGAGGCGCCGTCGGGCAGCTGCGCGAAGCCGACGAGGTACTGCTTGTCCTGCGCCGGCACGAAGCCGCCGGGCACCTTCTGGAACAGCACGACCGTCAGCCCGACCAGCACGGTATAGACGCCGAGCATCATGCCCTTGCGGGTGATGAGGCGTCCCAGCCCGTTGCCGTAGCGGCGCGACGAGGCGCCGAAGAAGCGGTTGAAGCCGCGGAAAAACCAGCCGAGCGCACCGTCGAGGACGCGCGTCAGACGATCCTTCGGCGCATCGTGGCCACGCAGGAGGAGGGCGGCGAGCGCCGGCGACAGGGTGAGGGAGTTGAAGGCCGAGATGACGGTCGAGATCGCCAGCGTCAGCGCGAACTGCCGGTAGAACTGGCCGGTGAGGCCCGAGATGAAGGCGAGCGGCACGAACACGGCGACGAGCACCAGCGCGATCGCAACGATCGGACCCGACACCTCGCGCATCGCCTGATAGGTCGCCTCGCGCGGGGAAAGTCCGTTCTCGATGTTGCGCTCGACGTTCTCGACGACGACGATCGCGTCGTCCACCACGATGCCGATCGCCAAGACGAGGCCGAAAAGCGACAGCGCGTTGATCGAGAAGCCGAGGAGATGCATCACCGCGAAGGTGCCGACGATCGAGACGGGCACGGCCAGAAGCGGAATGATCGAGGCGCGCCAGGTCTGGAGGAAGACCACGACGACGATCACGACCAGCACCACGGCTTCCAGCAGCGTATGGACCACGGCGTCGATCGAGGCGCGCACGAATTGCGTCGTGTCGTAGACGATCTCGTAGTCGACGCCGTCCGGCATCGTCTGCTTGATCTCGGCCATGGTGCGGCGTACCTCGTCGGCGATCGCGATGGCATTGGAGCCCGGCGCCTGGAAGACGGGGATGGCGACCGCCGGCTCGTTGGAAAGAAGCGAGCGAAGGGCATATTCCGAGGCGCCGAGCTCGACGCGGCCGATGTCGCGGATTCGGGTAATCGCGCCCGTTTCGGGGTCGGTGCGCACGATGATGTCGGCGAACTCCTCGACGTCGCGCAGGCGCCCTTGCGCGTTGACGGACAGCTGGAACTCGACACCGGCGACGCTCGGCGAGGCGCCGATGACGCCGGCCGCGGCCTGCACGTTCTGCTCGCGGATCGCGGTCACGACGTCGTTCGCCGACAGGCCGCGGGCGGCGGTCTTCTCGGGGTCGAGCCAGATCCGCATGGAATAGTCGCCCGAGCCGAAGAGCTGGACCTGACCCATGCCGTCGATGCGCGCGAGGCGGTCGCGCACGTTGAGGAGCGCGTAGTTGCGCAGATAGGTGAGGTCGTAGCGCCCGTTCGGCGAGGTGAGGTGGACGACCAGCATCAGGTCGGGCGAGGACTTCACCACCGACACGCCGAGGCGGCGGACCTCTTCGGGCAGGCGCGGCTCGGCCTGCGCGACGCGGTTCTGGACGAGCTGCTGCGCCTGGTCGGGATCGGTGCCGATGCGGAAGGTGACGGTCAGCTGCAGCGTGCCGTCCGTCGTCGCCTGGCTCGACATGTAGAGCATGTTCTCGACGCCGTTGATCTGCTCCTCGAGCGGCGTCGCCACCGTCTCGGCGATCACGGCCGGGTTGGCGCCGGGATAGGCGGCGCGCACGACGACCGAGGGCGGCACGACTTCGGGATATTCCGAGATCGGCAGCGCGAAGATCGACAGGAGGCCGCCAAGGAAGATCATGACGGAGAGGACGCCCGCGAAGACGGGACGGTCCACGAAGAACCGGGAAATGCTCACGGGGGGTCAAGCTCTCGAAGAAAAGGAAACGGGCGGCGGACCCGGCGGAGCGGGAGGCGCTCCGCCGGGGGCCTCGGGGTCAGCGCGTGGCGGGGGCGTCCGCGCTGGCCTGCCGGTCGAGGCTGCGGCCGGTCTCCATCGAGACCATCTGGGGGGCGACCTTCGCGCCGGGGCGCAGGCGCTGCAGGCCGTTGACGACGACGCGCTCGTCGGCGGCGAGGCCGCTCTCGACGACGCGCATGTCGCCGGTGGCCGCGCCGAGGCGGACCTCGCGATATTCGACCGTGTCCGTGTCGTCGACGACCAGCACGTAGCGCTTGTCCTGGTCGGTGCCGACTGCGCGCTCGGAGACGAGGATCGCCGGTTCCGAGCGCGGCTCGCCGAGCCGGACCTTGGCGAACTGGCCGGGCATCAGCGTGCCGTCGGCGTTCGGAAAGGCGACGCGGATACCGACGGTGCCGTTGGCGGGGTCGACGGTCGGATCGACGAACTGGATGTGGCCCTCGACGCTCTCGCCGGCCTCGCGGTCGAGCCGGGCCGAGATGCGCTGGAGAGCGTCCACGCCGCCGGCCGACCGGAGGAGGCTCTGCACGCTCGCCTCGTCGGTGTCGATCGTGGCGTAGATCGGGTCGACCGACACCATGCGGGCGAGGACGGGCGAGGCGGCGCCGGCGGACACGAGGTTGCCGCTGGTGACGAGGAGCCGGCCGATGCGCCCGGAGACCGGTGCGCGGATTTCGGTGTAGGACAGGTCGAGCTCGGCGCTGCGCAGGCTTGCGGCGGCGGCGGCGAGCTGGGCCTCGGCCTCCGCGGCTGCCTGTACCCGGCGCTCGTATTCCGAGCCGGCGATGGTCCGGTTGCCCTGCAGCTGGGCGCCGCGATCGCGCTCGCCGACGGCGAAGGCCAGCCGCGCTTGCGCCGCCTTGACGTCCGACCGGGCCCGCTCGACGGCGGTCCGGTACGGCTCGGGATCGATCGTGACGAGAAGCGCGCCCTTCTCGACCAGCGCGCCTTCCGAGAAATGGGTGGCGAGCACCGCCCCCGCGACGCGCGAGCGGATGTCGACCCGCTCGACCGCCTCAAGGCGGCCGGAATGGCGCGACCAGAGCTCGACCGGGCGGCGCTCGACGCGGGCGACCGAGGCCGGCACCGCGGGAGGCGGCGACGCCTCTGCGGTCTCGGCCCCGGCCGCCGGTCGCGGTTCGTGGGCGATCACGCCAAGACCCAGAAAGGTGAAGGCGAAGGCTGCCGCGACGAGGCTGGCCATGACGGCGGCGATGCCGTTCAGGACGACGTGAAGTTTGGACATGGGACTTCCTTCATCGAGGCGGGGGGGCGGGAGGCGACGGGGCCGCCGGACGGATGGTGAAGCCCGCCGGCGGCCGCCTCGTCAGAAGCTGTCGGAGCCCGGGACGATGGCGCCCCCGCGGGCGAAACCGGCCGTCGCCCGCGTCACGCCGGTCCCGGCATCGTCGGCCGGCACGAAGGACTGCGAACGGATCGTCTGGCCGCCCTGGTAGCCGTAGGAGCTTTCCGAGCGGTCACTCGCGCCGGTCCGGCCGGTCACGACCGAATGGTCCGCGACGGACTGGGCATCGCGGACGCCGAGATCCGAGCCGGGGACGAGATCAGCCGCGGAGGCGAAGCCGGCGGACAGGAGGAGGGCGACGGATGCGGAGAGAAGAAGGCGGATCATGGAAGGATCTCCAGAAATTTGGTCGCAGGCGTCCGCTGCCGCGACATGGGAGGATGCGCGGGTTCGGCGGGTTCGCGGTGCGGGATCGGAAAGGTGCGACGCGGGACGCGCGACCTCTCCCTGCCGGGCGCGGAATGCGCCGGCTTCGGACACCGATGGTCGAGGCGAGAGGGCCGGCGGTTCTTGGAAATCGCGACCCTTTCGGTTCATTACCGATCGGTATGGAAAGAGCTAAGGCTTCACTCCCGCCCTGTCAACCGGATAATTTACCGGTGGGTATAAAAGTTTCGGGGCCGGCCCGGTGGGGGGAGGTCAGCGCTGCGTTCGGCGATGCTGCGCGAGGTGGTCGACGAAGGCGCGCAGGCGCGGCGGCATGTTGCGGCGGCTGGGGTAGTACAGGAAGAAGCCCGGAAACGGCGGACAGAAGGGCTCCAGGACCGGGACGAGGACGCCATTCGCCAGATCCGCCTGGAACGTCTCCTCCATGCCGAAGCAGATGCCCGCGCCGGCCCGCGCCAGCTGTACCATCAGGCGCATGTCGTTCGTGGTGATCTCGGGCTCGACCGCGACCGTGAAATCGCGCCCGTCCTCGGTGAACTCCCAGCGATAGGGCACGGCGCGCGGGGCCGGGCGCCAGCCGATGCAGCGATGGCCGACCAGCTCGCCCGGGTGGGCCGGTGCTCCGGCTCTCGCGACATAGCCGGGTGTCGCGACCGCGACCTGTCGCTGGTCGCCGGACACCGGCACGGCGATCATGTCCGCTTCGATCACCTCGCCGAGCCGCACCCCGGCATCGAACCCCTCGGCGACGATGTCGAACTCCTCGTCGGTGACGAGAACGTCGAGCTGGATCCTCGGATGGGCGGCCGAGAAGCCCGCCAGCAGCGAGCCCGACAACACGCTCTCGGCGATCGACGAGACGGCCAACCGCAACTGCCCGCGCACCTCGGCGCCATGGGCCCGGACCCCGTCCAGCGCGGCGCGCATGTCGGCGATCGCGGGCGCGATCTCCTCGCGCAGCCGCTCGCCCTCCTCGGTCAGGCTCATGCTCCGTGTCGTGCGGCGCACCAGAGAGACGCCGAGCTCGGTCTCGAGGCGACGGAGCGACTGGCTGATCGCCGACCGCGTGACGCCGAGGCGATCGGCGGCGGCGCGCAGGCTCGTCTCCTCGGCGATGACCGCAAAGACGGCGAGGGTGTTGAGGTCGTCCCGCATTGGTGAATTCGCCTTACCAGAGCGTGAAGCAGAAGCCGGCTTCTGACGACAATGGCGCGGGTCTATCTCCCTGGCAACCGCTCCCGCCGAGATCCGATCCGGCTCCGGGGCGGGCCAATCCACTGCTGAAAGGACACCATCATGGCTCTCGACAAGGTCGTTCTCATCACCGGCGCCTCGTCCGGCATCGGCGAAGGCATCGCGCGTGAACTTGCCGGCGCCGGCGCCACGCTGATGCTGGGGGCCCGCCGGACCGATCGGCTCGATGCCCTCGCGGACGAGCTTCGCCGCGACGGCGCCCGCGTCGCCACCCGGCGGCTCGACGTCACCGACCGGGCCGACGTCGCCGCCTTCGCCGAGGCGGGGCGCGCTGCGTTCGGACGTGTCGATGCGATCGTCAACAATGCCGGCGTCATGCCGCTGTCGCCGCTCGCCGCGCTGAAGGTCGACGAGTGGGACCGGATGATCGACGTCAACGTGAAGGGCGTTCTCTACGGCATCGCGGCCGTCTTGCCGGAGATGACGTCGCGCGGCTCCGGCCACGTCGTCAACATCGCCTCGATCGGCGCGCTCGCCGTGTCGCCGACGGCCGCGGTCTACTGCGCGACCAAGTTCGCCGTGCGCGCCATCTCGGACGGACTGCGGCAGGAGCGGCAGGACATCCGCGTGACCTGCATCCATCCGGGCGTCGTCGAAAGCGAGCTGGCCTCCACCATCACCGACCGCGATGCGGCGACACTGATGGAGACCTATCGATCGATCGCCCTCAAGCCGGACGCCATCGGCCGCGCGGTGCGCTTCGCGCTGGAGCAGCCGGAGGACGTCGACGTCAGCGAGGTGGTCGTGCGCCCGCTCCGGTCGGCCCCCTGATGCGCCGGCTCGTCCTTGCGGGCGCCGCCCTTGCGGGTGCGTCCGTCCTGCCATCCCTTGCCGAGGAGCCCGCTGTGCGAAATCCCGAGCATCCCTACGTCGGCCTCTGGGTCACGGACGACGGCCACGTGCGCCACGCGCTTCTCCCGAACGGTCGCTACGACGAGGCGCGGGGCACGCGCGAGAGCGCCTATCGCGGGCGCTACGAGGTGTCGGGCACCCATATCGAATATTGGGACGATACCGGCTTCACCGCCGACGGCGACTTCGTCAACGCCGACACGCTGCACCATGGCGGCATGGTGTTGCGCCGCCGCTGAGCGGAGCGGGGCCGCCGCGGGCGAGGGCCTGCGGCGGCCCGGCCACAGCGCCGCCACAATCGGGCCTTGCGCGTCGGGGCGCGTCCACAATCCGCTGTCGCCTCGCCGTGCCGTCTTGCATGCTGACCTCGGACCGGCTGCGGGGGCTTGCCGGAGGGGGATGTTTCGCATGAGCCGTATGGATCGTCGGGCCGCTCTGGCCGCCACTGCCGCGCTTTTCCTTGCCGGCACCGCGCCGCCCGCGCTGGCGCAGGTCGCCGGGCCCGTCATCAGCTTCGGCGACTCGCTTTCCGACAACGGCAACCTCTACCTCCTCACCGGGCGGCCCGCATCGCCGCCCTACTTCGCCGGTCGCTTCTCCAACGGACCGGTCTTCACCGAATACCTGAACGGCGGCCCGATGCAGCAGGCGGGCGCGGCGACCCTTGCGGGCGTGCGCATCAATCCCGAGCTGTCGCAGAACTATGCTTTCGGCAACGCCCGCACCGACCGGCTGGACGGCCTGCTGCCGCCCGGCATCCCCGCACAGATCGACGCGTTCGAGCTGCAGGACGGGCGCTTCGGTGCCAATGACGTCGTCACCCTCTACGGGGGCGCCAACAACATCATCCAGGAGATCAACACGGCGGGCGCGACCGCCGCGCTGGTCGGCGCGGAAGCCGTGGCCTCGGCCGGCGACGTCGCCGCCTCGCTCGCCCGCCTCGGTCGGCTGGGCGCGCCCACCGTCGTCGTTCTCAACCTGCCCAATATCGGCGCGACGCCGGCCTTCTCGGCCACCCTACAGGGCTCGGTGGCCGGAACGCTCGCCACCAACGCCTTCAACACCGCGCTGCGGGCAGGCGTGACGCAGGTTGCCGCGGCGCTGCCGAACACCGACGTCGTCCTCGTCGATGTCCAGCGCCTCGGGGCGCTGGTCGCGAGCGATCCGACGCGCTTCGGCATCCTGAACACGCGCGACGCCTGCCTGTCGACGCCGGCCTGCGCGGCCGCGCCCGCGAGCGTCCAGAACACCTATCTCTACTGGGACGGCATCCATCCGACGACGGGCGTCCACCGCCTGTTCTCGCAGCTCGTCGAGGACTACCTGTCGGTCGGCACCAGCGCCGCGGCGGTCGGCTCGCTGACGGAGACCGCGCTTCTCGATCGCATGACCGCCAACGAGGCGGTACGCGACCGGGCCCGCGTCGCAGCGCTCCGCCTTCCGCCGGCCGCCACCGGCTCGGACGCGGCGATCGCCGTGCCCTTCTCCGACCTCTACGTCTCGCTCGGCGGCAGCCGCTTCGAGCGCGACGGCGCACGCGACTATCGCTTCGACAACGGCTCGGTCCGCATCGGCTACGACCATCGCCTGACCGACCGGGTCCTGATCGGCGGCGCTCTCTCGGCTGCGGCCGGCGAGGTGGACGACGCGCGGCTGACCTACGACACGCTCTCCTTCGCCGCCGATCTCTACGCCACGGCGCTGTTCGGTCCGGCGTACGTCACCCTGTCGGGCGGCGTCGCGCATCACGACTACGAGGACCTCGACCGGCGCACCCTCGTCTCGACCGTCACCAATCGCGGGACGGACACCAACGGCGTGTCGGCCAATGTCGGTATCGAAGCCGGGTACGGCTTCCAGGCCGGCGCCTTCACGATCACGCCCGCGCTCGGGCTCGACTATCTCTACTCCGACGCGGACGGCTACGCCGAGAGCGGCGCGGCGGCCGAGATCGTCTACGGCGACACGCAGCGCAACGCGCTCCTCGGCTCGGCGAACCTCCACCTTGGCTACGTCACCGATCTCGGCGGGCGTCCGCTCGCGCTGACCGGCCGAATCGGCTACGAGGACATCCTCACCGAGGACGACGCGCGCGTCTCCGCGGCCATTGCCGGCGGCATCACCCGCGCGCGCTCCAGCGCGCTCGACGGTCTGGCGGCGCGCGGTTTCGTGGCGGGCGTCGGCGTCGATGCGGGCCTCACCAATCGCCTGTCGCTCACAGGCCGCTACTCGATCGGCACGAGCTCGGATATCGACACCAGCCATATCGGCGAGGTCGGCCTGAAGTATCGCTTCTAGAGTGCCGCGGCCGGCCTCAGACCGCGGTGCCGAGCTTGATGCGGCTGAGGTCGGAGAAGCGCGGGATCGCGTAATCCTGCGTGCCGACCACGGTCGGACGGCCGGTCAGCACCTCGGCGGCGAGGCGTCCCGCGCCCGGCCCGATGCCGAAGCCATGGCCGGAGAAGCCGGTCGCCACCACGACGTTGGGATCGGCCTCGATCCGGTCGATATAGGGGATCGCGTCGGGGGTGACGTCGATATAGCCGGCCCAGCGCTGGAGGATCCGAGCGCCGCCGAGCGCCGGGAAGAAGCCGGCGGCCTTTCGCAGAAGGGCCTCTCCGTCGCCGGCGCGGGGCCGGGGGTCGAGCATCCGCGCGCCGGTATAGGATCGGGGCGCCAGCGTCTCGCGGAAGGACTGGAGCGCGATGTGCGGACGGATGCCGCGGCCTTGCTGGCGAAGCATCGGCGCGAACTCGCGCAGGAAACGGAGGCTGTCCGGCGTCAGCGGCGCATCGTAGGTCGAGCTGTCGGCGATCGTGTAGCCGCCGTCGAGCCGCTTGCGGACGCCGATCTTGTCGATCCAGATCGAGGCCTCCGGCCCGCCTTCCACCGCCGACGTGCGGAACACGGAGCCGAGGACCTTCAGCTGCGGCAGGCGGAGGCCCAGGCTCCGGCAGAAGGCGCTGGACCAGGCGCCGGCCGCCACGAGAACGCCGGAGCAGGCGATCCGCCCGTGCTCGGTGAGAACGGCGTCGACCCGTCCGCCCGACCGCTCGACGCCGGTGACGGCCGAGGGCGCGAGAACGGTCAGGCCCTTACGCTTGGCTGCGCGCACGATGGCCGGGACGGCGAGCTGGGGTTCGGCTCGGCCGTCGCTGGCGACGAAGAGGCCGAGGCGCTGGCGCAAAGGTGCGTCGCGCGTCACCTCGCGCAGGCGCTCGCCCGTCAGAATCTCGGCGTCGACGCCCTGCGGCCGGGCCATGCGTGCCCAGGCCTCGAATGAGGCTTCCTCCTCGGCCGTCTCGGCGACGAACAGCGTGCCATGCTGGCGAAAGCCGACATCGGCGCCCACCGTTTCCGCCATCCCGCGCCACAGGCGAAGGCTCTCGACGATCAGCGGCACCTCGCGCTCGTCGCGCCCAGCCTGCCGGCACCAGCCCCAGTTGCGGCTGGACTGCTCGCCGGCCACCTGTCCCTTTTCGCAGAGGACGACGGAATGGCCGGCCTCGACGAGATGAAGCGCGGCCGCCGCCCCGATGATGCCGCCGCCGACGACGACGAAATCCACCTTGGCCGGCACGCGCGTGTCGCTGGCGACGAGATCGAGATGAGGTCCCATGATGGCTCCTCGTAGAGCAAACCGGGGAAGGGGCGGTCAAGCCTTGCCGTGGCGTGGGAGGTCGTTTCGGGCATGTCGCATGGGGCCGCCATGTTGTGTAGGGACGGGCGTCGTGTCACGCTGACATGCGCTGTCGGCGGCGTTCGCCGAGCGACGCTCGTCCACGGTCTGCCTATAATATAGGCAGGCCTTTCTTCTCATCAAAGTGGTTGACGCCGCCGTGATCCTGTCGCAGGATCGCCCGACATACCGGCCTTGCCTGCCGGACGGCATTCGAGCCCCGTTGGTCCGACGCGACGCCTTTTTGGCATCGCGGCGCGCCTGCGGGGCTTTTTCGTTTCGGGAACTGGGGACTTGAAACAACCCATCGACATCGGCGTCCTGTTCTCCCGCTCCGGCAGCTACGACCGGCTCGGCGAAGCTTGCCGCGAGGGTGCGATGGGGGCGATCGAGGCCGTCAACGCCGATCCCGCGCGGCGCATCCGCTTTCGCGTCGCCGAGCGCGATCCGGCCGGCCGGATCGAGGCCTATGCGCCGCTCTGCGCCGATCTTCTCGTCACCGATGGCGTGCGCCATGTCGTCGGCTGCATCACCTCTTGGAGCCGGAAGGACGTCATTCCTGTCCTTGAGAAGCATGGCGGCCTTCTCTGGTATCCCGCGCCCTACGAGGGGTTCGAAGCGAACGAGCACGTCGTCTACATGAACGCCGCGCCGAACCAGCACCTCGTGCCGCTCGTGGCGCACGTTGCCGCGCGATACGGGCGCGACGCCTTTCTCGTCGGTTCGAATTACATCTGGGGCTGGGAGATGAACCGCATCGCCCGCGACCTCGTGGCGGATGCCGGCGGCGAGGTGAGGGGCGAGCGGTACCTCGCGCTCGGCGACACCGACGTCTGCCGGCTCGTCGCCGAGATCCGCGCGACCGCGCCGGACTTCGTTCTCAACAACCTGATCGGCCCGTCCTCCTACGCCTTCTACGAGGCCTATGCGGCGCTCGGGCAAGAGGACGAGCGCTTCCGGCCCGACCGGCGCCCGATCGTCTCGTGCAACCTGACCGAGGCGGAACTGCCCTCCATCGCGCCCTTCGGCGACGGGCATTTGTCCTCGCTCCCCTTCGTCCACGACGGTGCGCCGGGACCGCGCTCCTCCTTCGAGGCGGCGGCCCATGCCGCTGTCACCGTGCTCGCCGACGCGATCGAGGCGGCCGGCACCGACGAGCCGGCGGCCGTGCGGCGCGCGATGGGGGCGGGCGCGCGGCAGACGGCGCTCGGGCTCATCCGGGTCGACCCGCTGACGCAGCACACGGCGCTGCCCGTTCGGATCGCCCGCGTGCGCGGCGAAGGGTTCGAGGTGCTGGAGGAAAGTTGCGGGCGCGTCGAGCCCGACCCGTACCTGTCGCATTACGACCCCGCCGCCACGTTCCGCCCGGCCTTGAGGCTGGTTCGATGACCCGGCGCACGCGGATCCCCCATCTCGGCGGCGCCAAGGCCGTGGTCCTCCATCGCGAGCACCCTTCGGTGGATGTGCTCATCCGCCAGCTCGGCGCCATTGGGCTGGAGGTCGTGCAGGCCTGGCCGGACCTGCCGGCCTCGGCCACCGGTGCCGACTTCCTGTTCTTCGACGTCGACCACGGGTTCGACGAGCAGTTTCCCTGGAAGGCCGGCGAGGCGCCGATGCCGCTCGTCGCCCTGATCGGCTCGGAAGCGCCGGGGCGCATCGAGTGGGCGCTGTCGCTGCAGGCGGACGCGCAGATCGTCAAACCCGTCGGCAACGCGGGCGTCTATTCCGCCCTCCTCATCGCCCGGCGCGCCTTCGACGAGCGGCGGCGGCTCGGCGAGGAGATCGCCTCGCTCCGCCGTCGGATCGGCGAACGCCAGACCGTCGTGCGCGCGGTCGTCGCCCTGTCGGGGGCCGGCATCGGCGAGGAACAGGCCTACGCGCAGCTCCGCGCGCTCGCGATGAGCTGGCAGGTCAGCCTCGAGGACGCCGCCAGCCGCATCGTCGAACTCAAGACCACGGAGGCCTCGGATGAGCGTCCTCGTCTCGCCTGACACGTCGGCGGTCCCGCCCTCCGCGCCGGTCGGCGGCGAGGGTGTCCTGAAGCGCCTCCTGTCGCGCAAGCTCGGCGTCCTCGGCCTCGTCGTCATCGCCGTGGTCGTGCTGGCCGCGATCTTCGCGCCGCTGATCGCCCCGTTCGATCCGAACGAGCAGTTCTTCGACGGCCTGTCGCTCGAGGGCTCGCCGTTGCCGCCGTCTGCGACTTACTGGCTCGGCACCGATCTTCTCGGCCGCGACCTCTTCTCGCGCCTCCTCTACGGCGCGCGCAATTCGCTGGTCATCGGCATCGTCGCCAACGGGGCGGCGCTCGTGATCGGAACGCTGGTGGGCGTCGTCGCCGGCTACTATCGCGGGGTCGTCGGCTCCCTCCTGATGCGCTTCACCGACCTGATGATGGCGTTTCCGGCGCTGCTCCTGGCGATCTGCCTTGCCGCCGTCCTGCGTCCGAGCCTCTGGATCGTCGCGCTTGTCATCGCGCTGGTGAACTGGGTGCAGGTGGCGCGCGTCGTCTATTCGGAGACGCGCTCGCTCGCCGAGCGCGAGTTCATCCAGGCCGAGGTGACGCTCGGCGCCAGCTCCTCGCGCATCCTGTTCCGGCACGTCCTGCCGCATCTCACCTCGACGGTCATCGTCTACGGCACGCTCGGCATCTCGACGACGGTTCTGCTCGAGGCGACGCTCTCCTTCCTCGGCGTCGGCGTGCAGCCGCCGGACGCCTCGTGGGGCAACATCATCTTCGAGAACCAGACCTACTTCCAGGCGGCCCCCTGGCTGGTCTTCTTCCCGGGCGCGGCGATCCTTCTGCTCGCGCTCGCCTTCAACCTCGTGGGCGACGCGCTGCGCGATGCGCTCGACCCGACCGAAGAGGGGCGCGGCTGATGGCGATCTATCTCGCGCGGCGCCTGTTTCAGGCCGTCCTCATCCTGATCGGCGTCAGCCTGATCACCTTCGTGCTTCTCTACCTCCTGCCGGCCGACCCGGCGCGGCAGATCGCCGGCCGCACGGCGACCGCCGCGCAGGTCGCCAACATCCGCAGCCAGCTCGGGCTCGACCAGCCGTTCTTCGTCCAGTACGCGCACTATCTCCGCCATCTCGTGCAGGGCGACCTCGGACGCTCCTACCTCCAGCGCTCGGAGGTGGCGGACCTCATCTGGGCGCGGCTTCCCGCCAGCCTCCTCCTGATGCTGGCCGCGATCGTCTGCGAGCTCGTGCTCGGCCTGACGATGGGCATCCTGGCGGCCGTGCGGCGCGGGCGGGCGAGCGACCACGCGCTGATGGTGACCTCCTTCGTCACCGTCTCGGCGCCGCAGTTCGTGGTCGGGCTGCTTCTCCTCTACGTCTTCGCGGTCAAGCTCGGCTGGTTCCCGATCGGCGGCTACGGCACCTTCTCCCATCTCGTGCTGCCGGCGCTGACCCTCGGCATTCTCGGGGCCGGCTGGTACGCGCGCATGATGCGCTCCTCGATGGTCGACGTCCTGCGTCAGGACTACATGCGCACCGCCCGCGCCAAGGGCCTGAAGCGCTGGACCATTCTCCTGCGCCACGCGCTGCCCAACGCCATCCTGCCGATCATCGCGATGATCGGCATCGATATCGGCCTCTTCATGAGCGGCATCGTGGTGGTGGAGAGCGTCTTCGGCTGGCCCGGCATCGGCCAGCTCGCCTGGCAGGCGATCCAGCGCGTCGACCTGCCGATCATCATGGGCGTCACTCTCGTCTCCGCCCTCGCCATCGTGATCGGCAACCTCGTCGCCGACCTCGTCGCCCCCTTCGTCGACCCCCGCATCAAGCTCCAGTGAAAGGAAGCCCGCCCATGCTCGCTCGTCTCAAGCGCGGCGCCGCAGCGCTCGCCATTTCCGCCGCCGTCCTGTCCGCGCCGACCCTTGCGCACGCGCAGGACGGCGACACGATCACCGTCACCTACAAGGACGATATCGCGACGCTCGACCCGGCGATCGGCTACGACTGGCAGAACTTCTCGATGATCAAGGCGATCTTCGACGGGCTGATGGACTACGAGCCCGGCACTGCCAAGCTGCGGCCGGGTCTGGCCGAGTCCTACGAGATCTCGCCGGACGGCAAGGTCTTCACCTTCAAGCTGCGCGACGGCGTGAAATTCCACAACGGCCGCGCGATGACGGCCGACGACGTGAAATACTCGTTCGAGCGCACGGTGAACCCGGCCACCCAGTCGCCGGGTGCCGGCTTCCTCGGCTCGATCGAGGGCTTCGAGGCGATGCAGGGCGGCACGGCGACCGAGCTGTCGGGCGTCAAGATCCTCGACCCGAAGACGGTGCAGGTGACGCTGTCGCGCCCGGACGCGACCTTCCTGTCGGTGATGGCGCTGAACTTCAGCTTCATCGTGCCGAAGGAGGAGGTCGAGAAGTCGGGCGCCGACTTCGGGCGCAACCCGGTCGGCACCGGCGCCTTCAAGCTCTCCGAGTGGACGCTCGGCCAGCGTCTGGTTCTCGAAAAGAACCCGGACTACTACCGCGAGGGCGCGCCCAAGCTCGGCGGCATCACCTTCGAGATCGGTCAGGAGCCGGTGGTCTCGCTCCTGCGCGTGCAGAACGGCGAGGTGGACGTGCCGGGCGACGGCATCCCGCCGGCCAAGTTCCGCGAGGTGATGGGCAATCCGGCCGAGGCCGCGCAGGTGGTCGAGGGCGTGCAGCTTCACACCGGCTACATCACCATGAACACCAAGGCCGCGCCCTTCGACAGCCTGAAGGTGCGCCAGGCCGTCAACATGGCGATCAACAAGGACCGCATCGTCCAGATCATCAACGGCCGCGCGACGCCCGCCAACCAGCCGCTGCCGCCGACGATGCCCGGCTACATCCAGAACTTCGAGGGCTACAAGTACGACGTCGAGGCCGCCAAGAAGCTCCTGGCCGAGGCGGGCCACGAGGGCGGCTTCGAGACCGAGCTCTTCGTCGCCAATGTCGATCCGCAGCCGCGCATCGCGCAGGCAATCCAGCAGGATCTGGCCGCGATCGGCATCAAGGCCTCGCTGCAGAGCCTCGCGCAGGCCAACGTCATCGCCGCCGGCGGCTCGGCGGAAGGTGCGCCGATGATCTGGTCGGGCGGCATGGCCTGGATCGCCGACTTCCCGGACCCGTCGAACTTCTACGGCCCGATCCTCGGCTGCTCCGGCGCGGCGGACGGCGGCTGGAACTGGGCGAAGTACTGCAATAAGGCGCTGGACGAGAAGGCGGCCGCCGCCGACGCGATGGTCGATCCGGCGAAGGCCGCCGAGCGGGCCGCCGCCTGGAGCGAGGTCTACAAGGGCGTCATGGCCGACGCGCCCTGGGTGCCGGTCTTCAACGAGAAGCGCTACACCATGCGCTCGGCCCGGATGGGCGGCGACGACGCGCTCTACATCGATCCGGTCAACACCCCGATGAACTACCGCTACGTCGAGACGAAGTGAGATGTGCAAGGCTTGCGACTACACGATCCACGGCCGGCAGCATCATTTCGGCTGGGACAACTCGTTCGAACCGGCGCTGCGCGTGGCGCCGGGCGCGACCATCGAGTTCGAGTGCCAGGACTCCTCGGCCGGCCAACTGACGCCTCAGTCCACCGTCGAGAGCGTCACCGCTCTCGACTTCTCGAAGATCAACCCGGTCTCGGGTCCGATCTTCGTGGAGGGTGCGGAGCCCGGCGACGCGCTGAAGGTGACGATCGAGGGTTTCAAGCCGTCGGGCTTCGGCTGGACCGCCAACATCCCCGGCTTCGGTCTTCTCGCGGACCAGTTCACCGATCCGGCGTTGACGCTCTGGACGTACGATCCGAACTCGCTCGAGCCGGCCGCCTTCGGTCAGCACGGGCGCGTGCCGCTGAAGCCCTTCGCCGGTACGATCGGCAATGCGCTGGCCGAGCCGGGACACCAATCGGTGGTGCCGCCGCGCCGCGTCGGCGGCAATCTCGACATCCGCGATCTCGCGGCCGGCACTACGCTCTACCTGCCGGTCGAGGTCGCGGGCGGGCTCTTCTCCGTCGGTGACACCCATGCCGCGCAGGGCGACGGCGAGGTGTGCGGCACGGCGATCGAAAGCCCGATGAACGCGGTGCTGACGCTCGACCTCGTCAAGGGCGCCAACCTTGCCATGCCCCGGTTCACGACGCCGGGCCCCGTCACCCGCCATCTCGACGCCAAGGGCTACGAGGTGACGACGGGCGTCGGCCCGGACCTGATGACAGGCGCGCGGCAGGCGGTCGCCGACATGGTGGAGCTTCTGGCCGGGCGTTACAACATGAACCCGGTCGACGCCTACATGCTCGTCTCGACCTGCGGCGATCTTCGCATCTCCGAGATCGTCGACATGCCGAACTGGGTCGTCTCGTTCTACTTCCCGCGGGTCGTGTTCGAGTGATGATGGGCAAGGTCCTGCCGCGCGGGGCGGTGGCTGCGGCCACCGCCCCGGTGCTCTCGGTCCGAGACCTCACGATCTCGGTCGGTGAGGGCGCGCGGGCGCGCGTGCTGGTCGAGGGCCTGTCCTTCGACCTCGCCCGCGGCGAGACGCTCTGCATCGCGGGCGAGTCCGGCTCCGGCAAGTCGCTTACCTCGCTCGCGATCATGGGCCTTCTGCCGCAGCCGGGGCCGGTGGTCTCCGCCGGCTCGATCCGCCTCGGCGCGGAGGACCTGACCGAGGCGTCCGAGAGCCGGATGCGGCGCGTGCGCGGCGACCGGATCGCGATGATCTTCCAGGAGCCGATGACCTCGCTGAACCCGGTGCTGACCGTCGGGCGCCAGCTGGTCGAGGCGATCGACGCGCATCGCGACGTCCCCGTAGCGGAAGCGAGGCGGCTCGCGCTCGACGCGCTGCAGGCGGTGCGCATTCCCGAGGCCGAGCGGCGGATGGGGCAGTATCCGCACGAGTTGTCCGGCGGCATGCGCCAGCGCGTGATGATCGCGATGGCGCTGGCGCTCGAGCCCGACGTCCTCATCGCCGACGAGCCGACCACCGCGCTCGACGTGACGATCCAGGCGCAGGTGCTCGGTCTTCTGAAGGAAATCCAGGCGACGCGCGGCACCGCGCTGATCCTGATCACCCACGACATGGGCGTCGTCGCCGAGATGGCCGACCGGGTCGTCGTCATGCGGCAGGGGCGGGAGGTCGAGGCGGGGCCCGTCGCGCCCCTCTTCGCCGCGCCGAAGGCCGACTACACGCGCACGCTCCTCGCCGCCGTACCGCGCATGGGCGACGGCAGCGGTCGCGAGCCGCTTGCGTCGGAGGCGCCCGTCGCCGAGGTGCGCGACCTCAAGGTGCGCTTTCCGCTGAAGGGCGGGCTTTTCGGGCGCACGGTCGCCGAGGTCCATGCGGTCGCCGGCATCTCCTTCGACGTGCCGGCGGGCGCGACGCTCAGCCTCGTCGGCGAGAGCGGCTGCGGCAAGTCCACGACCGCCAAGGCGATCGCGGGGCTCGTGTCCTACGAGGGGCACCTGTCGGTCGGCGGCCGATCGGGGCAGGACCTCTCGGTTTCCGAGCGCAAGGCGCTGCGCCGCGACGTCCAGATGATCTTCCAGGACCCGTTCGCCTCGCTCGACCCGCGCTGGCGGGCCGGCGAACTTGTGGCCGAGCCCTTGGCCGTCCACGGAATCGGCTCCGCCACCGAGCGCCGCGAGCGCGTAGCGGCCCTGTTCGAGCGCGTCGGCCTCCAGCCGGACGCGATGCGCCGCTACCCCCATCAGTTCTCTGGCGGCCAGCGCCAGCGCATCTGCATCGCCCGCGCGCTGGCGCTTCGGCCAAAACTCATCATCGCCGACGAGAGCGTGTCGGCGCTCGACGTGTCGGTGCAGAAGCGCGTGCTAGAACTCCTCAAGGAGCTTCAGGCCGAGTTCGGTATCGCCTATATCTTCATCAGCCACGACATGGCCGTCGTCGAGAACATCTCCGACCGGGTGGCCGTCATGTATCTCGGCCAAATCGTCGAGACCGGAACCGCCGCGCAGATCTTCGGCGATCCGCGCCACCCCTACACGAAGCGGCTGATCGAGGCCGTGCCGGTCCCCGACCCTGCGCGCCGCCGCGGCGCGTTCCCGCGCCTCGTCGGCGACATTCCGAGCGCGGTGCGAAGTGCAGGCGACCCGCCGGCCCGCCTCGTCCTGACGGACGTGGGCGAGGGTCATCTCGTCGCACAGGGATGACCTGCACCAGCGGCGCGCGTCCGAAGCGGCCGTTCTCGCCTTTTATTGAATGGCCGCATACGCAGTCTGTCGGTCCAAGACCTTGGATGGAGAAGGCATCCCGCTAGCTGATCGTCTGTAGCGCTTCCAATCTGGCGGTGTCTTGAATCGAGCGGCCGATGAAACTGCGCCACGCCGGCCTCGGCCTCCTTGCCATCGTTGTCGTCGGTGCGGTCGGCTTCACGGCCTATGCCTGGGAAAGCGAGATCGCCCCCGTCGAGAGCGCGTCGACCCAGAGCTTCGAGCCCGCGCTCGTGAAGCAGGGGGCCGACCTTGCGGCCGTCGGGAACTGCGTGGTCTGCCACACCGCACCCGGCGGCAAGCCCTTTGCGGGCGGGCTGCCGCTGCCGACGCCGTTCGGCACCATCTATGCGACGAACATTACGCCGGACCCCGAGACCGGGATCGGCCGATGGAGCGAGGCGGCGTTCACGCGCTCGATGCGCGAGGGCGTCGACCGGGAGGGGCGACACCTCTATCCCGCCTTTCCCTACGACCATTTCACGCTGGTGTCGGACGCCGACAACCGCGCGCTCTACGCCTACCTGATGACGCGTGAGCCGGTGGTCGCCGAGCCGCCGCCGAACGAACTCCCGTTCCCGCTTAACGTGCGCCTGGTGCTGGCCGGGTGGAAGCTCCTGTTCTTCCGCGAGGGCACGTTCACGGCCGATCCTGCCAAGGACGACGTGTGGAACCGCGGCGCCTATCTCGCCGAGGGCCTCGGCCATTGCAGCGCCTGTCATTCGCCGCGCAACCTTCTGGGCGCCGAAATGCGGGGCGACGACCATCTGGCGGGCGGCGAGTCCGAAGGCTGGACGGCCTATGCGCTGAACGGAGCCTCGCCCGCGCCGATCCCATGGGACGTCGACAGCCTGACCCACTACCTGCACCAGGGCTGGGAGGAGCGGCACGGCATCGCGCGCGGGCCGATGGCGCCGGTGAACGCCAATCTCGGCACCCTGCCGGAGGCCGAGTCCCGCGCCATCGCGACCTATATCGTCTCGTTGATGGGCGAGCCCGCTCCGCAGAAGCGGCAGCGCGCCGAGGCTCTGACGGCCGAGGCGACGATCCATTCGCCGGGCGTGGTGGTCGCATCGGCCGGCAGCCAAACCGTGCCGGTCGCGCATGATCCGTCCGACCGGGGTGCCGCGATCTATGCCGCCGCCTGCTCGACCTGCCACGATGCCGGGCGTCCGCTGCCGTACGGCGGCCTGCGGCTCGACCATTCCACCGCGATCTCCGGTCCGACGCCGGCCAACCCGATCAATGTCGTCCTCAACGGCATCCCGGCGCCGGAGGGCGAGCGCGGCCCGATCATGCCGGGCTATGCCGGCGCGCTCGACGACGGCCAGATCGCCGATCTCCTCGCCTACATGCGCCGCACCTACAGCGACCAGCCGGCGTGGGAGGACCCGTCCGATCTCATCGCCGAGGCGCGGGCGCGCGGGGCCGAGAACGGCCAGCGCTCGCTCGACACCGGTTCCGCCGCCCCGGCCAATCCTTCCAAGCGGGAGCCCACATGGTAAGCCTGACCGTGAACGGCACGCAGCATGAGGTCGAGGCCGATCTCGATACGCCGCTGCTCTATGTCCTGCGCGACGAACTCGGTCTGCACGGCGCCAAATACGGCTGTGGCCTCGGCCAGTGCGGCGCCTGCACCGTGATGGTGGGGGGCGAGGCGGTCCTCTCCTGCGTCACGCCGCTCGTCGTGATGGAGGGCAAGTCGGTCACGACCGTCGAAGGCCTCGGCACGATCGAGGCGCCGGGGCCGATGCAGGCGGCCTTCATCGCCGAGCAGGCCGCGCAGTGCGGCTACTGCATTCCCGGCATGATGATGCGCGCGCAGGCGCTTCTGGAGCGCGACCCGGAAGCCTCCGACGAGGCGATCCGCGCCCACATGGAGCCGAACCTCTGCCGCTGCGGCACGCATATGCGCATCCTCGCCGCAATTCGGCGGGCGGCCGCGAGCATGCGGACTGCAGCCATCGGAACCACCGGCGCGAGGGACGGCTGATGACCCGTCACGATCCTCATGGCCTCACGCGCCGCAGCGTGCTTCTGGGCACCGGTTCGCTGGTGCTGGCCTTCTCGATGCGCGGCGCCTTCGCGCAAGGGACGACCTCGCCGGGCAGCGAGACGCAGAACTTCCAGGCAGTCGAGGAGGCGGCGCCGGAGCTGCCGGGCAGCCTCAAGACCAATCCGAACCTTGAATCCTGGCTACGGATCGACGCCGACGGGCGCGCCACCGTTTTCACCGGCAAGGCCGAGCTCGGGCAAGGCATCCGCACCGCGCTCCTCCAGATCGCGGCGGAAGAGCTCGAGCTGCCGTTCGAGAGCCTGTCGCTGGTCGGGCCCGACACGAGCGAGAGCCCGAACGAGGGCTTCACGGCGGGCAGCCACTCCGTGCAGGACAGCGGCCGGGCGATCCGGCATGTCAGCGCGCAGGTACGCGAGATCCTGAGAGGCGAGGCGGCGCGGCGCTGGGGCGTGGCGCTCGAGGCCGTGCGGGCGGAGGCCGGCGCCGTCGTCGCGGCGGACGGACGCCGCGTCTCCTATGGCGAGCTGGTGTCCGGCGACCTCATCAAGGGCCGTGCAGGTCCGGACGCGGTGCTGAAGCCCACGACCGAGTTTCGCGAGATGGGCCGTCCGCGCCCGCGCATCGACATTCCTGGCAAGATCACCGGCGCACCCGCCTATGTGCAGGACATGCGGCCCGACGGCATGGTGCATGGCCGCGCGGTCCGCCCGCCGAGCCCGCTCGCGCGTCTCGTCTCCGTCGACAGCGCGCCGGTCGAGGCGATGACTGGTGTCCTCAAGGTCGTGCGCAACGGCTCGTTCCTCGGCGTTCTCGCTGAGCGCGAATGGCAAGCGATCAAGGCGATGTGGACACTCTCGACGCTCGCCCGCTGGGAGGAGCGCGAGGACCTGCCGGATGCCTCGCAACTTCCCGACTATCTGCTGTCCCGCCCCGTTACCGATGGGCAGGTCGCCGAGGAAGGGCAGACGGGCACGCCGGGCCTCACGCCGTTCGAGGCGCGCTTCACGCGGCCATACCAGCTGCACGCCTCGATCGGCCCGTCCTGCGCGCTGGCCGTCCTTCAGGATGGCGTGACGACGGTCTGGACGCACACCCAGGGCGTCTATCCCGATCAGGAGGCGATCGCCGAGATGCTGGGCGTCGGCGTCGAGGCTGTGCGCTGCATCCATGTCGAAGGCTCTGGCTGCTACGGCCACAACGGCGCGGACGACGCGGCGGCCGATGCCGCGCTTCTCGCGCAGGCCCTGCCGGGCCGCCCGGTGCGCCTCCAGTGGATGCGCGAGCAGGAGCACGCCTGGGAGCCGTTCTCGCCGGGCATGGTCACGCGCGTGCGCGCTGGCACGGATGCCTCCGGCACGATCCAGGACTGGACTTACGAGGTCTGGAGCAACACCCACAACGCGCGGCCCGGCGGGGCCGGGGCCCTTCTGCCCGCCCAGCATCTCGATCGCCCGTTCGCGCCGACGATCCCGACCGTGCGCATCACGCCGGAGGGCAACGGCGACCGCAACTCCAACCCGCTCTACGCCTTCCCGAACCGCGACGTCGTCTGGCACTTCATCGAGGAGATGCCGCTGCGGGTTTCGGCCCTGCGGGGCCTTGGCGCATACATGAACGTCTTCTCGATCGAGAACGCGATGGACGAACTGGCGCTCAAGGCCGGCGCCGATCCGGTCGAGTATCGCCTGCGCCACATGCAGGACGAGCGGGCTCGCGCGGTGATCGAGCGCACCGCCGCCATGTTCGGCTGGAAGGCCGGTGAGAAGCCCCCCGCCCATCACGGCTACGGCTTCGCCTTCGCGCGCTACAAGAACCTTGCGGCCTACTGCGCGGTGGCGATGGAGGTGATGGTCGAGCCCGACACCGGGCGCGTGCGCATGGTGCGCGCCTCGACGGCGGTGGATGCGGGCGAGATCGTCAATCCCGACGGCATCGCCAACCAAGTGCAGGGCGGCATCGTCCAGTCGGCGAGTTGGACGCTCTACGAGGCGGTCACCTTCGACCGGACGCGTGTCACCTCGGTGGACTGGTCGACCTATCCGATCCTGCGTTTCGACGCGCTGCCCGCCTCGATCGACGTCGAGGTGATCCCGCGTCCCGGCGACCCGTTCCTCGGGGCTGGGGAATGCAGTCAGGGGCCGGGCGGCGCGGCGCTCGCCAACGGCATCGCCCGCGCGATCGGCACGCGGATCCACGACCTGCCGCTGACGCGCGAGCGCATCCGCGCGGCCGTCGGCGTCTGAGGGACGGCGCACGGGTTCAGCGCGCGACGTGCCGCCCGGCGTGTCGGCGCTCGAGGCGCGCCCGGACGTCGGCTTCGATCTCGCGCGACGCGGCGGCCCAGAACTCGTGTTCGCGCCCGAGCGGGCAGCCGGCCGCTTCCCACAGGAAATAGGCGCGTTCCTTCACCAGCGGTTCGAGATCCATCTGGTGGTCGTCCTCCACGATCTCGTCGGTCGAGGGTTGCCGGGGACGATCCGCGAGCGCGATATTCCCGTCGAAGGCCTGCACCGGGGTGAAGACGTAGAAGCCGGTCTCCGCAAGGACCGCCTGATGGGTCAGCCGGTCGGGCTCGGGCAGCTGGTCCGAGATATCCGGCGTCCGGCCGGCGAGGACCCAGCCGTCGACGGACAGGAAGTCCGGCAATGCATGGTTGTCGGGGACGGCGCAGATCGCAGGGACCTCGCCGTGTCTGCGATAGAGGTTCAGCATGGGTGCTCCGCCTGCAAGGAAGGGTCAGCCCGCCTTCGAGCCGTGTCGAAAAAGAGCGCCGCGCCCTGCGGCGCTTAAGGTTTCCTGGACGTGTCGTCCTTTCGCCGGGTGCCGGTCTTCCCGCCTTCGGCTTTCCCAGCCGCCTTCTCGGCCGCGCCTTCGGCCTCGACGCGCTCGTTTCCGATCACCTTGCCGAGCGCTTCCTTCACGGAGCCGAGCGCTTCCTTCTTCGCCGCCTGATCGTTCTTCTCTCCCATCCCGCTCTCCTCTGTTTCGGGCTGGGGGCGGCATCGCAAAGCGAAGCCACCCGTTGTTTCAACATGGAGGGAAGACCCGACGCGCCCAAGTGTCATGGGCATCAGGTCGGCTGATGCAGGTGGCCCCGATCGTCGCCCGCATCCGCACATTCCCGGTTATGTGACCCGCATCAGGGCGCGCGCTGGTCGTCCGCGCCGATGCCGCGCGTCGATTCGCCCGGCGAAAGGATGTGGCGCCAGATCAGGGCGCCGGCCACGGCGCCGGCCAGCGGCGCGACCCAGAACAGCCAGACCTGCCCGAGCGCGCCCGTATCGGCGAAGAACGCCGTGGCGAGCGAGCGGGCGGGATTGACCGACGTGTTGGTGACCGGGATCGAGATGAGGTGGATCAGCGTCAGGCCGAGACCGATCGCGATCGGCGCGAAGCTGCCCGACGCGGCGGTGGCCGTCGATCCGAGAATGATGATGAGGAAGCCGGCGGTCAGGACGAACTCGATCAGGAAGGCCGGTCCGATTCCGTAGCCGCCCGGCGAATCGGCGCCGTAGCCGTTGGACGCGAAGGCGCCCGCCGTGAAGTCGGCCTTGCCGGAGGCGATCGCGTAGAGGACGACGGCGCCGAGGACGCCGCCGATCACCTGCGCCAGCCAGTAGGGACCCAGCTGGTTCCAGGAGAACCGTCCGGAGACGGCGAGGCCGAGCGAGACGGCCGGGTTGAAATGCCCGCCGGAGATGCCGCCGACGGTGTAGGCCATGGTGAGAACCGTCAGGCCGAAGGCGAGGGCGACGCCGGTGAAGCCGATACCGAGCTCGGGAAAGCTTGCGGCGAGGACAGCGCTGCCGCACCCTCCGAACACCAGCCAGAATGTACCGAACGCTTCGGCAGCGAGCTTTCTGAACATGAATGCCATCCTGTCTTTGACCTGCCCTCGGGCAGTGTGGGGCGTTGGTTTCGACGGCGGGCCGGTGCTCGGCCGCTGCCGCGTTCATTCCCCGTCGAAGCTAGAGGATTAGCCACCCAAATAAGTCGCATCCGCACTAGTGCAGCTGATGCGGATATAACTTTCTCGCGCGCGAGACGATCTTTCGCGATCAGAGCTTCCGCGGCCGTTTGGCGGGCGGTTGGGACCCGACGATTCCGCGCTCGCGAGCCCAGACGATCGCCTCGCCCCGCCGGTGGACCCCGGTCTTGGCATAGATGCGCTGGACATGGTTGCGCACCGTGTTGCGCGACAGGAAGAGAAGGTTGGCGATCTCGCTGTCGTCCAGCCCCTGCGAGATGAGTCCGAGCACCTGCCGCTCCTTCTCCGTCAGGTCGGCGCCGCCGGACTTGCGCGCTCCCTCCGGCTGCGGCGAGCGCATGTCGGCCAGCTTCTCCATGACGCTCCGGCTGAGCCATGAGGTATCGGCCAGCGCCTCCTCGATCGCGCGCAGCAGTTCGAGCTCGGAGGTCTTGCGGGCGGTGATGTCCTGGAACACGTCGAGGACGCAGGTCTCGCCGCCGATGCGGATCGTCTCGGCCGAGACGAGGCAGTCGGCGATCGAGCCGTCCTTCTTCTTCAGCCTGGCCTCGTAGCCGCGGAAGCCGCCAGTCTCCACCAGCTCGCTCTCCATGCGTCGGCGTGTCGT
>NZ_CAJYIU010000148.1 GCF_913775355.1 uncultured Aureimonas sp.
CCCATGTCCGCGCTCACCCTGACCAAAACCACGATCATTATCTGACCGCTCGTCCCGCTTGCCCCCGGGACGGGGCGACAGGAGCGTGACTTCAGGTTCTCGGGGCGAAGAACTGGCGGGTTTCAAGATGGGCTACAAGGTGGCTGTGGTCGGCGCGACGGGCAATGTCGGCCGCGAGATGCTCAATATCCTCGACGAGCGCGGCTTCCCGGCCGACGAAGTGGTGGCGCTGGCCTCGCGCCGCAGCCAGGGCACCGAGGTGTCCTACGGCGACAAGACCCTCAAGGTGAAGGCGCTCGAGAACTACGACTGGGCGGGCACCGACATCTGCCTGATGTCGGCCGGCGGCTCCGTCGCCAAGGAGTGGGCGCCACGCATCGCGCAGGCCGGCTGCGTCGTGATCGATAACTCCTCCGCCTTCCGCTACGACGCCGACGTGCCGCTGATCGTGCCGGAGGTGAACGCCGACGCCGTCACCGGCTTCACCAAGCGCAATATCATCGCCAACCCGAACTGCTCGACCGCCCAGCTCGTCGTGGCTCTCAAGCCGCTGCACGACAAGGCGACCATCAAGCGCGTCGTGGTCTCGACCTACCAGTCGGTCTCCGGCGCCGGCAAGGAAGGCATGGACGAGCTGTTCGAGCAGAGCCGAGCCGTCTTCGTCGCCGACCCGGTAACCGCCAAGAAGTTCACCAAGCGCATCGCCTTCAACGTCATTCCCCATATCGACGTCTTCATGGAGGACGGCTCGACCAAGGAAGAGTGGAAGGTGATGGTCGAGACCAAGAAGATGCTCGACCCGAAGATCAAGGTCACCTGCACCGCGGTGCGCGTGCCGGTCTTCATCGGGCATTCCGAGGCGGTCAACATCGAGTTCGAGAACCCGATCACCGCGCAGGAAGCCCGCGACATCCTGCGCGAGGCGCCGGGCTGCCTCGTGATCGACAAGCAGGAGGACGGCGGCTACGTCACGCCGATCGACACGGCCGGCGAGGACGCGACCTATATCAGCCGCATCCGCGAGGACCAGACGCTGGAGAACGGCCTCAACATGTGGGTCGTCGCCGACAACCTGCGCAAGGGCGCCGCACTCAACGCCATCCAGATCGCCGAGCTCCTCGTGAACCGCAAGCTGATCGGCCAGCGGAAGGCCGCCTGACGCTTCCCTCTCCCGAACGGATCGAGGCCGGTCTTCCTTAGAGGAGGCCGGCCTTTTTCGTGGCGCCGCCGGTCGATCGGCAGTCGGCCACGATTTGCGCACCGAACGGCCCGTGCCGTCCCGGCGTTCGTCCTGTGATCCAACGGGAAACGCAGCATGGCCGGTCATCGTCGCACGCTTTCGGGAATGGTGGTGGTGCTAACGGGCGCAAGCTCGGGCATCGGCCGCGCGACCGCGCTGGAGGCCGCCCGGCGCGGCGCGCGCCTCGCGCTCGTCGCACGAGGGCAGGAGGAACTTGCGGCCGTGCGCGCGGAGGTCGAGGCGCTGGGGGCCGAGGCGATCGCCCTGCCGGTGGATGTCTCCTCCAACGAGGCCGTGTGCAGCGCGGCGGAGGCGGCGATCGCCCGCTTCGGACGCTTCGATGCCTGGGTCAACAATGCGGGCGTTGCGGCCTACGCGACGCTCACCGACTTGCCGCTCGCCGATCACCGGCGCCTGTTCGAGACCAACTACTGGGGCACGGTCCACGGCTCGCTGGCCGCCGTCGCCCATTTCCGCTCGCGGCCGGGGCGCGGCCGCCTCGTCAATGTCGGCTCGGTCAACGGCGACGTGCCGGTGCCGCTGCTCAGCGCCTATTCCGCCTCGAAGCACGCCGTCAAAGGCTTCACCGACGCACTGCGCATGGAGCTTCTGGCAGCCGGCGACCGGATCGACGTCGTGCAGATCAAGCCGTCGGGTATCGCCAGCGCCCTGCCCCACCACGCGCGCAACCACCTCGCCGCCGAGCCGCGCGTGATGCCGCCGCTCTACGCACCCGAACTCGTCGCCAGATCCATCTGCGACGCACTGGAGCGGCCCGTGCGCGAGATCACGATCGGCCTTCCCGGCGGCCTCCTGCGCCTCGGCATGGCGCTCGCCCCCGGCCTCACCGACCGGGTCGTCGCCGCCGTCGTGCCGCCCCTCACCCACTCGCGCCATCCCCTGACGCGGGCCGACAATCTCGATCGCCCGACCGAAGGCGGCCGCATCCATTCGCCTTATACGCGCGGCATCCCAATCAGCCCCTACACCGCTCTCCAGCCGCATCGCACGGCGCTCAAGATCGCCGGCCTGTCGCTCGGGGCGCTCTGGCTTCTCGCCCGGCGGCGGCGGCGATGACACGGCCGGGGCATTTATTTTCAGGCCGGAGACGAAAGCGCGTCGTCAGCCCCAATCCAGCCCAGACTGTTTTCTAGCCCTTTCCTCACGACCATCGAGGGCCTCCCGCCGCACGAGGAGCCCCGAACCATCGGAAGGCTGGAACTCGTCATGAAGAAGCTCATCCTGGCTGCCGTCGCGTCGGCGAGCCTTTTGGCCGGCTGCACCACCGATCCCTATACCGGTGAGCAGAAGATCTCGAACACCGCGGGCGGCCTCGGTCTCGGCGCGGGCGCGGGCGCGCTCGGCGGCTACCTCGTCGGCCGCGCGACGGGCGCCGATCCCGGCCGCGCCGCGCTGATCGGCGCCGGCATCGGCGCCATCGGCGGCGGCGGCATCGGCGCCTACATGGACCGCCAGGAGGCCGACCTGCGCGCCCAGCTCCAGGGCACCGGCGTCTCCGTCACCCGCCAGGGCGACCGGATCATCCTCAACATGCCCTCCAACATCACCTTCGATACCAACGAGGATCAGGTCCGCTCGGAATTCTACCCGACGCTCCAGTCCGTCGCGATCGTCCTCAACAAGTACGACCGCTCGATCGTCGACGTCGCCGGCAACACCGACAACGTCGGGGGCGAAGGCTACAACTTCGCCCTCTCCCAGCGCCGCGCCTCTTCGGTCTCGCAGTTCCTCGCCAGCCAGGGTGTCAACCCGCGCCGCCTCAACACGCAGGGCTACGGCATGAGCCGCCCGATCGCCTCCAACGCCACGGAAGCCGGCCGCGCCCAGAACCGCCGCGTCGAAATCTCCATCTCGCCGCTCGAGGCGGGCTGATCGAAGCGAGGCGTTCGCAGGGACCGCAGGGGTTTCACCCCTGCACCCCACCAGGGGGGGGAATGATTCCCCTGGACCCGCATCTCTCGTGACATGGAAAAGGGGGCCGATGGCCCCCTTTTCCATGTCAAAAAGAAAGAAGGGTCCGGGAATTCCTTCCCGGATGGGGTTCGGGGCAATAGCCCCGCCGTCACCCCCGCGATGCCCGCCCGTCCATCCGCCAGCTCACGGCGGCGACGCCGAGCGCCGACAAGGCCAACGCGGCGGCGGCGAGCGGCAGGGCGTCGTAGCCGAGGCCGGCCGAGATCATCATGGCGCCGACCCAGGCGCCGAAGGCGTTGCCGAGGTTGAAGGCGCTCTGGTTGATGGTGGAGGCGAGATTGCGGGCGCCTAGCGATGTCGCGACGATGCGCATCTGGATCGGCGAGGTGAGGCCGAAGACCACCATGCCCCAGAGCAGCATCAGGGCAACCATGACGACGGGGCTCGACGCGAAGACGTGGATGCCGACGAGGATCGCGGCCATGGCGGCGAAGAGCCCCATGATGGAGGGCATGAGCTTCCAGTCGGCGAGCTTGGCGCCCGCGAGGTTGCCGATGGTCATGCCGGTGCCGAGCACGAAGAGGAGGTAAGGGACGCTCGTCTCGGCGAGGCCCGTGACGCCGACGAGAAGCGGTGCGATGTAGGTGTAGAGGACGAAGAGCGCCGAGGACGCGAGGACGCTCAAGGACATGGCGAGGAGCACGGGCGGACGCACGAGCGCCCGCAGTTCCTCGGCGAAGCGCACGCCCGGGCGCGGCCGGCTGACGGGCACGAACAGGTAGATCATCGCGGCGGTCGCGGCTGCGAGCGCACTGACCACGAAGAAGGCGGAGCGCCAGCCGAAGGCCTGGCCGATGACGGTGCCGAGCGGCACGCCGAAGACGTTGGCGAGCGTCATGCCGACGAAGAGCATGGAGATCGCCTGCGCCTCCTTGCCGGGCCGGGCGATCTCGGCGGCGAGCACCGCGCCGATGCCGAAGAAGGCGCCGTGGGCGAGCGCGGTGAAGAGGCGCGCGGCCATCAAGAGCGTGTAGGTCGGCGCCAGCGCGCAGGCGAGGTTGCCGGCGAAGAACACGAGCGCGAGCAGGAACAGCGTGCGCCGGCGCTCCCAGCGCGAGGTGAGGACGGCCAGGAGCGGCGCGCCGAACACGACGCCGAGCGCGTAGCCGGTGACGAGGAGGCCGGCCTGCGGGATCGAGACGCCGAGGTCGCTCGCCATCGTCGGCAGGAGGCCCATGATCCCGAACTCGCCCGCGCCGATCACGAAGGAGCCGAGGGACAGCGAGGCGAGCGCGAGGCCGACGCGAGGTGCGGCGCGGTCACGCGCCTGCGTCAGGTCGGCCGGACGGACTGCGGGGGCGGACGGGTGGGTCATGGATCAATCACTCATGCGAATCAGCCGCAGGCTGACCACGAATCGGTATCGTGCACCATGTCCCGAATTGCATGTCAGGCATGCGAAGACGGGCCCGGTTCCGCGGCCACGTCGTCGAAGGTCTTGATATCAGCGATATTGGACAACTAAGGGTCGATAATTCAACAACGATGTTGTCGCGAGCCGCGGCGACTGGACCAATATACGCGACTACGTTATTTGTCCGAAAAACTTCGAGAGGGTTAAAATGGACAGCAGTAAGGACGTCTCGCGTCGGGCTCTGACGGCTCAGATCGTCAAGGCCTATGTCAGCAAGAACCATGTGACGCGTGACGACCTGGCGCCCCTGATCGGCATCGTCTACGCCTCGCTCGACTTCGATGCTGCCAAGGAGCCGGAAGCGGCGCCGGCCGCACCGCTGGTGCCGGCGGTTCCGGTCAAGAAGTCGGTGACGCCGGACTATCTGATCTGCCTCGAGGACGGCAAGCAGTTCAAGTCGCTGAAGCGCCACCTGAAGACGCATTACGACCTGACCCCCGAGGCCTACCGCCAGAAGTGGGGCCTCGCGCCGGACTATCCGATGGTCGCCGCCAACTACGCCGCCAAGCGCTCCGAGCTCGCCAAGAGCATCGGCCTCGGCCGCAAGGCCGCGCCCGAAATGGAGCCCGAGGTCGAGGAGGCGCCCGCCCCCGTCGAGGTGGAGGCCGAGAAGCCCGCCAAGCGCCGCCGCACCACCAAGAAGGCGGCCGCCGCCGAATAAGTCCTCCGCCTGCGGGCCGGCGTCTCGTCGGCCCGCGGCCTTTCCGGCGGTGTTCGCTGCGCCGTCGCTCGCAATTTTTTCCCCGGATCGCACGCCGCCCCTTCACCATCGGGTGATGCGACATCGCGCCCGCCCCGCGTGTGGGAACGATTGCCCCTCCCGCCGATTGCGCCACGACGCACACGGCCGGAGACGACCCCGACATGAAGCCGCTTTCCACCGCGTTCGCCATCCTGCTCGTCGCAGCCGGAGGGCTCGCAGCGACCGCCTATGGTTTCGGCTGGCCGGAACCCGTGGCCGCGCTCCTGCCCGGCGCGACCGCGGAAGCCGAGGCGGAGGAGCGCGAGGAGCCGACGACGCCGGTGGTCCTGGCGAAGGCGGGGCTCGCCGACATCGCCCTGACGCTCGAAGCCGTCGGCGACACGGTGGCGCGCGAAAGCGTGACCGTCTCGGCGCGCGTATCGGGCCGGGTGCAGGAGATCGCCTTCACCGACGGGCAGGACGTTGAGGAAGGCGACATCCTGGTGCGGCTCGACCCGGCCGATGCCGAGGATCAGGTGCGCGTGGCGGAAGCGGCGGCCGACGAGGCGCGGCAGGCCTTCGGGCGTGCGGCGCGGCTCGCCGAGGACGGCACGGGCCCGCGCGCGGTGGCCAACGATCTGCAGCGGCAGGCGGAAGCTGCCGAAGCGCAGGTCGCCTCGGCGCGCGAGCGGCTCGACGACTACAACATCCGCGCGCCCTTCGACGGACGGCTCGGCCTTCGCAATATCAGCCTCGGCGCGCTGATCCAGCCGG
>NZ_CAJYIU010000149.1 GCF_913775355.1 uncultured Aureimonas sp.
AGGGGCGCGGCAACCTCGTGCGCGCCTACTACTACACTGCCCTCATCGAGGATCAGGAATATTCCTCGATCCGGCCGCTGGTCGACTGGCTCGACTACAACGGCTATCGCGTCGTGACCAAGCCCGCAAAGGAGTTTACCGACCAGCTCGGCCGTCGCCGCATCAAGGGCAACATGGACATCGAGCTCGCGGTCGACGCGATGGAGCTTGCCGAGACCATCGAGCAGGTCGTGATCTTCTCGGGCGACGGCGACTTCCGTTCGCTGGTGGAAGCGCTGCAGCGCAAGGGGCGCAAGGTCTCGGTCGTCTCGACACTGGCGACGCAGCCGCCGATGATCGCCGACGACCTGCGTCGCCAGGCCGACACGTTCATCGAACTGCGCACGCTCCAGCCCGAGATCGCCCGCAGCCAGGCCGAGCGTGATGCGCGCCTCGCCCGCCGCTCGGAGGGCGAGAGCGACCGGCGCGACGACGGCGACGCCTGATCGTGCCCCCCGTTCACTCCCCGCCCCTGCCCGGCGCGACGCCGCCGGCTGACTGCCCTCTCTGCCCCCGGCTCGCGGCCTTCCGCCACGAATGGCAGGCCCGCGAGCCGGACTGGTACAATGCGCCGGTCGACACGTTCCTGCCGCGCGCCGGCGCCGGGACGGTCGAGCTTCTGGTCGTCGGCCTCGCGCCGGGCGTTCGCGGCGCGAACCGCACGGGACGCCCGTTCACGGGCGATTTCGCCGGCGACCTCCTTTACGCGACGCTGAAGCGGTACGGCTTCGCGACGGGCGAGTTCGAGGCGCGACCGGACGACAGCCTCGAGCTCGTCGGCGCGGCGATCACCAATGCCGTCCGCTGCGTGCCGCCCGAGAACAAGCCGACGGGGCCCGAGATCAACACCTGCCGCCGCTTCCTGACCCCGACGCTGGAGGCGTTGCCGCGCCTTCGCGTCCTTGTCACGCTCGGCCGCATCGCGCACGACTCGACGCTGCGGGCGCTCGGTGTCCGCCTGAAGGACGCCCCCTTCCGCCACGGCGGCGAGCACGAGGCCGGCGGCTACACCATCGTCTCGAGCTACCATTGCTCGCGCTACAACACGAACACGGGCGTGCTCACGACGGCGATGTTCGAGGCCGTGTTCGAGGCGGCGCGGGCCCGGCTCGGCTAGCGGGCGACGGAGGCGGGCGGCAAGGTCAGCCGCTTCTTGCGCTCCCAGCGCGCGAGGTGGAACTCGACCCCGGTGCGAACCGCGAGCGAGGCGAGCGCAATGAGGATCGCGACCAGCCGCACCCGGTTCTCGTCGCGGTCCACCAAGGCATCACGTGTCGCCAGAAGCGCCTTCTCCGTCTCGGTGATGTCGCCGATCACGCGCCGGATCTCGTCCATCGTCGCGCGCTCCATCATCGCGACGGACTGCTTCTGCGCGGCGGGAAATCCGTCCTGCTCGAACAGCGTGACGGATTCGGCGAGTTCCGCGAGCTTCCGGCCGACGAGCAGGCTGAGATGATCGGTGCGTGCGATCTGCGAAGGATTGTCGGAAATCAGCTGGCGCAATTGGGTGCGCACCGGCTCCATCCGCTCCAGCGCCTTCTCGTAGGGGTCGAGGAAGCGGCGGTCGCCGCTGATCAGGAACCCGCGCTCGCCCGTCTCGGCATCGTCGAGCGCGATAAGAAGATCCTTGGTGTTGTCGATCACCCGATAGGTATGGACCACGAGGTCGCGGTGGTCGTTGAGCAGCGAGTGGGTCCAAGTCGTCGCGATGATGCCCGCCAGGATCACGACCCCCACCGGCACGGACCGCAGGACGAGCGCGCGCGTCAGCCACCGCTTCCTGATCTCTGCCCAAGTCGGCAAGGCCATCGTCCCGTTCTCCGAGGCGCCCGAGCGCTCGACACCATCAATTCCCCCATTTTTGGGCGGAGGACGGATCGAGCAAGGGCCGGGGCTCCGACCGCGGAACGCGTCGGCGGCGTCGGGTCAGCGGCGACGGGCGGCTCAGGCCGCGATCGCCCGCTTTTCGCGATACATGGCGAGGTCGGCTTCCGCCAGAATTCCAGCCGTCGTCATGCCAGGCCGCCAGAGGACGGCGCCGAAGCTCATTCCGACCCGCATGGCACGGTCCCGCACACGGATCGGCGCCTCGAGCTGAAACCGCAGGCGTTGCATCGCCTCGCCGGTCGCCGCGTCGCTGTCCACCCAGAGGATCGCGGCGAACTCGTCTCCGCCGATCCGCGCCAAACGGTCTGTGGAACGAATGCCCTTCGCCAACCGTCCTGCCAGCTCCCGAAGCACGGCGTCGCCCGCCGCGTGACCATAGGTGTCGTTGATCGGTTTGAACCGGTCGACGTCCGCCAGCACGAGGGCGAAGGAGCGGCCGGCGTCGATGGCGCCGGTCACCGCAAGATCGAGATCCCGGTCGAAGCGGCGGCGGTTGCAGATGCCGGTCAAAGGATCCTTGAACGCGACGCTGCGCAGCTCGAGTTCGTCGAGCTTGCGATCCGTGATGTCGGAGGACATACCGAACAGCCCGGTCGCCACCCCCGTCACGCGATCGAGGATCGGCGAGAGCGCGGTGCGCCACCATTTCACACCGCCGGGCAGATCCAGATGCTCCTCGTATTCATAGATGGAGCCGAGCTTCAGGCAGTGCCGGTACTGCGTCTCCACATGCGCCGCGATCTCCGGGGGGAGGCATTCCGACGGAGTCCGCCCGACGAGATCACCGGCATCGAGGCCGGTCAGCTGACAGAGCCTTTCGTTCACCCCGGCGTAGCGCATCGCGCCATCGACGCCGATCGCCAGCGAAAAGGCCGGTGCAGCTAGCAATCTCACATCGACGACCGGCATGACCCACTCCCTGACTTGCCCTTCGAGGGTAGCCGAGGAGCTTGAAGGAAGCGGTCGACCGTCGGCGCGAAATCTCGCAATCCCGTCAAGCGGTCGTTAGGCATCCCGACCCCGTCAGTCCGACGCGACAGGATCGAGGCTTTGCCCCGTCAGCCGATCAATGCGTCGCGTGCCGCCCCTCACCGGCATGGCTGCGCAGCCAGCCGACGACGTCCGCCGCGCTGCGGTCGGGCGGGAAGACGGGATAGAGGGCCGCCACGATCTCTCCGTCGCGGGCGATCAGCGTGAGGCGCTTCAGGAGCGTGTCGCCATCCGCTTCGAAGGTCGGCAGCTCCAGCATCTCCTGCAGCGAAAGGTCCGCATCCGACAGGAGCGGGAATGGAAGATGCAGGCGCTCGGCGGCTTCGCGCTGGTAGGCGGTGGTCTGGGTCGAAACGCCGAAGACCGCCGAGACCCCGAGTTCGCGAAGCTCCTGCCAATGGTCGCGGAACGAGCAGGCCTGCGGCGTGCAGCCCCGCGCGCCGGGAATCTCGTTCCAGCCACCCGGCAGCGGCGCGCCGGGCCGCCCGGTCATCGGATAGGCATAGACGACGACCAAGCCTTTGAGATCGCCGAGATCGACACGGCCCCCGGCCGTCGACGGCAGGGCCACGGACGGCAGTCGGCGGCCGACGAGATGGGAGGCCGCCCCGTCGTCGAGCGGCGCCTCCAGCCCCTCGGGCAAGCGGTTCAGATCGGTCATCGCATAGCCCTCCCCGGCATGTTTCGGCAAGGTTATCCCTCGCCGGCGGGAGTGCAAGAGCCGGCGTCAGTCGCGGCTGGCTTCCTTCATCACGCGCTGCTTCTGCCGGTTCCAGTCGCGCTCCTTCATCGACTCGCGCTTGTCGGGCGCGTTCTTGCCCTTCGCGACCGCAAGCTCCAGCTTCGCCCGGCCTTGGTCGTTGAAGTAGATCTTGAGCGGCACGAGCGTCATGCCGTCGCGCTGCACGGCGCCGGCCAGCCGGTTGCGCTGGGTCTTGTGGACGAGGAGCTTGCGCCGACGCTTCGGCTCGTGATTGAAGCGGTTGGCCTGCAGGTATTCCGGCACGTAGGAGTTGATCAGCCAGATCTCGCCGTCCTCCTCCGTAGCATAGGACTCGGCGATCATCGCCTTGCCGAGGCGCAGCGACTTGACCTCGGTCCCGGTCAGCACGAGACCGGCCTCCAGCGTGTCGATGATCTCGTAGTTGAAGCGCGCCTTGCGGTTTTCGGCAGCGATATTGGACTTGGACTTCGGCGGCTTGGCCATGAGGATCGGAGCGCCCGGTAGGTGGAGGGGGCGCCGGGAGCCGGCGCCGTCCCCTTAAATGGGCCGCAAGGGCCCTCGGATCAATTCAGGATGCCGGCGTGGCGCAGCGCCGCGTCGATTGCATCCTGCGTCGCGGCCTCCACCGGCACCAGCGGCAGGCGGACGCGGTTGCGCCCCTTGCCGATGCGCGACAGGGCGTACTTCGTGCCCGAGACGCCCGGCTCCATGAAGATCGCCTTGTGCAGCGGCATCAGGCGGTCCTGATACTCGAGAGCCTTGGCGAAGTCGCCGGCAAGGCACGCCTCCTGAAACTCCGAGCAGAGGCGGGGCGCCACATTGGCAGTCACCGAGATGCAGCCGCGCCCGCCGTGGGCGATGTGGCCGAGCGCGGTCGCATCCTCGCCCGAAAGCTGGATGAAATCCTTGCCGCAGGTGATGCGCTGTTCGGGAACGCGGTCGAGCTTGGCCGTCGCGTCCTTGACGCCGACGATGTTGGAGAAGTCGTGCGCGAGGCGCCCCATCGTCTCCGGGGTCATGTCGACCACCGAGCGCGGCGGGATGTTGTAGATGATGATCGGCGTCGAGACCGCGCGCGCGATCGCGGCGTAGTGCTCGTAGAGGCCGCGCTGGGTCGGCTTGTTGTAGTAGGGCGTGACGACGAGGATGCCGTCGGCGCCCGCCTTCTCGGCGAACCGCGCGAGGTCGATCGCCTCGACAGTGTTGTTGGAGCCGGCGCCCGCGATGACCGGCACGCGGCCGGCGGCGGTCTCGACGCAGATCTCGACCGCGCGCTTGTGCTCGTCATGCGTCAGGGTCGGGCTCTCGCCTGTGGTGCCGACCGGCACGAGGCCGTGCGTGCCCTCGGCGATTTGCCATTCGACCAGGGCGCGGAACGCGGCTTCGTCGAGGCTGCCGTCCTCGGCGAATGGCGTTACCAGGGCCGTCATCGAACCCTTGAAGGTCATGTCGTCACTCCCGTCGACGTGCGGATGATGGTGCCGAAGCGACGTCGGGCGTGCTCGGGTCGGACGGCGGGCGTGTCCCACCCGCGCCGCTCGCCGGGCGACCGGCCCCCGTGACCGATCGTCCGCGCGGACGGGCGCACCATAAAGAAGCCATGACCGCGAAACAAGCGAAGGGCATGATCCACGACGGAGAAGGGTTTACGCCTTCTTCACCGCGATCGGGCAAGCTTTGGTCAACCATGCGCACGGTACGCCGCGCACATGTGGCAGCATTGCAGCAGGAGGCCCCATGACCCATTCGACCCGCGCCAAGGCCCTGATCGTGCCGGTCCTCCTCTCCGTGCTCCTCACCGGAACGGCGCCCGTGAACTCCTTCGAGATGCCGCGGCTGGGGCTGCCGGACATGAAGATGCCGAAGCTCTTCGGCCGCAAGGAGGCGCAACCCGACGCCGGCCGCTTCGGCACGCCGGACGCGGCGCCCGCCGCCAATCCGCTCGCGCGCCGCGCCCCTGCGCCAGCCGCGCCGAGCGCCAGCTCACCGGCCGACGCGATGGCTTTCACCTCGTCCATCGCGGCCATGGGCGCGCGCGCCTCCAGCGTCACGCCGATGCGCGGCGACCTGCAGACCGGCCTCGACGCCACCCATCGCGACATGCAGCGCGCGCTCGCGATCCGCGAGGGCATGGCGCCCGGCTCGCTCGACCGGCACATCATGTCCTGGGCGATCGCGCTGCGCGGCACCAGCGACGTGCCGGCGGCCGAGATCGCCCACACCGCGATCGAGCTGCGCGGCTGGCCCGGCATGGCGACGATCCGCGCCAATCTCGAGCGCGCGCTCCTGCGCGACCCGATGCCGGCGCGCGACGTGGTGGCCGCCTTCGCCAGCGACCGCCCGCAGACGCCCGAGGGCGCGATGGCGCTCGCGCAGGCCTATCTGGCGCTCGGCCAGGCCGGCAAGGCGAAGGAGCTAATCGTCCAGTCCTGGCGAAACGACCGCCTCGACAAGTCGCTCGAGCAGCGCATGCTGACGACCTTCGGCACGCTCCTGACGCGCGCCGACCACAAGTATCGCATGGACAAGCTGCTCTATGCCGACCGCGTGGGCGACGCGTCGCGCGTGGCGACGATGGCGGGCGCCGAATCCCTGTTTAAGGCGCGCGCGGCCTCGATCCAGGGCGCGGGCAATGCCGACCAGCTTCTGGCCGCGGTGCATCCGAGCCTGAAGTCGGACCCGAGCTACCTGTTCACCGCCGCCGAGAACCTACGCAAGAAGGACCGCATCCTCGAAGCCGCGGCCATCCTGGAAAAGGCGCCGCGCGACAGGGCCTCGCTGGTCGACGGCGACGCCTGGTGGAACGAGCGGCGCATCATCTCGCGCATGCTGCTCGAGAAGGGCGAGCGCAAGGCCGCCTATCGCCTCGTCGCCGCCCATTCGGCGGAAGGCGTGACCGAGGCGGTCGAGGCGGAGTTTCACTCCGGCTGGTACGCGCTGCGCTATCTCAACGACCCGTCCACGGCCGCCAAGCACTTCGCCCGCATCAGCCAGATCTCGTCCCGGCCCCTCACGCAGTCGCGCGCCTACTACTGGATGGGCCGCGCGGCCGAAGCCGGCGGCGGCGGCAACGCGCGCGACCTCTACGCCCGCGCCGCCCGATACGGCGCAACCTATTACGGCCAGCTCGCGGCCGCCAAGCTCGGGCGCTCGCCCGGCGAGATCAGCTATCCCACGCCCTCGGCCGGCGAGCGCCGCACGTTCGAGAATCGCGAGGCGGTGCAGGCGATCAAGCGGCTGGAGTCGATCGGCTCGGCATGGCGCGCCGACGGCCTCTACAAGGCGCTGGCGGACGAGCTGAACAGCCCCGGCGAACTCGCGATTCTCGCCTCCATGGCCGAGAAGCGCGGCGACCACAGCCTGGCGCTCGGCGTCGGCAAGGCCGCCTATTCGCGCGGCGTCGACGCGCCTGCCCTCGCCTTCCCGGTCGGCGTCATCCCGGCGAGCGCCAACATCTCGGCCTCCGGCAAGGCGCTGGCCTATGCGATCGCGCGTCAGGAAAGCGCCTTCAATCCGACCGCGAAATCGCCGGTCGGCGCGCTAGGCCTCCTCCAGGTGATGCCGGCGACGGGGCGCAGCCTCGCCAAGAACGCGGGCCTGTCCTACTCCGACTCGAAGCTACAGAACGACGTGTCGTTCAACGCGCTCCTCGGCACCCAGTATCTCGGTCAGCAGATCTCGAACTTCGACGGGTCCTATATCCTGACCTTCGCGGCCTACAACGCCGGTCCGCGTCGGGCCCGCGAGTGGATCGACCGCTTCGGCGATCCGCGCCGCAAGTCGATCGACGAGGTGGTGGACTGGGTCGAGCTGATCCCCTTCACCGAGACGCGCAACTACGTCCAGCGTGTCATGGAGAACTATCAGGTCTACAAGATGCGGCTCGGCGCCGGCTTCGACATCGAGCGCGACCTTACCCTCGGCCGCCGCAGCTAGCGGGACCCTGTCTTCCGATCCGGACGATCAACGCCTCGACCACTAGAAACGGTCGGGGCGTTTTCATGTGAGCGCTCGAAACGCTTAGGGAGATCAGTCTCGTGCGTCATGAGGGAGCCCCGACGGCGAGAGTGTGTTGGCGAGATCGGAGCGGATTCTGGCGGCCGAGCGCAGTCTCGGTGGCTTCCCGCGCTGTCGGCGGCCAGCGACGCGACCGGGAAGCCCACTCGAACGGAGCGGCAGGCACTGCCCTTGCCTCACACATCCCGCTTCAACGACGCCAGCAAATAGTTTGGAGAAGCTGGCACACCGGCTCCCAGCGCAGTTCCCCAGCGGACGCGGCGCTTCGGCCGCTCATGTGCGGCATGCGCCCAACGCCGGAGATGGCATCCGCGCTGATCCGACCCTCGTCGGAGCGTTCGTACGCTGAAACAACTGCCTGCCACTCGCCGAACGCAAGCAGGCCTGACGGCGGTGTAGAGGAATCGGCTGCCATTTTGCGTTTGTCGATCGTCGCGGAACTGCGCTCGCGCGACGACCGCGAACTGATCCGACCGCTGACTCTAGGAGCGCACCAGCGTCAACGCGGCGAATGCAGCCGATGAGGATTCGACACGCCGTCGCCTCTCGCGTCGCCGACGCCCTGCTCCAGCCGCCGCAAGCCCCAAATGCAGAAAGGCCCGGCTTGCGCCGGGCCTTTCCGTTTCCGATCCGAGGGTTCGGATTAGAAGTTGCGCTGGAAGCGCAGGAAGCCGTTGACCTGGTCGGTGTCGCCGATCGGGCCACCGAAGTCGACGTTCTTGTACGAGACTTCGGCGAGCGTCGCGAAGTTGTTCGTGATCTGGTAGCCGACGTTGCCGACGAACGAGTAGTAGTCGCCCTGCAGGTTGATCGGAACCACGGTGCCCAGCGGGCTGAGCGCCAGGAACTGCGTGTCGAAGGTCTCGCCGTACTGACCGGAGACCGCGATGCCGAGCTTGCCGAACGCCTGGGCGTAACCGGCGCCAGCGGCCCACTCGAGAACGATCGGCAGCGAGCCCGGGGTCGGGTTCAGGATGTTCGGGTTGTTCGCGGCGAAGGTGTTGACCGTGGCCAGACCGTCGATCGCGGCGTAGACAGTCGGGTCGAAGGCGTAGTGACCTTCGATCTTCAGCTGCGACTCAGGCGCGATCAGGTCCTTCAGGAGCACGCCGCCCTTCAGAGCGAAGGCGTCGTTGTTGCCGTCCTGGAGGAGCGTCGGGAAGTTGCCCGAGAGCGTGATGAAGTCGAGGTTGCTGCCGAACAGGTTCGACAGGTCTTCCTGGTTGAACGTCTCGTCGTAGACGGCCGAGAGGTAAGCACCGCCCCAGGCGCCCGAGTAGACGATCTTGCCGTGGATGTCCGGAACCACGTCGCCGGTGCCGTCGTCCTCGAGGCCGATCGTGGCCGAGAAGCCGCCGAGGGCGAAGGTGTAGGACACCTGGTTGGTGTTGAAGTCGCCGACCACGAGGTCGGTATCGGTCAGGAGGCCGTCCTCGATGCCGCCGACGTCCGACGACCAGAGCGAGTCACGGTAGCCCATGAGCAGGCCGCCGAGCTGGATGTAGGCCTGGTCGATCGCGACGCCGTTGTTGGCGCCCGAGGTGTTGGTGGCCTGGAGACGGGCGAAGGCGCGCAGGGTGCCGAGCTCGGTCTCTTCGCGGGCGTCGAAGTTCAGACGGGCGCGGACGCGGCTGGCGAGCTGGTAGTCGTCGCCTTCGAGGTTGACGGCCGGGTCAC
>NZ_CAJYIU010000150.1 GCF_913775355.1 uncultured Aureimonas sp.
CTGATCGGCCAGTCGCCGATCGCCGGCCCGAAGGGCTTCCGCAAGGACACCACCCTGACGCGGGAGATCATCAACGAGTATCCGCGCTCGCAATGGTGGCAGTTCGCCGTCGTCGAGGACCGTCTGATGACGGAAATCGAGGCGATGCAGAAGCAGTACGACGAGTCGAAGAAGCGCCTCGAGCAGCGCTTCCTCGACAAGGTCGAGAAGCTGCAGCGCGGCGACGAGCTTCCGCCCGGCGTCATGAAGATGGTCAAGGTCTTCGTGGCGGTGAAGCGCAAGATCCAGCCCGGCGACAAGATGGCCGGCCGCCACGGCAACAAGGGCGTGGTGTCGCGCATCGTGCCGATCGAGGACATGCCGTTCCTCGAGGACGGCACGCATGCCGACATCGTGCTCAACCCGCTCGGCGTGCCCTCGCGCATGAACGTCGGCCAGATCCTGGAGACGCATCTCGGCTGGGCCTGCGCCGGCATGGGCCGGAAGATCGGGGAAATGCTGGAAGCCTACCAGCAGAGCCATGACGCCGCGCCGCTGCGCAACGAGATCGCCAGCATGCTGGGCGACTCCGACCGCAACGAGAAGGTCAAGGACTACGATGACGACAGCGTGATCGTGCTCGCCAAGCAGATGAAGCGCGGCGTGTCGATCGCGACCCCCGTCTTCGACGGTGCGGTCGAGCCGGACATCGTCGAGATGCTGGAGAAGGCGGGTCTCAACGGATCGGGTCAGGTGACGCTCTACGACGGGCGTACCGGCGAGCCGTTCGATCGTCAGGTCACGGTCGGCTACATCTACATGCTGAAGCTGCACCACCTGGTGGACGACAAGATCCACGCCCGCTCGATCGGCCCGTACTCGCTGGTCACCCAGCAGCCGCTCGGCGGCAAGGCGCAGTTCGGCGGCCAGCGCTTCGGCGAGATGGAGGTCTGGGCGCTCGAGGCATACGGTGCGGCCTACACGCTGCAGGAAATGCTGACGGTGAAGTCGGACGACGTCGCGGGCCGTACCAAGGTCTACGAGTCGATCGTGCGCGGCGACGACGCGTTCGAGTCGGGCATTCCGGAGAGCTTCAACGTGCTCGTCAAGGAAATGCGCTCGCTCGGCCTCGACGTCGACCTGTCGCAGTCCGTGCCCGACCAGCTTCCGTCGAGCGCCGGCCCGCTGCAGGGCCTCCCTGACGCGGCCGAGTAGGCCGCCACGCAAAGGTCGCCTTGTGCGGCCATGGTCGGCGCCACAGCCAAAGGGCGCCGATCGGACTTTGCGGATGATCTTGGCGCCGGCTCCGCCCGGCGCGTGGCGGGGCACGAGGCCCTGAAAAGGAGACAGCACCATGAATCAAGAGGTCATGAATCTCTTCAATCCTCAGGTGCAGGCGCAGACGTTCGATTCGATCCGGATCTCGCTCGCGAGCCCGGAGAAGATTCTTTCGTGGTCGTTCGGCGAGATCAAGAAGCCCGAGACGATCAACTACCGCACGTTCAAGCCGGAGCGCGACGGCCTGTTCTGCGCGCGCATTTTCGGCCCGATCAAGGACTACGAGTGCTTGTGCGGAAAGTACAAGCGCATGAAGTACAAGGGCATCATCTGCGAGAAGTGCGGCGTCGAGGTCACGCTTTCGCGCGTGCGCCGCGAGCGCATGGGCCACATCGAGCTGGCCGCCCCGGTCGCGCATATCTGGTTCCTGAAGTCGCTCCCGAGCCGCATCGGCACGCTGCTCGACATGACGCTGAAGGACATCGAGCGCGTCCTCTACTTCGAGAACTACATCGTCACCGAGCCCGGCCTCACCGCCCTGAAGGAGCACCAGCTCCTGACGGAAGAGGAGTACATGATCGCCGTCGACGAGTACGGCGAGGATTCGTTCACGGCCCTCATCGGCGCCGAGGCGATTCAGGAGCTTCTCGGCTCGATGGAGCTCGAGCGCATCGCGGGCGACCTGCGTGAGGAACTGGCGACCACCACGTCGGATCTGAAGCAGAAGAAGCTGATGAAGCGGCTGAAGATCGTCGAGAACTTCCTCGAGTCGGGCAACCGACCCGAGTGGATGATCATGCGCGTCGTTCCGGTCATCCCGCCGGACCTGCGCCCGCTCGTCCCGTTGGACGGCGGCCGCTTCGCCACGTCGGATCTCAACGATCTCTACCGCCGCGTCATCAACCGCAACAACCGCCTCAAGCGGCTGATCGAGCTGCGCGCGCCGGGCATCATCATCCGCAACGAGAAGCGCATGCTTCAGGAGGCGGTCGACGCGCTGTTCGACAACGGCCGCCGCGGCCGCGTGATCACGGGTGCCAACAAGCGCCCGCTGAAGTCGCTGTCCGACATGCTGAAGGGCAAGCAGGGCCGCTTCCGCCAGAACCTCCTCGGCAAGCGCGTCGACTATTCCGGCCGCTCGGTCATCGTGACGGGCCCCGAGCTGAAGCTGCACCAGTGCGGCCTGCCGAAGAAGATGGCGCTGGAGCTCTTCAAGCCCTTCATCTACGCGCGCCTCGACGCCAAGGGCTTTTCCTCCACGGTGAAGCAGGCGAAGAAGCTCGTCGAGAAGGAGCGCCCGGAGGTCTGGGACATCCTGGACGAGGTCATCCGCGAGCATCCGGTGCTGCTCAACCGTGCGCCGACGCTGCACCGTCTCGGCATCCAGGCGTTCGAGCCGATCCTGATCGAGGGCAAGGCGATCCAGCTTCACCCGCTGGTCTGCACGGCCTTCAACGCGGACTTCGACGGCGATCAGATGGCGGTGCACGTGCCGCTATCCATCGAGGCGCAGCTGGAAGCGCGCGTCCTCATGATGTCGACCAACAACATCCTGCATCCGGCGAACGGCGCACCGATCATCGTGCCGTCGCAGGATATGGTGCTCGGCCTCTACTACCTCTCGATCATGAACGAGAACGAGCCGGGCGAAGGCATGGCGTTCTCCGACATCGGCGAGATGGAGCAGGCGCTCTTCACCAAGGCGATCACGCTCCACACGAAGATCAAGGGCCGCTTCAAGACGGTCGACGCCGAAGGCAAGCCCGTCTCGAAGATCTACGAGACGACGCCGGGTCGCATGCTCATCGCGCAGCTTCTGCCGAAGACGCACAAGATCCCCTTCGACATCGCCAACGACCTGATGACAAAGAAGAACATCTCGCGTCTGATCGACCAGGTGTATCGTCACTGCGGTCAGAAGGACACGGTCATCTTCTGCGACCGCATCATGCAGCTGGGCTTCAAGCACGCCTGCATCGCCGGCATCTCCTTCGGCAAGGATGACATGGTCATCCCCGAGACCAAACCGAAGCTAATCGGCGAGACGCAGGCGCTCGCGAAGGAATACGAGCAGCAGTACAACGACGGCCTGATCACTCAGGGTGAGAAGTACAACAAGGTGGTCGACGCCTGGGCCAAGTGCACGGACAAGATCGCCGAAGAGATGATGGGCCGCATCAAGGCGGTCGAGTTCAACCCGGAGACGGGCCGGCAGAAGCCGATGAACTCGATCTACATGATGTCGCACTCGGGTGCTCGTGGCTCGCCAACGCAGATGCGTCAGCTCGGCGCGATGCGCGGCCTGATGACCAAGCCGTCCGGCGAGATCATCGAGACGCCGATCATCTCGAACTTCAAGGAAGGCCTCACGGTTCTCGAGTACTTCAACTCCACCCACGGTGCCCGGAAGGGCCTCGCGGACACGGCGCTGAAGACCGCGAACTCGGGCTACCTGACCCGCCGTCTCGTCGACGTAGCGCAGGACTGCATCATCACGCAGGCCGACTGCGGCACCGAGAACGGTCTGACCATGCAGCCCATCGTGGATGCCGGTCAGGTCGTGGCGACACTCGGCCAGCGCATCCTCGGCCGTACCGCTCTCGAGGACATCGTGAACCCTGCCACCGGCGAAGTGCTGGTCAAGGGCGGCACGACCGTCGAGGAGCGTGACGTCGAGGTGATCGAAAAGGCGGGCGTCCAGTCCGTGAAGATCCGCTCGGCGCTGACCTGCGAAGTCCGCACCGGCATCTGTGCGATCTGCTACGGTCGCGATCTCGCACGCGGTACGCCCGTCAACATGGGCGAGGCCGTCGGCGTCATCGCGGCGCAGTCGATCGGCGAGCCGGGCACGCAGCTCACGATGCGTACGTTCCACATGGGCGGCACGGCGCAGGTCGTCGACTCGTCGTTCCTGGAAGCCTCGTACGAGGGCACGGTCCAGATCCGCAACCGCAACGTGGTGCGCGATTCCGACGGCCGGCTCGTGGCGATGGGCCGCAACATGGCGGTCCTGATCCTCGACCCGTCGGGCAAGGAGCGTGCGTCGCACCGTATCACCTACGGTTCGCGCATCTTCGTCGACGACGGCGATCAGGTGCGTCGCGGCCAGCGTATCGCCGAGTGGGATCCGTACACCCGTCCGGTTCTCACCGAGCTCGACGGCACCGTGGAGTTCGAGGATCTGGTCGAGGGCCTGTCGGTCTCCGAGCAGGCGGACGAGTCGACCGGCATCACCAAGCGTCAGGTCATCGACTGGCGGGCCAACCCGCGCGGCGCCGACCTCAAGCCCGCCATGGTAATCCGCGCTAAGGACGGCTCGGTCGCCAAGCTCGCGCGTGGCACCGACGCCCGCTACTTCCTCTCGGTCGACGCCATTCTGTCGGTCGAGCCGGGGGCGACGGTGCGCGCCGGTGACGTTCTCTCGCGTATTCCGATGGAGTCCGCGAAGACGAAGGACATCACGGGCGGTCTGCCGCGCGTCGCCGAACTGTTCGAGGCCCGGAAGCCGAAGGACAACGCGGTCATCGCGGAGATCGACGGCACGGTGCGGTTCGGACGCGACTACAAGAACAAGCGTCGCATCATCATCGAGCCGCACGAGGATGGCGTCGAGCCGGTCGAGTACCTGATCCCGAAGGGCAAGCCGTTCCACCTCCAGGAAGGCGACGTCATCGAGAAGGGCGACCATATCCTCGATGGCAACCCGGCACCGCACGACATCCTGGCCATCCGGGGCGTCGAGGCGCTGGCGAGCTACCTCGTGAACGAGATCCAGGAGGTCTATCGTCTCCAGGGCGTCGTGATCAACGACAAGCACATCGAGGTGATCGTTCGCCAGATGCTGCAGAAGGTCGAGATCGTGGAGTCCGGCGATAGCGGCCTCATTCCGGGCGACCATGTCGACCGGATCGAGCTCGCCGAGATGAACGAGCGCCTGGAGGAGGAGGGCAAGAAGCCCGCGTCCGGTAACCCGGTGCTGCTCGGCATCACCAAGGCATCGCTGCAGACGCCGAGCTTCATCTCGGCGGCATCCTTCCAGGAGACCACGCGCGTCCTCACCGAGGCGGCGGTGGCCGGCAAGATGGACACGCTGCAGGGCCTCAAGGAGAACGTCATCGTCGGCCGTCTCATTCCGGCCGGCACGGGCGGCATGATGACCCAGGTCCGTCGCATCGCGACCTCGCGCGACGACCTGATCCTCGACGACCGTCGTAAGTCGTCCAATGCGGCGGAAGCCGATCGCATGCTGACGAAGCTCACCGACGCCGCCGAATAAGGCGCTCGTCCGGCACGAGACAGGGAAGGGGCCGTTCCGATCGGGCGGCCCCTTTTCATTTTCACATCGCGCCCCAACAAGGCCCGCGCAGGGTTGACGTTCGGGGACGGAATCGTTAAACACCCGCCAACAGAGCCGATGTGAGGCATCGCTTTCCTGACGACACGTCGGGGACCAGCGCTTCAAACAAGGCTTCGTTCAACGAGACGTACCATTGCTGGACGCACGATTGCGGTTTCGCCCGTGATCCTCTGCTTCAATGCCGGGCAGACCTCTTACTAGGTGAGGTCGATGCCCGGTTTCGCGCATGAGCCGATGGCTTCTTGCGTCGTGGTACCGAACGTTCCGAACCGGGATTTGAAGAGAAGGAAGGTTGGAATGCCGACCATCAACCAGTTGATCCGGAAGCCGCGCGTTCGCCCCAGCGAGCGCAACACCGTTCCGGCGCTCCAGGCCAATCCGCAGAAGCGCGGCGTTTGCACCCGCGTCTACACCACGACCCCGAAGAAGCCGAACTCGGCTCTCCGCAAGGTCGCCAAGGTCCGTCTGGTCAATGGCTTCGAAGTCATCGGCTACATCCCGGGCGAGGGGCACAACCTTCAGGAGCACTCCGTGGTGATGATCCGCGGCGGCCGCGTGAAGGATCTTCCCGGCGTTCGCTACCACATCATCCGCGGCGTGCTCGACACGCAGGGCGTCAAGGACCGTCGTCAGCGTCGTTCGAAGTACGGCGCGAAGCGTCCGAAGTAAGCCCGAACGACCGTCCGAGATTGAGAGACTAGAATATGTCCCGTCGTCACTCTGCCGAGAAGCGTGAGATCAACCCGGATCCGAAGTTCGGCGATCTGGTTGTAACGAAGTTCATGAACGCCGTCATGTACGACGGCAAGAAGTCGGTCGCCGAGACCATCGTTTACGGCGCGTTCGACGTCGTGAACCAGAAGACCCGCCAGGACGCGATCGCGATCTTTCATCAGGCGCTCGACAACGTTGCGCCGCACGTGGAAGTCCGCTCGCGCCGCGTCGGCGGCGCCACCTATCAGGTCCCGGTCGACGTTCGTCCGGAGCGCCGTCAGGCCCTCGCCATCCGCTGGCTCATCACGGCCGCCCGCAACCGCAACGAGACCACGATGGTGGACCGTCTGTCGGGCGAGCTGATGGATGCCGCCAACAACCGCGGCACCGCCGTGAAGAAGCGCGAAGACACGCACCGCATGGCGGAAGCGAACCGCGCCTTCTCGCACTACCGCTGGTAAGCCACTCTTCTCTTCGAAAGGCGACGCCCCATGGCCCGCGAATATAAGATCGAAGACTACCGCAATTTCGGCATCATGGCCCACATCGATGCCGGCAAGACGACCACGACCGAGCGTATCCTCTACTACACCGGCAAGTCCCACAAGATCGGCGAAGTCCACGACGGCGCCGCGACCATGGACTGGATGGAGCAGGAGCAGGAGCGCGGCATCACGATCACGTCCGCTGCGACCACGACCTTCTGGGAAGGCCGCGACGGCAAGAAGCGCCGCTTCAACATCATCGACACGCCGGGACACGTCGACTTCACGATCGAGGTCGAGCGTTCGCTGCGCGTGCTCGATGGCGCGATCGCGCTGCTGGACGCCAATGCCGGCGTGGAACCGCAGACCGAGACGGTCTGGCGCCAGGCCGACAAGTACAACGTCCCGCGCATGATGTTCGTCAACAAGATGGACAAGACCGGCGCGGACTTCTACCGCTGCGTCGAGATGGTCAAGACGCGCCTCGGCGCGAAGGCGATCGTCGTCCAGCTGCCGATCGGCGCCGAGAACGAGTTCAAGGGCGTCGTCGACCTGATCGAGATGAACGCCCTGATCTGGCGGGACGAGTCGCTCGGCGCCCAGTGGGACGTCGTCGAGATCCCGGACGACCTCAAGGACAAGGCCGCCGAGTACCGCGAGCTCATGATCGAGACCGCCGTCGAGGTCGACGAGGCCGCGATGGAAGCCTACCTCGAGGGCAACATGCCGTCGAACGAGCAGCTGCGCGCGCTGATCCGCAAGGGCACCTGCGAGGTGACCTTCACGCCGATCTTCTGCGGCTCGGCCTTCAAGAACAAGGGCGTCCAGCCGCTGCTCGACGGCGTCGTGGAGTTCCTGCCGTCGCCGGTCGACGTCCCGGCCATCAAGGGCATCGACCCGAAGACCGAGGCCGAGACCAGCCGAGTGTCGTCGGACGAAGAGCCGCTGTCGATGCTGGCCTTCAAGATCATGAACGACCCGTTCGTCGGCTCGCTCACGTTCTGCCGCATCTACTCCGGCAAGCTTACCAAGGGCACCGGCGTCCAGAACACGGTGAAGGAGAAGAAGGAGCGCATCGGGCGTATGCTGCAGATGCACTCCAACTCGCGTGAAGACATCGAAGAGGCGTATGCCGGCGACATCGTCGCCCTGGCTGGCCTCAAGGAAGTCACCACGGGCGATACGCTCTGCGATCCGCTGAAGCCGGTCATCCTCGAGCGCATGGAATTCCCCGATCCGGTCATCGAGATCGCGATCGAGCCGAAGACCAAGGGCGACCAAGAGAAGATGGGCCTTGCGCTCAATCGTCTCGCGGCCGAGGATCCGTCCTTCCGCGTCAAGACGGACGAGGAGTCCGGGCAGACGATCATCGCCGGCATGGGCGAGCTTCATCTCGACATCCTCGTCGACCGCATGAAGCGCGAATTCAAGGTCGAGGCGAATATTGGCGCCCCGCAGGTGGCCTACCGAGAGACGATCACCCGCGCCGCGGATGTGGACTATACGCACAAGAAGCAGACCGGTGGTACCGGCCAGTTCGCTCGCGTGAAGCTGCACATCGAGCCGGGCGAGCCGACCACGGGCTTCGTGTTCGAGTCGAAGATTATCGGCGGTGCGGTTCCGAAGGAATACGTGCCGGGTGTCCAGAAGGGTATCGCCTCGGTGATGACCTCGGGCCCGCTCGCGGGCTTCCCGATGGTCGACATTAAGGCCGAACTGATGGACGGCGCCTACCACGACGTCGACTCGTCGGTGCTGGCCTTCGAAATCGCCTCGCGCGCCGGCTTCCGCGAAGCCATCGCCAAGGCGGGTCCGAAGCTGCTCGAGCCAATCATGAAGGTTGAGGTCGTGACGCCGGAAGACTACGTCGGTGACGTGATCGGCGATCTGAACTCCCGCCGTGGCCAGATCCAGGGCACCGAGGCTCGCGGTATCGCGACTGTGGTGAACGCGATGGTGCCGCTGGCGAACATGTTCGGCTACGTCAACACGCTCCGCTCGATGTCGCAGGGCCGTGCGCAGTACACAATGCAGTTCGACCACTACGAGCAGGTGCCGAACCAGGTCGCCGAAGAAATCCAGAAGAAGTACGCCTGAGGCCTCCGGCCTCGGCGACAACCCTCTGAAGCCCTCACGGGCGCATGAATTGGAGAGCCTCAAATGGCGAAGAGCAAATTCGAGCGTAACAAGCCGCATGTGAACATCGGGACGATTGGTCACGTTGATCACGGGAAGACGTCGCTGACGGCGGCGATCACGAAGTACTTCGGCGAGTTCCGCGCGTACGACCAGATCGACGCGGCGCCGGAGGAGAAGGCGCGCGGCATCACGATCTCGACGGCGCACGTCGAGTACG
>NZ_CAJYIU010000151.1 GCF_913775355.1 uncultured Aureimonas sp.
GATACCCGAGGAACACAACCGCTAGCCCAACTTCCCGGCAGACCATCCAGTGTGCGTCTGCACCCCGTCCAACCCGCCCCGGCGCCACCGCCGTCGTCGATGAACGCCTTATAGGGGGAGCCACCGATGAAGGTCAACAGGGAAATTCCGACCAAGCGGAAAAAAGTTCGGAAACCAAGAGAGAACAACAGGTTACAACGTCGCAGAGCGGTCAGACGGACGTCATGACGGTGTCACGGGATCGAAAATCGACAGGTTAGCGTCTGTTGTATCCCGTTCCCTTTCCCTGTCCCTCCCCTCCCCCGCCGAACAATCCCCGTTGCTCTTTTCCGTCTTGACGCCTCTTTCCATCCGCTGTCTGCTGTCTGACAACTTGGTGCTTGGGGGATGTATGGCGATCGAGGGGCTGGCACGAATGCCGTCCGCGAACCGGACGAAGGATGCGATCCAGATCGTCGCGGATCACATCGCAAAGTCCGGCCTAAGGCCGTCCGATCGCCTTCCGACCGAACATGAGCTTATGGGGGCCCTCGGGATCGGCCGGTCCACCGTTCGTGAAGTCATGCGTCATTTCCAGGCGCTCGGCGTCGTCGAGACGCGGCGCGGCAGCGGCTCCTTCCTCCGCCGCAGCATCTCGGCGGCCACGGTTCACCTTCCGCTCTCGTTCGACCCCGGTCCCGTCCGGGATGGCCTGTTGCGGACACTCGATGTCCGGCGCGGGCTTGAGGTGGAGGCCAGCATGCTGGCCGCCAGCCGGGCGGAGCGCGCCGATATCGAGCGTATGCGCGAAAGGCTGGAGGAGATGGAGCGCGTGCATCTGGAAAAGGGCACGGCGGGGCGCGAGGATCTCGCCTTCCACCTTTCGATCTATGACGCCACGCACAATCCGCTCTTCGGTCAGCTTCTGGAACAGATGCGCGAGGCGTTCGAGCTCTTCTTCGATAAGCCGTTCGACCGACCGGACTTCGCGCGCCGGTCCTTTCCATTTCACCGCGAGCTCTTCGACGCGATCGCCGGACGCGATCCGGCCAATGCGCGAGAGAAGACCCTGAACATCCTCGCCATCGTCGAGGAAGACATCGAGGACATGTCCCAATGATCGACGGGATGGACTGGCTGGATCATGCGTCCGGCATCGTGGCTCACGACGCGCCCAACGCCTATGCGGCGGTGGTGCCGCCGATCGTGCAGACCTCGCTCTTCACCTTCGAATCCTACGCGGAGATGGAAGCGGTCTACCGCGGCCAGAAGCAGCGTCCGGCCTATTCGCGCGGCCTCAACCCGACGACGCGCATCTTCGAGGAGAAGGTAGCGGAGCTCGAGGGAACGGAGGACGCCCTGTCCTTCGCCAGCGGCATGGCAGCGATCTCCTCCACGGTTCTGACCTTCGTATCGCCGGGCGAGCGCATCCTCGCCGTGCGGAATGTCTATCCCGACGCCTACCGTTTGTTCGAGACCTTCGCGAAGCGGATGGGCATTCACATCGATTATGTCGATGGGCTCGACGAGGAGGCCGTCAGGAAGGCGCTGCCGGGCGCGAAGCTCTTCTACATGGAAAGTCCGACCAGCTGGATGATGGAGGCGCATGACGTCGGCGCGCTGGCAGCGCTCGCCCGCGACGCCGGCGTCATGACGGTGATCGACAACTCCTGGGCGTCACCGGTCTTCCAGAATCCGATCGCGCTCGGCGTCGATCTCGTCCTGCATTCGGCCTCGAAGTATCTCGGCGGCCATAGCGACGTCGTTGCAGGCGTCGTGGCGGGCCCCGCGGCGCTGATCAACCGGGTTCGGTCGGAGACCCATCCCTATCTCGGCGGCAAGCTCTCGCCGTTCGAAGCGTGGTTGCTGATCCGCGGGCTGCGCACGCTTCCGATCCGCATGAAGGCGCACGAGGCATCGGGTCTCGAGGTGGCAAAGCGCCTGAAAGCGCACCAGGCGGTCGAACACGTCGCGCATCCCGGTCTCTCCAACGCGTTGCCGCCGGGCCTGCGCGGCACCTCGGGCCTCTTTTCCTTCGTCTTCCACGAGGGCATCGACATCGCGCGCTTTGCCGACACGCTTTCGACCTTCTCCCTCGGCGTCAGCTGGGGCGGCCACGAAAGCCTCGTCGTGCCTGGCGCGATCGTGCGGGCGCAGGCCGCGCAGCCGAATTCCGCCGTCGCTTTCGGCATCCATCCGCGCTCCGTCCGCCTGCATATCGGCCTCGAAGGCACGGAGCTTCTCTGGAACGACATCGAGGCGGCCATCGCCGCCGCGACGCTTTGAACCCCGACGACAACCAAGGAGGAATGGCATGATCAGGACGCTTCTTACCGCCACCATGCTGGCCGGCCTCTGCGCCAGCCCCGGACTGGCTCAGACCCTGAAGTTGACCGAGGTGATCACGAGCCCCGAGCGCACCGCGACGCTGCGCGAGATCGTCAAGGGCTTCGAGGCCGCCAATCCGGGCGTCACCGTCGAGATCACGTCGCTGCCCTGGGGAGAAGCGTTCGAGAAGTTCGCGACCACCGTGTCGGCCGGTGAGACGCCGGATGTCGTCGAGATGCCCGACACCTGGCTCGCGCTCTACGCCAAGAACGGCGCGCTCGAGAACCTCGAGCCGTACCTGAAGAACTGGCAGTACACGGGCGGCCTCAACGACCGCGCCCTCCAGTTCGGCCGCGCCGTCGACAACACCGCCTACATGCTGCCCTACGGCTTCTACCTGCGCGCGATGTTCTACAACAAGGACGTCTTCAAGGCGGCAGGTGTCGAGGCGCCGCCGAAGACGCTGGACGAATTCACGACAGCCGCGGAGAAGATCAAGGCCGCCGGCAAGTCGGCTTACTGCCTGCGCGGGGGCCCCGGCGGCCTGAACGGCTGGGTCATGTTCGGCGCGACGGCCAACGGCGACAACACGTTCTTCAAGGAAGACGGCACCTCGACCTTCTCCGAGCCAGGCTGGGTCAAGGGACTGACCTATGTCGTCGACCTCTACAAGAACGGCTACGCGCCGAAGGACTCGATCAACTGGGGCTTCAACGAGATCGTCGCGGGCTTCTATTCCGGCACCTGCGCCATGCTCGATCAGGACCCGGACGCGCTGATCGCGATCGACGAGCATCTGAAGCCCGAACAGTACGGCGTCGCGCCGATGCCCAAGGGCCAGGCCGGCAAGGCCTTCCCGACCATCGGCTATGCCGGCTGGTCGATGTTCGCGGCCAGCGAGAACAAGGATCTTGCGTGGAAGCTGATCGAGGCGCTCGAAGGGCCGGAGGGCAACCTGGCCTGGAACAAGCGGACCGGGGCGCTGCCTGTCCACAAGTCGGCCGAGCAGGATCCCTTCTACGCGCAGGACAAATTCAAAGGCTGGTTCGAGGAACTGTCCGACCCGAACGTCGTGCCGACCGTGATGCCGACGGACCTCGAGGAGTTCGCCTTCTTCAAGGACTCGCTCGTGATCAAGACCAGCCAGGAAGCCCTCCTCGGCTCGATCACGCCGGACGATCTCGCCAAGCAGTGGGCGGAGTACCTGACCGCCGCCAAGAAGAAGCAGATGGGCAACTGAGCCCGTCACGACGCGAAGGGGAGCGGCCCGGCCGCTCCCCACTTCCTTCCCTGCAGCCGGCTCGGATCTCATGACTGCCATCGGCCAGACAGGCACACCGCCTGCCCCTCAGGTCCTGCGCCGAAGCTGGACCTCCAGCCTGCAGCCCTACCTCTATGCCGCCCCGGCCGTGATCCTGATCGTCACGATCATGCTGGTGCCGCTCGTCGTCGGCGTTTCCTACGCGTTCCGCGACATCCGCCTGCTTAACCCGTTCAGCGGCGGCTTCGTCGGCTTCGGTCATTTCGTGAAGCTCGCCTCCGACCAGAACTTCCGGCTGGCGCTCAGCAACACCGTGTTCTGGACGGGGACCTCGGTCGCGCTGCAGTTCGTCTTCGGCCTGATCCTGGCGCTTCTCCTCAACCGCCCGTTCGCGGGCCGGGGCCTCGCCCAGGCGCTCGTGTTCCTTCCATGGGCGGTGCCGAGCTTCCTGTCCGGGCTCGACTGGGCGTGGCTCTTCAACCCCGTCGTCGGGCCGATCCCGCATTGGCTGACGGCGCTGGGGCTCACGGAAACGCCCACCAGTATCCTCGCCGATCCCGACCATGCGATGTGGGGACCGATCATCGCCAATGTCTGGTGGGGCATTCCCTTCTTCGCCATCACGCTCCTCGCCGCGCTGCAATCCATCCCGAAGGATATCTACGAAGCCGCCGCGATCGACGGCGCCGGCGCCATCGAGCGCTTTCGCTCGATCACCCTTCCCTTCCTCGCGCCGACGATCGCCATCACCATCCTCCTGCGCACCGTCTGGATCGCAAACTTCGCCGACCTCATCGTGGTGATGACGAACGGCGGACCAGCGGACCGCACGCAGATCGTCGCGAGCTATATCTTCACGACCGCCTTCCGGCGTCTCGACTTCGGATACGCATCGGCGATCGCCCTCGTGCTCCTGGTGCTCCTGATGATCTACTCGCTGCTCCTCGTGAGCCTGCGCCAGATGCTCCTGAACAGGTCCTGACCCATGGCCGCCGTCACCCGTCGGCGCCTTGCCGGCACCATCGCCCATCGCACCGCGATCCTTCTCTACATCGTCGTCGCGCTGTTTCCGCTCTTCTGGCTTCTCAAGGTCTCGGTCACGCCGAATGCGCTGCTCTACAGCGAGGGCGTACGCCTCTGGCCGTCGCGCACGAGCTTCGAGCATTTCGAGTTCGTGCTTCGCAACAGCGACTTTCCGCTGTTCTTCCGCAACTCGCTGATCGTCTCGCTGACGACCGCCGTCGTGGTGACGCTGATCGCGGCCGGCGCGGGCTACGCCATGTCGCGCTTCCGGTTTCGAGGCAAGCTCTGGCTCGTCGGCTTGATGCTGGTGACGCAGATGTTTCCGCTGGTCATGCTGATCGCGCCGATCTTCCGCATGCTGGCACCGATCGGCCTCACCAACAGCCTCACCGGTTTGATCATCGTCTACTCCGCCTTCAACGTGCCCTTCGCGGTGTTCCTGATGCAGTCGTTCTTCGACGCGATCCCGAAGGATCTCGACGAGGCCGCGATGATCGACGGGGCCAGCCGGTTCCAGGCGTTCCGCGAGATCATCGTGCCGCTGACCCTGCCCGGCATGGCGGCGACGCTCGGCTTCGTCTTCACCGCGGCCTGGAGCGAGCTTCTCTTCGCGCTGATGCTGATCTCGAAGACGGACGCCAGCACCTTTCCGGTCGGCCTCCTGTCCTTCGTCTCGAAGTTCGGCGTCAACTTCGGGCAGATGATGGCCGCCGGCGTCCTCGCGCTCGTCCCGGCGCTTCTCTTCTTCCTCCTCATTCAGCGCTTCCTGGTGCAGGGGCTCACCGCCGGCGCGGTCAAAGGCTGAAGGATCAGACACACATGGCCACGATCGATCTGAACGCCGTCGAAAAGTCCTTCGGCCCGATCCACGTCCTCCAGCCCGTCGACCTGTCGATCCGCAGCGGCGAATTCGTCGTCCTCGTCGGCCCGTCCGGCTGCGGAAAGTCGACGCTCCTTCGCATGATTGCGGGGCTGGAAGAGGCGACAGCCGGCGACATCCTGATCGGGGGACGCCGCGTCAACGACATGGAGCCGAAGGATCGCAACATCGCGATGGTGTTCCAATCCTACGCGCTCTACCCGCACATGAGCGTCGCGGGAAACATGAGCTATTCGCTGCGGCTTCGCAAAACCGCCAAGGAACGTATCTCGGAAGCCGTGCGCGGAGCCGCCGAAACGCTCGGCCTGTCGAAGCTCGTCGACCGCAAGCCGCGGGCCCTGTCCGGCGGACAGCGCCAGCGCGTCGCGATGGGTCGGGCCATCGTCCGCCAGCCGCAGGCCTTCCTGTTCGACGAACCCCTGTCCAACCTCGATGCGCGCTTGCGCGAGCAGATGCGGGCCGAGATCAAGAAACTGCACCAGCGCCTCGGGGCAACCTCGATCTACGTCACGCACGACCAGATCGAGGCGATGACGCTGGCGGACCGGATCGTCGCGCTCGACGCCGGTCGCATCCAGCAGATCGGCACCCCGCTCGATCTCTATCAGCGCCCGGCCAATCGCTTCGTCGCCGGTTTCATCGGTTCGCCCGCGATGAACTTCGTCTCAGGCCTCTATCGCAACGGCCCCCGGCCGCATCTCGACGTCGGCCACGCCCAAATTCCGCTGGCGCCCCTCGGGCTGGCTGAAGGACGACCGGTCACGATCGGTATCCGGCCGGAGCATGTCGCCTTCGCGCCATCCGATGCGGTGGATGCCGTGGACTGCGCAGTGGAGCTCGTCGAGCCGACCGGGGTCGGTACGATCGTTCATCTGCGCTACGGCGAGGTGGCCATCAAGGCCTATCGGCCCGGCTACGGAGACTGGACGGCTGGCGAGCGGTTGAGCGTGCTCCTGCCCGCCGAGCATCTCCATGTGTTCGACGACGAGACGGGGACGCGCCTCGAACACGCCTGACCGCGCACCACAATCTTTTCATCACAAAAGCGTGCGACATCTAGCGGGAAAGACGGGTCGCACGTTCGGCCCCTGCCCTCCCCTTCCGGGACGCGAGGCCCCCCGCATGACCGTGGTCGCCGCCTATCTCTACCGCCACGGCAAGCGGGTTCGTGAGATCTCGATCCACGAGAAGGTGGATTGTCCGTCGGACCGGTCCGAGTTCGTCTGGATCGGCATATGCGATCCGACGCAGGAGGAAATGCAGGTCCTCAAGGAGCAGTACAATCTGCACCCGCTCGCGGTTGAGGACGCCGTCGATGCGCGCCAGCTGCCCAAGGTGGACGTCTATGGCGACCAGCTCTTCGTCGTCGCGAAGACCGCGGCGCTCGACGGCGACCGGATCGAATACGGCGAAACGGCCATCTTCCTCGGACACAGCCACATCATCAGCGTGCGTCATGGATCGGCCCGCTCGCACACGGCCCTGCGCCAGCATCTCGAAGCCGCGCCGACCCTTCTGATTCACGGCGTCGACTACGTCCTGCACGCTATTCTCGACTACATCGTCGACGGATATCTGCCGATCGTGGAAGCCATCGAGGACAACGTGCTGACGATGGAGCAGCGCTCGCTCGACTCGTTCCTCGGGCGGGACGAGATCACCCGCATCTTCACCCTGCGCCGGCAGCTCGCCAAGTTTCAAAGGGTTCTGGCTCCCATGGCCGAGGTCGCGGGCAAGCTCGTCCGGCTCGACCTTCCCTGCATCGATCCGGAGAGCAGGCCCTACTTCAGCGACGTGCTCGACCATGTCCGCCGGGTCCAGACGCTGGTCGACGGGCTGATCCAGATCGTCATCTCGGTCTTCGAGTTCAGCAACCTTCTGGAACAGCAGCGGACCGGTGCGATCACGCGCCAGCTGGCCGCGTGGGCCGCCATCCTTGCCGTGCCCACCGCCATCGCCGGCATCTACGGCATGAACTTCGAGAACATGCCGGAGCTGAAATCCCGCTACGGCTACTTTGAGGTTCTCGCAGCCATCGCGGTGATTTGCAGCGTCCTCTACGTCCGCTTCAAGCGCGCCCGCTGGCTATAACGGCGTCAACCATACCGCACGATCGTATTGGCCGCCGCACGCGGCCGCCACATTCGTCCAACATGACGAGGGGATGACACAGCGCATCCTTCGCCTCGCCGCCTGGCTGGCCCTCGCGGCCATCCTGTTCGTCACCGTCTCGCCGATCGGCCTGAGGCCGCACGACGTCATGCCGGTCGATCTCGATCGCGCCCTGGCCTTCGTCGTGATGACGGCACTCTTCGCACTCGCCTATCCCAAACGATGGCTCGCGGTCGGCCTCACGATCATCGTCGGTGCCTTTGCCATCGAGCTGCTTCAGGAGCTTTCGCCGACGCGACATGCCCGGCTGGACGATGCGCTCGTGAAGGCGGGCGGAGCGTTTGTCGGTCTCTGCCTCGCGCGTCTCGTCCTGACTGTCCACCCGCGCCGCGCGTCTCGGGGCGCCTCCAGAGACGTGCCCGCGCGCACGCTCACCACGCCAGCCACGTCACCAGAAGCGCCAGCCAGATAATGGCCGAAAGCGCCAGCCCGACGAAGAGCCCGCGTGCGGCTCTCATCTCGTCGCGCACCGGGACCCGCTCGATCTCGGGTCGCTCGATCGGCTTGGACGCTACCCTCGCTTCGCTCTTCATCGCATCGCTCCCTCTTCGAATAACTAGCGGTTGCAATTCGGAAGTCGAGCGGGTTGTATTGTCGGACTGGCGATCGAAGAGCCATCTTGGCCATGGGTCGGACGGTCTCGGAGGCGCTCAGCTGTCGTCCGCAGGCACTTCCGAACACCGCCACCCATCGGCTTGTCATCGGGTCGTTGGCTGCAGCGTCAGAATCGTACCGTCCGCTGACGGATATGGAGGAACCGGGTCCCTTCCCTCATAAGCAATTGGCCAGCTTCATATTCGGGCCGGCGACGACGCCCGGAACGGGCTCGTGTCGGGAGGGAAGCCACGAGTCGATGTCGGTCATCACGCAGTCCAGCGTCCGCAATCGCCTGCTGACCGCCGTTTCCGGCGAGACCTTCGCGCGGCTCGCCCCTCACTTCGCCACCGTCGAACTGCCAGTACGCCAGCTCCTCGTCGAACAGCGCACCCCGATCCGCGACGTGTATTTCCTCGAAGCCGGACTGGCCTCGATGGTCGCCACCAGTCGCGACGGAGCGGAGGAGATCGAAGTCGGCCACATCGGGCCGGAGGGGATGACGGGGTTCTGCGTCCTTCATGGCGTCGACCACACGCCCCACCGCACCTTCATGCAGACCGCCGGGGCAGCCCTGCGGATGCCGGCCGAAGCGCTTCTTGGTACGGTTGCCGAGGACGACGCGCTGCGCCAGCTTCTCCTGCGCTATGTCCATTGCTACGAAGTGCAGCTGTCCCATTCGGCACTCGCCAATGGCCGCTACAACATCAACGAGCGGCTGGCCCGCTGGCTCCTGATGTCACAGGACCGCCTCCACTCCGACGACCTCCCTCTCACCCACGAGTTTCTGTCGCTGATGCTCGGCGTGCGGCGCTCGGGCGTGACGAACGAAATCCATGTGCTGGAAGGCGCGCGCCTCATCAGGGCGACGCGCGGGCACATTCATATCCTCGATCGCGAGGGGCTGAAATCCATCGCGGCGGGCTGCTACGGTATTCCCGAGGAGGAGTATGCGCGGCTGATCGGCGAGCCGCACCCGATCGGAGAGGCGCAGACGCGGCGGCGCTGACGGCCCCTCGCCTTACCCCCCAAGTTCGGTGAATACCGCCCGGAGATCGCATTCCTCGCTCCCCAGCGCGACGGCTGCCAGAATGCGGGCCTTGGCGCCGCTGAGATCGCCCGCGAAGATCGCGCCCGCCCGTTCGAGATCGCGTCCGCCGCCATTGCCGTAGACCGGCTTCACCCGACCTTCCGGACAGCGGGAGGTGACGATCACCGGAATGCCGGACGCGATGATTTCCGCCGCGGCGCCGGTCACGATCGGCGGCGTGTTGCCGCGGCCGAAGCCCTCGATGACGATCGCCTTCGCCCCCTCGCCCGCCACGAACCGCAGCACGCGGTCCGAACAGCCCATCGCCATTCGGACAAGTTCGACGCCGGTCTCGATATGTGTCGGCGCGAACGTGCGTCGCAGGGTCGGTCGGCGGTGGATGCGCACCAGTGTGCCATCCACCTCCCCGAGCTTTCCGTGCTCTCCCGACCGGAACGTATCGGTGCGGGCCGTGTGGGTCTTCGTCACGTCGCGGGCGGCATGGAAGTCGCCTTCGAAGAGGATCATCGACCCGAGCCCGACCGCCTCCGGCGTCGCGGCGAGACGCACGGCTTCGGCGATGTTGCGCGGGCCGTCGGTATCCGGCGCGTCGGCGCTGCGCTGCGCCCCCGTGAAGACGACGGGCTTCGCCGATTGGACGACGAGGTCGGAGAGGAACGCGCTCTCCTCCATCGTATCGGTGCCGTGGGTCACGACCACGCCGTCGCAGGCGGGGTCTGCCAGATGCTGGTCGATGCGACGGGCGAGCGCGAAGGCGAGAGGCAGGTCGATCGAGAACGAGTTGACGCTGCAGAAGTCGTCGACCGCGATCTCGATCTCCTCGAGCCGGTCATGCAGGCCGGCCCGCAGCGCCTCGCCGCGCACGGACGCCACGACGTCGGCGCCGGCCATCGCGGTTTCGGCGCGCGATGCGATGGTCCCACCGGTGGTGACGAGTTGGATGCGCGGCATGGCGGGTTTCCTCAGGAGGGCCCGCCTCGATCAGCGCAGGGACGGCAGCCTGGGCAGGAGAATCGTGGCGAGGCCGAGAAGCGGCAGATAGGAGACCGTGCGATACACGAACTCGATACCCGCCGTATCGGCGAAATCGCCGAGGAACGCAGCCCCGAGCCCGCCAGCCCCGAAGGCGAAGCCGAAGAACATGCCGGCCACCAGCCCGACCCGGCCCGGCAACAGCTCCTGCGCGAACACGACGATCGCCGGAAAGGCCGAAGCCAGGACGAAGCCGATGATCACGGTGAGGACGCCCGTCAGCGGCAGGTTGGCGTAGGGGAGGAGAAGCGCGAAGGGGATGACGCCGAGGATCGAGAACCAGATTACGAAGCGCGCGCCGTAGCGGTCGCCGATCGGGCCGCCGAGGAACGTGCCCGCCGCCGCCGCGCCGAGGAACAGGAAGAGCATCAGCTGCGCCTCGCGAACCGACAGCGCAAAGCGATCGATGACGTAGAACGTGTAGTAGCTGGAGAAGCTCGCCATGTAGACGTTCTTCGTCGCCGTAAGGAGCACGAGGATCGCGATCGCCCAGAGCACGGTGTTGCGCGGCAGCGGCAAGGCGCGGCTGACGGGCGCGCGGCCAATCTGGGCCCGGCGATGGCCAGCATACCAGTTGCCCGCCCAGGTCAGGATCGCGATGCCGAGAAATGCGATGCCGGCGAACCAGGCGATGCTGTGCTGGCCGTAGGGCAGGACGATGAAGGCGGCGAGCAGCGGACCGAGCGCCGTCCCCGCGTTGCCGCCGAGCTGGAAGAGCGACTGCGCGAAGCCGTGGCGTCCGCCCGACGCCGCGCGCGCCACGCGGGACGCCTCGGGATGGAACACCGCCGATCCGAAGCCGATAAGGCTGGCCGCGAGGAGCAGCATGGGAAAGCTGCCGGCCGACGACAGGAGGACGAGACCGCAAAGCGTCGACCCCATCCCGACAGGCAGCGCGTAGGGCAGCGGCCAGCGGTCGGTGACGACGCCGACCCCCGGCTGAAGCAATGACGCCGTGATCTGGAACGTCATCGTCAGGAGCCCGATCTGTACGAAATCGAGCGCGTAATTTTCCTTTAGAAGCGGGTAGAGCGACGCGAGCAGCGACTGCATCACGTCGTTCAGCATGTGGCAGCCGCTCATGGCGAACAGCACGGAGAGCGTCGTCTTCTCGCGCAACGACGTCGAGGCGGCAGTGATGGTCGACATGCGAACGAACCCCGGTTCGTGGCCACGCGCTCCCCCCGCGCGCCCACGACTGTAAGGCGTACGAACGGTTCGATGCGGGCTGTATCATGTCTTCCCGGCGTCTGTCGCGGGGACTTTTACAGCGTTCCGCCGGGGACAGACGCGCCCGTCGTCACCGTCCCGCCCGTGGTGGACGACGGCGGCCCGCCCTCCCGGCTCGAGAAGAACATGAAGTAGAGAACGCCCAGGACGACGACCGCCGTGACGACCGCCCACAACGAGCCGCGCTTGCGGTTGGAAGGCTTGTCGAACTTGGCCAAGGACGAACTCCATCAGGTTCCGGGCATGAGCTGAGATATGGAGCGCACACCGCCGATGTCGTCGGGTTCCGGCAAATTCGGGAGCGGCTTGGCGCATCGTGCGTTGGGGTTCTCAATGACAAAGGGAGACCTCCGATGACCCACCCCAATCCGAAGGCCCAGCCGAACGAGACGCAGAGCGAAGAAGCGACGCAGATCGCAGCCCAGTTCGCCGGTCTCGACAACGACCTCATTCAGGTGGAGGCGCCCGACGGAAAGCCGGAACCGCGGGACGAGATCCTCAGCGACGAAGACGGTGGCACCTCGACCTTCGCTCCCGGGCAACGGCAGTGAACGTCGAGGAGAGCATCCGGCAGGCCATCGTCGGCGAACTCCAGCGGCAGGCCGAAACCAGCGACGGGGGCTTGCACGTGGAGGAGACGGAGACCGGCGTTCTCCTGAACGGCCCGGTCGACCTCGACGAGTTGATCATGGTCGTGATGGGTTCGATCGCCGGCGGTCCATGAGCGCCTTCGATGCTTCGGCGGGTCGGGCGTCGAGCTACGACCGCCTTGCCCGCCGCATCATCGAATGGACTTCGCGCGAGGGGGCAGTTTGCCTATGAAGGCGCAAACGCGAAGGAGACATGAGCCTATGGCCTTCAAGACGCCGCACGAAGCCGCCGCCGAGGCGAAGATCACCAAGGCCGGTTGGAAACGCGACAAGAAGACGAACCTCTGGAAGTGCTTCCGCGAGCCCGACCGCGGCAAGACCTTTTCCGGCACGGCGGTCGAGTTGGCCCGCATCCTCGACGACAAGGCTGCGGCCGAAAGCTGATCAGCCTCCGAACGCCGGGTCCGCCCGGCCCGGCCGAGCGGCGAGAACCGTCTCCAGAGGCGGCTGACGCCAGTCCGGCCGGGCGGACGGCCATTGCGGATTGCGATCCTTGTCGATCACCGCCGCCCGCACGCCCTCGTAGAAGTCGTCCACCCCCAGACAGAAACAGGCGGCCCAAAACTCCCGAACGAGGCACGCCTCCAACGTCTCGCTGGCCTCGCCTTCGTCGAGAAGAGCATTGGTCACGGCCATCGACCAGGGCGAGCGCCCTCGCATCGTCTCCAGCGTCCGACGCGCGAATCTGCCGTGTACGGCGTCGCCCTCCATCGCATCGAGCGCCCGCTCGATCTCGGCGATGTCGGTTTGGGCGAATGCTTCGCTTATCGCCTCGCCATGATGCGCCAGAAGCGGGGCACCGATCTCGTCAGCCTCGATCGCAATCCGCGCATCGACGGCGTCCCGGCTCGTGCCCGGCGTGAGTTCGGTGAGTTGCCGGCGCAGTTCCGCGAGGCGATTGGAGGGAACGCAAT
>NZ_CAJYIU010000152.1 GCF_913775355.1 uncultured Aureimonas sp.
AGGCGCCGGGGGCCAGTTCGAAGAGGTGTTCGAGCATCCGGCCGGGGGCCATGCCGTTGCCGACGACGACGAGTTTCTGGGTCATGGGTCTCATCCCGAAACGGAGAGGTTGAGAGGGACGTCCGGCGCGGCGTCGGTGGCGCGCCGGAATGGCGTCAGGCCGCTTCCACGAAGCGGTTGCGCTCGTAGAGGAACTTCAGCACCGCCTGGCGGCACTTGAGGTAGGTCGCGTCGGTGGCGAGCTTGATGCGGTCGCGCGGGCGGGCGAGCGGCACCGAGAGGATCTCGCCGATCTTCGCCGAGGGGCCGTTGGTCAGCATCACGATGCGGTCCGACAAAAGAACCGCCTCGTCCACGTCGTGGGTGATCATCATCACCGTAGTGCCGAGGTCGGCCTGGATCTGCATGACCTGGTCCTGCAGGTGGGCACGGGTGAGCGCGTCGAGCGCGCCGAAGGGCTCGTCGAGGAGGAGGACCTTCGGCTCCATGGCGAGCGCGCGGGCGATGCCGACGCGCTGCTTCATGCCGCCCGAAATCTCCGACGGGCGCTTGTCCCGGGCGTGGCCCATATGGACCAGTTCGAGGTTGCGCATCACCCATTCGCGGCGCTCGGGCGCGCTCTTGGTCCTGGCGAAGACCTTGTCGACGGCGAGCGCGACGTTCTCGTAGACGGTGAGCCAGGGCAGGAGCGAGTGGTTCTGGAACACGACGCCCCGGTCGGGTCCCGGCTGGTCCACGACCTTGTCCTCGAGGAGCACGACGCCGGTGGTGGCCTTCGTCAGGCCCGCCACGATGTTGAGGAGCGTGGACTTGCCGCAGCCGGAATGGCCGATGATCGCGATGTACTCGCCCTTGTCCACTGTGAGGTCGATGCTCTTCAGGACATTGGTGGTCGCGGCGCCCCGCTTGAAGGTCATGTCGACGCCTTCGATCGACAGGAACGGCTTGGCTTGCATGGGTTCGCTCCGGGTCTGTCGAGGGGGGATCAGGCGGCCGAGGTGCCGCGGGTGACGAGACGGCCGACCAGCGCCACGATCCGGTCGAGCACGAAGCCGACGAGGCCGACATAGGCGAGGGCGACGATGATGTCGGAGATCAGCGAGGAGTTCCAAGCGTCCCAGATGAAGAAGCCGATCCCGACGCCCCCGATCAGCATCTCGGCTGCGACGATGGCGAGCCACGACAGGCCGACGCCGATGCGAAGCCCGGTGAAGATGTAGGGGGCGGCGGCCGGCAGCATGATCTTGGCGAAGAACTCGAGGCCGTTGAGACGCAGCACCGCCGCCACGTTGCGATAGTCGGCCGGGATGTTGCGCACGCCGACGGCCGTGTTGATGATGATCGGCCAGACCGAGGTGATGAAGATCACGAAGATCGCCGCCGGCTGGCCGTTCTGGAAGGCGGCGAGCGAGAGCGGCAGCCAGGCGAGCGGGGGCACCGTGCGCAGCACCTGGAAGATCGGGTCGAGGCCGCGCATGGCGAGTGTCGACTGGCCGACGAGGACGCCGAGCGAGATGCCGACCGCGACCGCGATCGAATAGCCGATCGCGACGCGCTGGAGGCTTGCCCAGATCTGCCAGCCGAGGCCGACGTCGTTGCCCGAGTTCACGTAGAACGGATGGGCGATCAACTCCCAGCTGTCTGAGAGCACCTGGCTCGGCGCCGGCAGCGCCGCGCCGGGATGGGCGCACAGGAGCTCCCACAGGCCGAGAAGCACCGTCAGGGTGACGAGGAAGGGCAGGATCTCGGCGGCCCAGTCGCGCGAGCGCCGGGCAAGAGCGGACCCGATGGGCGTGCGGCGCGTCGGCAGCGCAAGGACGGCGGCGCCGGCTTTCGCCGCGGGCGCCGGGCCCTTCAGGGGCAGCTTGGTGACGGTCTGGGACACGGGGGACGGCCTCCGTTGAAGCGAGGGGCGGGACGGGCTTCAGGCGATGCGCTTGATTGAGAGGCTCGCGAGGTAGGCGTCGGGGTTGGCGGGATCGAAGGTCTTGCCGTCGAAGAAGGTCTCGACGCCGCGCGAGGTCGAGGCCGGGATGTCGGCCTCCGCGACGCCGAGGTCCTTGGCCGCCGTGCGCCAGATGTCCTCGCGGTTGACGGCCGCGATCAGCGCCGCCTTGTCGAGACCGGCCGGCAGATAGCCCCAGCGCTGGTCCTCGGTGAGGAACCAGAGGTCGTGGCTCTGGAAGGGATACGAGGCGTGATCGCGCCAGAACTTCATGATGTGCGGCGAGTTCTCGACCACCGGCTTGCCGTTGCCGTAGTCGTAGGTGCCCTTCAGGCGGTTGGCGATGTCCTTGGTGGGCACGTTGAACCAGGCGCGCTTGCTGACGATCGAGGCCAGTTCGTCCTTGTTCTCCATGGCGTCGCACCATTGTTGGGCTTCGAGCACGGCCATGGTCAGCGCCTTGGCGGCCTTGGGGTTGGCGGCCACCCAGTCGGCGCGCATGGCGAAGCTCTTCTCGGGGTGCTTCGACCAAAGCTCGCCCGTGGTGATGGCGCTGTAGCCGACGTCCTGGTTGACCATCTGCTCGTGCCACGGCTCGCCGACGCAGAAGGCGTCCATCGTGTTGACCTTGAGGTTCGCCACCATCTGCGGCGGCGGCACGACGATGGTCTCGACGTCGGAATTCGGATCGATGCCGGCGGCGGCCAGCCAGTAGCGCATCCACAGGTCGTGCGTGCCGCCGGGGAAGGTGACGGCGACCTTCGACACGGTGCCGGCCGCCTTCTTGGCCGCGAACGCGTCGCGCAGGACGCCGGCGTCGAGGCCGACATTCTCCTTGCGCAGGCCGGTCGCGACCGAGATGCCCTGTCCGTCGAGGTTGAGACGGGCGAGAATCTGCATCGGCAGCGGCGCGCCTTGCGTGATCGTCCCGGCACTCATCAGGTAGGGCATGGGGGTGAGGATGTGGGCGCCGTCGATGCCCGAGCCCGCCGAGCCGAGCACGAGGTTGTCGCGCGTCGTGCCCCAGGACGATTGCTTCACCACCTCGACGTCGGGCATGCCGTGCTTGGCGAAGAGGCCCTTTTCCTTGGCGATGATCAGCGGCGCCGCGTCGGTCAGCGCGATGAAGCCGAGGACGGCCTTGGTGGTCTCGGGCCCTGCGCCTTGCGCGAACGCCCCGCCGGGGAAGCTCGCACCGATCGCCGAGAACAGCGCGGCTGTGCCGGCGGTCGCGGCGGTGCCGAGGAGGAAACGGCGACGGTTCAGGCCGGAATTGCGGGAAGCGGGCATGGCGGTCCTCGGCGGGTGAGGGAAGGCCAAACGAAAACGACGCCGCGGACCTCATGCCGCCGCCCGTGCCTCGTCCGGCATGGGTTGGGTGGCATCGGGTTCGCGACGTCGCTGTCGTCGAGGCTCGGGAGAAGCTCGGTGACCCTGTCGTCCTTGACGGGTCATGGTGCTATCCAACCGCAGAAGCGTCATTTTGCAAAGCACAAATGTACGCCAGATGGGCACGCCTAAATATTCAGCATAACGGTTCCAAATTGCGTCGCCGCAGAGGTTTGGCGCTGGTGCGAACCCGCGCGTGTTCCATGGTCAGAGAGCGCAATTGTTGGGCAGCTATCGACGAGAGCCCGTCAGTCGCCGCTGGCAGTTCCGCCGAGGGGCGCCGGAGGGGTCTTTGCGAGAACCTCTTCGATCCCGTCCGGGTCGAAGTCCGGCCCGCCATCCGGCGATCGTTCGATGCGGCTGTCGGACAGCGCCTCGGCGCGTCCGGGCAGGGCCGAGCGGTAGATGTCGGGCCGGAACGCCTGCGCGGCCTGGCGCGCCGCGTCCGGCGAGTAGGCTACCTGTCCCCAGCGCACCATCTGCGCGAAGACCCAGAGCGCCTGCGAGCGGCGCGGCAGGTTGGCGCCCTCCGGCCGGAAGTCGACATAGGCGGCGAGCGCCCGGCGGGTGCCGTCGGGGTCCACCGGCAGGTCGCCGCTCAGCACCGTCTCGAACAGGGCGGCACGGCCGCCGACATGGGCGGGCTCGGCGAGGATCGCGGCGAGCTCCCGCCGGTTGGCGGAATCGGCGCACCAGAGGGCGCTGGCGTCGAGCGCCGCGAGCAGCCGTTCGGCCGTGTCGCGCTGGTCCTGCCACCAGTCCGGCCGGAGGCCCAGCACCTTCTCCGGCGAGCCCGGCCAGATGTCCGCCTTCACCGCCACGATGCGCCCGATCCCCTCTTCCACGGCCATCACGTTCCACGGAGCGTTGACGCAGAACCCCTCGATCAGCCCGGCGCGCAGGGCATCGGCGGTCATCGGCGGCGGCACGACCGTGAGCGTCACGTCGCGGTCGGGGTCGATCCCCGCCGAAGTCAGCCACAGCCGGAACTCGTAGGCGTGGGAGGAGAACGGATAGGTCACGCCGAACACCGGGGCGGCCTCGCCCGCCCGGCGTCGACGCTCCAGCGCCCGCTTCAGCGCCTGCGCATGGGCGCCGGCCGTGTCGGGATAGTCCTCGCCGTCCATCGCCGCGCGCATGGCGGCCATCAGCGGCGTCGAGAGCGTGATGGCGTTGCCGCCCTCGGCGAGCGCGAAGGGGGCGATGACCTTGTGCGGGTTGGAGCCGAGGCCGAGCTCGCCCGCGACCGCCATGGGGCCGAGCATGTGGGCGACGTCGAACTGGCGGAAGGCCAGACGGTCGCGGATGTTCGACCACGACACGTCGCGCGTCAGCTCGATCCTGACGCCCTCGCGCCGGTCGAGGCCGAGCGCCGAGGCGGCCAGGAGCACGGCGGCGTCGAGAAGCGGGATGAAGCCCGCGCGCACGATCCGTTCGGGAGCGCTCATCCTCAATCCTCCCCGCCGAGAAGGCTGGCGGCCGTCACTAGCGAGCGGGCGATGTCCACGAGCTTCTTCTTCTCGTTCATGGCGGTCTGGCGCATCAGCCGATACGCCTCCTCTTCCGACAGGCCCCGCATCCGCATCAGAAGACCCTTGGCGCGCTCCACCACCTTGCGGTCGGCAAGCTCCGAGCGCGCGTCCTGAAGTTCGCGCTCCAGCCGTGAGTAGGCCTCGAAGCGCAGGACGGCCGTGTCGAGGATCGGCTTCACGCGCTCCTTCTTCAGCCCGTCCACCACATAGGCCGAAACGCCGGCGGCGATCGCGGCCTCCATCGAATCGGCGTCCGAGCGGTCGACGAACATGGCGATCGGACGGCGCACCGAGCGCGAGACCTGGAAGAAGGCCTCCAGACGGTCGCGGTTGGGGTTTTCGAGGTCGACCACGATCACGTCGGGCCGGAACGCCTCGATCTCGCGCACCAGACCTTGCGCGTCCGCGACGATGTGGACGCGCTCGTGGCCGGCCTCGCGCAGGCCCTCTTCGATGATCGCGGCCCGCGCCCGGTTCTCGTCGACGATGAGGACGGCAAGGGCGGGGCGGGGTTCCATAAGGGGAAGAGTGGCAAAGAGGCGAGGGCGGCGCAATATCCCGCGCGCCGCTCCTGCTGCATTGCGGAAGAAATCAGCCGGCGTCGGCGGTCAGGCCCACGGCCTCGATGCCCGCGGACGCCGCCGCCTCGTCGTTGTCCGAGGTGTCGCCGGTGATGCCGACCGCGCCGACGACCTTGCCGCCATCGCGGATCAGGACCCCGCCCGGCACCGGCACGAGCGAGCCGCTCGTCAGCGTGTTCATCGCGTTGATGAAATAGGCCTGCTCCTCGGCGCGCTTCCAGAGGGCCCGCGAGCCCATGCCCATCTGCACCGCGCCGTTGGCCTTGCCGATGGCGATCGCCGGTCGCAGCGGCGAGGCGCCGTCCTCGCGCTCCAGCACCAGAAGATCGCCGCCGGCGTCGAGCACCGCGACGGTCAGCGGCTTCAGGCCGAGCTCGCGCCCCTTGGCGCGGGCGGCCTCGACGATGCGGCGGGCGGTGTCGAGCGTCAGTGCGGTCATGGGCTCAAGGCTCCTCGTGTCGGGGAGCCCTCCCTAGCGCGGGGCGACCGCCGCTGGCAAACCGCTCAGGCAAAGCGCCGGGCCGCGTCGAGGCCGAGGCCGAGGCCGACCGAGCCGAAGGCGTCCGACAGCGCGACGCGCGCTTCCGGAAAGCGCGCGGTCGCAGCCCTTGCCACGGCCGGCACCTGCGCGCCGCCGCCGGTCAGGATCACCGTCTCGATCGCCTCCGGACCGATGCCGGCGAGCTGGAGCGAGGCGGCGATCGCACCGTCGATCCGCTCCACGAGCTCGGCTGTCGCCGCCTCGAACTCGGGCCGCGTGACGGGAGCCTCCAGCGTCAGGCCCGATTCGCGAAGGCTTATCGTCGCCTCGTCCTCGTGCGTGAGGGCGATCTTCGCCCGCTCGACCGCCCCGGCGAGGCGGTGGCCGGAACGGTGCGCGAGCATGTGCTCCATGCGCTTCAGCTTGTCCGGCTCGGCGGCTTCCTTGGCGAGCGAGCGGATGTCGGCCAGCACCTTCGGCGTATAGAGCGTGTTGATGCGGTGCCAGGTCGCGAAATCGTTGAAGTACCAGACCGGCAGCGTCCGCTTACCGTCGGCCGTGGCCGAGCCGAGCCCGAGCAGCGGCTGCATGCGCGCGATGTTCAGGAGGCGGTCGAAGTCCGTGCCGCCGACATGGACGCCTGTCGTGCCGAGGATGTCGTCGGCGCGGTCCGGGCGCCGGGCGCGCTCGGGGCCGAGGCGCAGGATCGAGAAGTCCGACGTGCCGCCGCCGATGTCGACCACGAGCGCCACCTGCTCGGCGTTCATGCCGCTCTCGAAGTAGAGCGCGGCGGCGACCGGCTCGTACTGGAACTCGACATGGGCGAACCCTTGCGCGCGCGCGGCCGAGGCGAGCTGGTCCTCCGCCTCCTGGTCGGCCGCGTCGCTCTCGTCGACGAAGCGCACGGGACGACCGAGCACGATGCGGTCGACCGGCGCGTCGCTCTCGCGTTCCAGCGTCTTGCGCAGGTGCTCGAGGAAGGTGCCGATCAGCGCCTCGAAGCTCATGCGCTGGCGACCGACCTGCGTCGTCTCCTTCATCAGCGACGAGCCGAGGATGCTTTTCAGCGCCCGCATGAACCGGCCTTCCGCGCCGTCGACATATTCGAAGACGGCGCGTCGGCCGAAATAGGTCTGGCCGTCCTCCAGCGAGAAGAACAGGGCCGAAGGGATCGTCAGGTGGTCGCCCTCGACGGGCAGGAGCCGCGGCGCGCCGCCGGGGGCGCAGAGCGACAGGGTCGAGTTCGTGGTGCCGAAGTCGAGGCCGGCGAAGGAGGCGGACATGGGGGCGGGCTCATGCAGGAACGGCGTCGCGACCTCGGCCGGGCGAGGCGTCGAAACGGGGGACGGGGCGGGGCGGCCCGTCTAGCCCATCGATTCGCGGAAGGGAAGGGGCGGCCGGTCCGACCGTCCCGTACCCGTCAGTTCGCTTCCGGCTTGCGGTACTGCTCGCCGATCCGCCCAAACTCGCCTTGCACCCGGCCGAGCGCAATTTGCAGGGGATAGAGGCCGATCAGGAGCGAGCGCTGGCGAATCGCCTGCAGGACGGCGCGGGGCGGAGCGGCGAGAAGAAGCGCCGCGGTCTTGGCGGCCGAGCGCACGCGCCCGTCGCGCCTCTGCTGGATGGCGCTCGACAGGGCGCCGTTGCGCAGCGAGCGTGCGTGGAGCCACGACCATTCCGTGCGGCGCGCCGGCACCGTCTCGTCGACCGGGGCCTCCGCGCACCACCCGAAGCGCGCGCCCTTGCAGGCGGCGCGCGAGAAGAAGTCGGAGTCGCCGCCACCGGTGAAGTTGAAGGCGGTGTCGAAGACCGGGTCGCCCATGCGCTCCAGCAGCGCACGCGTGAGGCAGAGATTGCCGGACGACAGGAGGATCGGCACGCGGCCCGTCGCGCCGTAGGGCGGGCGGAACACGGGATGGCGGGCAACGGCGTCGCGCGCCGGCCCCTCGAAGACCGGGACCTGCGGGGCGCCGACCACGTCGACGTCGAGCCGCTCCACCGTCTCGATCATCCGCTCGGCCCAGTCCGGGCCGGCCGCCTCGTCGTCGTCGATCACGAGGCAGTGGCGCATTGCGGGAAACTCGGCGAGCGCGACCTTGAAGCCGGCATTGTAGGCCGAGCAGTTGCCGCGCTCGTGCGCGACGAGGACGAGCCCCGCCATCGCCCCGGTCTCGAAGAGGCCGCGTGCCGCCGCAAGGCCCGCCCGGCCGTCCGCGTCGTTCTCCATCACGACGACGGCAAGGTTCCGTTTCGTCACCTGCGCCGACAACGAGGCGAGCGTCCGCAGGAGCCCGTCGGGCCGCCGGAAGGTCGGCAGGATCACGACCGCGTCGAACCCGCCCGCGGCGTGCGGCGAGCGCGCTTCGATCGTGACGCAAGGGGAGGCGGACTTGTGATCTTCCATGATCGGCACGCTAGCGCGGCAGTCCTGAATAAGCGGCGAAGATGACGCGTTAAAACGGCGGCTTTGACGAAATCGCAACGGGCGGGGTGCCAATGTGGCGATCAAACAGGGTGAATCGTAGCGCCGATGCATATCCTCTTCGCGACATCGCTCCTGCCCGAGCGGGAGCCGGCCACGGGTTTCGAGATCGCCAACCGCGCGATCGCCGACGCCTATCGCGCGGCCGGGGCGCAGGTGACGGTGGCCGGCTTCCGCCGTCCCGGCGCCGACCTGCCGGACGTCGCGCATGTCGATCTCGGCGAGATCGCGATCGAGAACGCGGGCGCCGGGCGCGCGCGCAAGGTGCGCTGGGTGCTGGACGCGATCCGCCGCGGCCTGCCGGTCGGCGCGGCCAAGCTCCGGGTGATGCCGGGGGCGACGCTTCTCCGGCGCCTGCGCGCGGCCGGACCCTTCGATGCCGTGGTGCTGTCGGCGGCCCAGCTTCCGATCGCCTTTCCCAGCCTTCTCTCGATCGCCCCGCCGATCTTCGTCGCTCACAATGTCGAGCACCTCTCGGCCGCCGAGATGGGGCGGAGCGCTGGCAGCGCCGCGTCCCGCCTTCTCTATCGTCGCGAGGCGAAGCTCCTGCGCGCGGCCGAAGAGCGCCTCTGCGCCGCCGCGCGCGTCGTCCACAGTCTCGCCGCCGCCGACGCCGAGCGGCTGGGTCTGTCCGGCGATCCCCGCTCGATCCCGCTCAGCCTCGGCATCGGGCGCGGCACTGCGCCCGCCGACGACGGCGCCCGGCAGTTCGACGTCGTGATGATCGGCACCTGGAGCTGGGCACCCAACCGCCTCGGTCTCGACTGGTTCGCCGCCGAGGTCGCGCCGCGCCTGTCGCCCGGCATCACGGTCGGCGTCGCCGGCCGCTTCGACGGCGCGCCGCCGCAGGCACTCGGCAACGTGTCCTTCCTCGGCCGCGTGCCGGATGCGCAGGCCTTCGTGCGGTCGGGCCGCGTCGTGGCGCTGGCGACGCGCGGCGGCACCGGCGTGCAGCTGAAGACGATCGAGACCCTGGAAGAGGGCATGCCGGCCGTCGCCACCCCGTCCGCGCTGCGCGGCATCGGCGCGGCTCTGCCTGGCAACGTGCGCGTGGCGAACGACGGGGCCGCGTTCGCCCGCTCCCTCGAAGACCTCGTGACCCGCGAGCGCGCCGGCGAGGCGATGCGCCTCGACGGCCGCGCCTTTGCCGAACGCCAGCGGCTCGACTGCGAGCGGGGCGTGCGCGCCGGGCTGGCGCTCGTCGGTCTCGGGGCGGAGGAAGCGAGCGGACCGGCGGTTCCGGCGATGGAGGCTCTTGCGTCATGATCGAACCCGCGCCCATTCAACCCGCGGCCGGCAAACCGGTCGCCATCCGCCGGCGCAGCGCCGCCCAGCCGTCCGTGCGCCGCCTCGGGCAGCTCGACGTCGCCGTCATCACGGGGGCGGAGGCGATCGCCCGCATCGACGCGGCCATCGCCTCGCGCCAGCGCCTGCAGATCGCCTTCGTCAACGCCCATTGCGTCAACGTGTCGGTGACGGACACGGACTACGCGTCCGTGATGTCCGAGATGCTGTGCCTGCCCGACGGCATCGGCGTGGATGTCGGCTCGCGCATGCTGTTCGGCGAGCCGTTTCCCGAAAACCTCAACGGCACCGACTTCCTGCCGCGGTTCTTCAGCGAGACACAGGCCGAACTGCGCGTCGGCCTCGTCGGCGGCGAACCGGGCATCGTCGATCGGGCGGCCGAGCGCTTCGGCGAACGCTTTCCGCGCCATCGCTTCATCGCGGTCTCGCACGGCTTCTTCGCGGAAGGGGAGGAGACCGAGCGGCTGCTCGACTGGATCCGCCTCGCGCGGCTCGACGTGCTGCTCGTCGGCATCGGCGTTCCCCGGCAGGAGCGCTTCCTCGCCCGCCATGTCGGCGTGCGCGAGGCGCCGGTCGCCTTCGCGGTCGGCGCGCTTCTCGACTTCACCGCCGGCAAGGTGGCCCGCGCCCCGGCCTTCGTGCGGCGCCTGCGCATCGAGTGGATCTGGCGCCTTCTGATGGAGCCGCGGCGTCTGGCGCGCCGCTATCTTGCGGGCAACCCGGCCTTCCTCGCGCGCATCGCCCGCCAGCGCATCCGCAAGTGACGCCGATGCGGTTCGCGCTCGTCACCTCGAGCTATCGCGGCGATCTCGAGCGCTGTCGCCTGCTGTGCGACAGCATCGATCGTTTCGTCACGGGCTTCGAGACGCACTACCTCCTCGTCGAGGCGCGCGATCTCGAGCTCTTCAAGGTATTCGAAGGGCCGCGGCGGCGCGTCGTCAGCGAACGTGATCTCCTGCCCTGGTGGTTGCGGCCGGTGAACCATCCGCGCCAGCGCGGACGCCGGCTCTGGATCCATCCGTTCGGCCTGCCGCTGCACGGCTGGCACGTCCAGCAGCTGCGCCGCTTCGCGATGGCGCAGACGATGGCGGAGGCGGCGATGGTGTCGCTGGATTCCGACGTCGTCTTCGTGAAGTCCTTCGACGTCCGGTCGATGGAGGCCGGCGGGCGCGTCGCCTTCTACCGCGTGCCGGACGGCATGGACCGCGTGCTTCCCCATCTCCAGGCCGAGCACGAGACCTGGGCCCTGCGCGCCGCCCGCCTGATCGGGCTTCGGCCTCCCGAGTCGACCCGTACCACCTATATCGGCACGCTGATCGCCTGGCGTCGCGACACGGTGCGCGACCTTCTCGCCCGGATCGCGGCGGTCGGACGTCGGCCGGCGATGATGGTGCTGTGCGCCTCGCGGGCCCTTTCGGAATGCACGATCTACGGACGCTTCGTGGACGAGGCGGAGGCGCGGCCCGAACGCCACGCGCCGGACGCCACGCAGCGCTGCGCCGTCTACTGGGACGGGCCGCCGCTCGACGAGGCGGGTCTTGCCGCCTTTCTCGGCCAGCTCGCGCCGCGTCAGGTGGCGATCGGCCTCCAGTCCTTCACCGGCACCGACCCCGCCCTGATCCGCCGCGCTGTCGGCCTCTGACGCCGCCGGCCGCTCAGGCCGGCCGCGCGATCGGCATCCGGCGCGTGTCGAGCGCGGTGTAGGTCGCCATCGCGGAGGCGAGCCAGAGGGCGGCGAACACGCCGTTGAGACCGACCACCCAGGCCGTGTCGCCGGCCGTCTCGCCGCCGCGCAGGACCAGCGTCAGGAGCGCGCCCTTGGTCAGCGTCAGGAAGCCGAGGACCACGGCGCGCGTACCCGTCCGGCCGCGGGCGTAGAGGAGTTCGCCCTCGTACTCCACGAGATTGCGGAAGGCGGGCACGAGAAGCGCCATCAGGACGAGCGGTGCCGCGTCCGCGACATTGGCGCCGAGCAGCGTCGGGCGGACGTGCAGGATCAGGCCGAGCACGGCGAGGCCGCCGACTGACACCAGCGCGATTCCGGCCTCGACGCCCCAGCGCACGCGCCAGGAATCCAGCCGGTCGGGCCGCCGCATCAGCGCCTGCACCGCCATCATGTTGAAGGAGCGCACGGGCAAGGCGGTGAGATCCACGAGGCGCATCAGCATGGCGTAGAGGCCGGCGATATGCGGGCCCCCGAGCGAGAGGACGAGCAGCTTGTCGAGCTCGGACTGGAGGTAGAACAGGACCTCGGCCCCGGCCACGGCGATGCTGTCGGCGGCGCGCCGGCGATAGAGGTCCGGCCGCCAGCGCAGGCGCTGGCGCGGATAGAGGAACAGGATGCCGCCGAGCGCCGCGAGCCCGTTGGCGGCGAGGTAGAACAGGCTCCAGGCGGCCAGCCCGCCCTCGCGGCCCACCGTTCCCGCAAAGGCGAGCGCGGCGAGCGCCTTGGCGCCCGTGCCCACCACCACCAGCACGGAGGCGCGGCCGAAGCGGTTCATGCCGTTGTTGACGATGCAGACGACCTCGAGGGCCCGCCAGCAGACGATCTCGGCGGCGAGGATCGCGGCGAAGGGCGCGAGCGCCATGTCGCCGGCAAAGACGCCGAGATAGAAAAGTGCGGCCCCGAGCGCGACCAGCGGCAGCGAGAGGACGAAGGCGGCGAGCAGCCCGGCGGTATAGGTGCCGACGAGATGGGGCTTGCGCGTCGCCGAGCGGTAGAGCGGCGAGACGAAGCCGAGCCCGGCCACGCGCGACAGGACGATGCCGGTGGCGGACGCCGTGGCGAAGAGGCCGAACTCTGAGACGGTGAGGACGTTGGCGACCGCGGTGAAATAGGCGAGCGACAGCACCAGCCGGCCGCCCGACCCGCCGAGCAGCTTGGCGTAGTCGCGGGCCATCTTCAGCTTTGCTTCAAGACTTCCTGTCAGGAATCCGGGGCGTCGCATGGGGCACCTTGGAAGGGCAGGGGACGGATGACGAACGACCAGAGCAGCGCTCCCCGCGCCGCGCCGCGCTCCCCCTTCCATACCGGTCCGAGCTTAACGCGGCGTTCGCTCCTCGCCGGCGCCGCGGCCCTTGCTGCAGGCATCCCGGCGGCGGCATCGGCGCGCGGCACCGGCATCCCGTTCGGCGCCGCCATCCAGAACGAGTATTTCGACGACCTCGGCTATCGCCAGCTGTTCACCAGCGAATGCGACCTCGTCATGCCGATGAACGAGCTGAAGTTCGCGCTGGTCCAGCCGGAACGCGGCCAGTTCGATTTTTCCCGCGCCGACCGCCTTCTCGCCTTCGCGGAGGCCAACGGGCAGAGCGCGCGCGGCACGACCTTCGTCTGGTGGTCGACCAACCCGCCCTGGCTCGAGGCGATCGAGGACGCCGCGGATCTCGAACGGGCGCTCACTGACCACATCGAGCGCGTCGCCGACCACTGCAAGGGCCGGCTGACGAGCTGGGACGTTGTCAACGAGGTCATCGCGCACGATCCGCACGAGCATCGCGGCCCCTTGCGCGACACGTTCTGGCTGCGCCGGCTCGGGCCCCGGCACATTCCCGTCGCCTTCCAGGCCGCCGCGCGCGCCGACCCGAAGGCGCGGCTCGTCCTCAACGACTACGACCTCGAGTTTCGCGGACTCCGCTTCGACCAGCGCCGCGCCATCGTCCTGTCGATCGTGCGCCAGCTTCAAAAGGCCGACATCCGCATTGATGCGGTCGGCATCCAGGGACACCTCTACGCCCATCAGGAGATCGACGTGGAGGCGCTGGCGCGCTTCGGCGCCGACCTCAAGGCGCTGGGCGTCGGGCTCCTCGTCACGGAACTCGACGTCATCGACTTCCAGGTCCGCGGCGGACCGGCGGAGATCGACGCGGCCGCGTCCACGGTGGTCGGCGACTTCCTCGACGGGCTGATGGGCGGCCAGCGCCCCGAGACCGTCATCACCTGGGGACTGACGGACCGCTACAACTGGGTCGAGGACGTCATGCCGCGCAGCGACGGCGCGCCCTGCCGCCCCTTGCCCTTCGACGCCGACCTCCGACCGAAGGACTGGTACGGGATGCTGCGCCGCCGGCTGTCGCAGGCCTGACCGCTTCGCCGAGACCGGCAGGGGATTAACGGTTTCTTTGCCATGAGCGGTGAAAGGTGCGGGCTGCAAACCGCGCCGTTCCTGTCCAGGGCCTTTCCATGTTCTACGCCGAGGATGCCGCATCCCGCCCCGCGTCCCGCTGGGATCCCGTTCCGGAGGTGGAACCCGTGCGCCGCCACGAGAGCTTCCTCGATCCGGCCTATCTCGCCGCCTCGGTCTGGCGGGCGAAGCGCAAGATCGTGCTGGCGGGCGTTCTTGGCGCGGCGGTGGCCGGCGCCTTCGCCTTGTCGCAGCCCAAGCAGTACACCGCCATCGCGCAGATCGTTCTCGACCCGCGCGAGTTGAACCTCGTGCAGAACGAGCTGACCCCGACGTCGAACGGCCTCAACACCGACGCCGCGCTCGCTCTCGTCGAGGGCCAGATCTCGGTGATGACTTCGAACAGCGTGCTCCTGCGCGTCGTGCGCGAGGCGAACCTCACCGCCGACACCGAGTTCAACGGTCTGCGCGAGACGTGGCTCGGCAATCTGTCGGCGACCCTCTCCGCGCTGATGTCGGACGATCCCGTCGCGGCGGCCGACACGCGCGAGCTGCGCACCGTCACCAACCTGTGGCGCCATATCTCGGCGGTGCGCAACGCCAACAGCTTCGTCATCAACGTCTCGGTGACCAGCGAGGACGCCGACAAGGCGGCACGTCTCGCCAACCTGACAACCCAGAACTTCATCGCCGAGCAGGGCCGCGCGCAATCGGACCTTGCCCGGCGCGCGACCGAGGCCCTGTCGTCGCGCCTCGCCGAACTGCGCGCCCGCGTCGTCCAGGCCGAGGACGCGGCGGAGGCCTACAAGGCGCAGAACCAACTCGTCGGCGTCGGCGGACGGCTGATCGACGACGACTACATCACCCGCGTCAACAACCAGCTGGCGGACGTCCGCTCGCAGATCACCTCGCTGAACGTGCGAGCTCGCTCGCTGCGCGAGGCGAGCGTCGAGGACATCGCCGCCGGCTCCTTCCCCGAAGGCCTGAACTCGGAATCGCTCCTGCGCCTGCGACAGGTCTATTCGGAAGCTGCGCAGAACCAGGCGATCCTCGCCTCGCGCCTCGGGCCCCGCCATCCCCAGCGCATCGCCGCCGACCAGGCGCTCTCCACCGCGCGCCGCGCGATCGAGACCGAACTGTCGCGGATCGTCGCCTCGGCTCAGACCGAACTCGCCAGAGCCCAGGCGACCGAGCGCGACCTGACGGGCCAGATCGACACCCTGCGCTCGCGCCAGATCGAGACCAGCGGCGCCTTCGTGCGGCTGCGCGAACTGGAGCGCGAGGTCGATGCCTCGCGCGCGGTCTACGAGGCCTATCTTCTGCGCGCTCGCCAGACGAGCGAGCAAGAGCGGCTCAACACCACCACCGTGCGCGTGATCTCCGACGCCACGGTGCCGTTCCAGCCCTCCAGCCTGTCACGCAAGATCGTCGTGATCCTCGGCTTCGTCGGGGGCATCGGCCTCGGGGTCGCGCTGGCGCTGCTTCTTGCCATGGTGCGCGCCATCAACGGCACCGCCTCGCCCGCCGTCGCGGCACCGGTGAAGGCCACGCGCGCCAGGGAGCGCAGGACGCCAGAACACATGCCGGAGCCCGCCGTCGTGCCGGTCGCCGCGGTCGCTGCCGCAGAGCCCGTCGCGGCATCGCCCGAGCCCTCCAAGCCCGAACCCGCGCAGGCGCTCGACACCAGCGAGGGCGACTGGTCGCTGCGCGGCGGTTCGTTCGACGCCGCCGAGGCGGAGCCGGAGGGGGGCCGCGAAACGCCTATCGTGGCGACCGAGGCCAATGATACTGCGCCGCAGGACGACCGGGTCGAAGCGCCGGTCGCGGTGGAGGAACCGGAAGAAGCCCGTTACGAGCCCGTCGTCGAAGCCGCGCCTCCCGCGGCGGCTGAGATCGACGAGACCCCCTCCGATGACGAGGATCACGCTCCGACCGGCGCGAGCGAGATCGAGGCACGCCGCGAGGCGCTGCGCCAGCGGATCCGCGAACTCGGCGCCGTGCGCGGAGCCCGCAGCCTCGGCGCGCCGCATCTCGCACCCGCCGCACCGGAGACCCTGTCGGCCGACGAACGGCGCGAGCGCATCAGCCTTCGCCTCGCGGCCGCCCGCGGGCGCCGTGCCGATATCGTCGACCGGGCCGACGTCGAACACGGCTGAACGCCGAGGGACTTACGCCTCCGGGTGCGGCGCCGGCAGGGCGGGGCTGATGAGGGCCGCGTTCGACAGGTGCGAGCGGCCGAACTCCGGCACCACGTCCGAGAGAAGCGCGATGGCCGCCTCGGTGTCGCCCGCAGCGATCGCTGCAGCGATCGCCTCGAAGCGGGCGCGCAGGAAGGCGACGTCCGAGACGCGCGAGCGCGCGATCAGAAGCCCCGGCAGGCCGGTGTCCTCGCGCGTCTCGCCCTCGCCGAAGAGTTCCTCGTAGAGCTTCTCGCCCTTTCGAAGCCCCGTGTACTCGATGCGGATGTCCTTGTGGGGCCGGAGGCCCGCCAGCTGGATCAGCCGCTCGGCCAGCTCCGTGATGCGGATCGGCTCGCCCATGTCGAGCACGAAGATCTGCCCCTCCGCCGCCCGGTCGGCGATGCCGTGGCCGGCGGCATGGAGGATCAGCCGCGAGGCTTCCGGGATCGTCATGAAGAAGCGGGTGATGTCGGGATCGGTAACGGTGAGCGGCCCGCCGCGCGACAGCTGGTTCTGGAACAGCGGGATCACCGAGCCCGCCGAGCCCATGACGTTGCCGAAGCGCACGGTCATGAATCGCGTGCCGGCTTGGCCGAGGTCCAGCGCCTGGCAGTAGGCTTCCGCCGCGCGCTTGGTGGCGCCCATCACGTTGGTCGGATTCACCGCCTTGTCGGTCGACACCATGACGAAGGCCGCGGCGCCGCAGCCGAGGGCGGCGTCCGCGACGTTGCGCGAGCCGAGAAGATTGGTCTCGATGCCCTCGAGCGGATTTTCCTCGACGATCGGCACGTGCTTCAGAGCCGCCGCGTGGAAGATCACCTCCGGCTTCCACTCGTCGAAGATCGCCATGATGCGGGCGCGCTGGCGCACGTCGGCGACGCGCTCCACGGTCTCGACGCCCGGATGCTGGTCGGCCATGCGGCGGCCGATCGTGTAGAGATTGAACTCTCCGGCATCGATCAGCACGAGGCGCTTCGGCCCGAACGAGGCGATCTGCGCCACGAGCTCCGAGCCGATCGAGCCGCCGGCGCCCGTCACGGCGATGCAGCGGCCTTCGATCAGCCGCGCCACCTCGTCGATGTCGAGCCGGATCTCGCGGCGTCCGAGAAGGTCCTCCAGCGAGACGGGAAGCACCTCGATCGGCGCCTCGCCGAGATCGCCGGCACGCGAGATGTCGGGCAGACGCTTCACCGCGATCTTGAGCGGCGCCGCGACCTCGACCACGGCCGCGAGTTCGGCGGGGGGCACTTGCGCCTTTGCCACGATCAGCTGGTTGATCGGCGTCGCGCCGAGTTCGGCCCGGCGGGCGATCTCGGGCAGGTCGGCAAGCGCGCCGAGCACCTTCACGCCGTGAAGCTGGCGTCCCTGGTTCTTCGACTTGTCGTCCACGAGGCCGACGATGTGGACGCCGTGATGGGAGCGGCGCGCATCGCGGATGAACAGATCGGCATTGTCGGTAAAGCCGTAGATTACGACGTTCTCGACGGGCACACGAATGCCGCTCGTGTCGAAGAAGCGCGCCGACAGGCCGCGCTCCTTCCAGAGGCGATAGGCGAGGCGCGGGCCGCCGAGGCCGACGATCATGATGAACCACGTCATCACCAGCGACGATCGCGGCAGATAGAGGCCGCGGAACAGGATGAAGTGGCCGGCGAGGAAGACGACGTTGATCGCCGTCACCGCCTTGACGATCGACAGGACATCGAGGAGCGAGGCGTAGCGCCAGGCGCCGCTGTTGAGCGAGAACAGCGGGAACATCGCGGCCGACAGCGCGGTGAACGCGACGATCAGCGACCAGATCTGCCAATTGTTGAAGGTGATGCGGAAGCCGAAGGCGAGGCCGAGCGCCAGCGAGATCGCGATGGCCGCGATCAGGACGTCGTGGACGATGCCGAGCGAGCGGAACGAGCCGCGGGGCAGAAGGGAGAGAAGGCGAGGCAGCATCGGCAGTTCCGAACGGCAGGAGCGCGGCAAAGCCGCCGGGGCGGCGTCACCTCCTGCGAACCTCTAACCGAACGGCGGCAAATGTCACGCGAACGGCCGGCTGCGGTGCCGGCGTCAGAAGACGCTGGCACCCGTATCGGCGGTACCGACGGCGCGGCGGAATACTGCGAAGAGCTCGCGCCCGAGACCGACCTCGTTGGCCGAAAGGTCGGCCTCGGCGTTGGGGCGGCGCGCGAACTCGGCCGGATCGACCAGCACCTCCAGAGTGCCGGCCTCGCCGTCGAGCCGGATGAGATCGCCGTCGCGGATCTTGCCGATCGGTCCGCCGTCGAGGGCTTCCGGCGTCACGTGGATCGCGGCCGGCACCTTGCCCGACGCGCCCGACATGCGCCCGTCGGTGACGAGCGCCACGCGCTGCCCGCGGTCCTGCAGGACGCCGAGGGTTGGCGTCAGCTTGTGGAGTTCGGGCATGCCGTTCGACTTCGGCCCCTGGAAACGCACGACCGCGATGAAGTCGCCCGTCAGCTCGCCCGCCTTGAAGGCGCGCTGCAGGCCGTCCTGGTCGTGGAAGACGCGGGCCGGCGCCTCGACGATGCGCTTCTCGGGCTTGACTGCCGAGGTCTTGATGACGGCCTTGCCGACATTGCCGTTAAGAACCTTGAGGCCGCCGTTGGAGGAGAAGGGCCGGTCGGCGGTGGTGAGCACCTTCGGGTCGCCGCTTGTCGCGGGCGCCGGCACGCGCACGACCTGGCCCTCGTCCCCGAGCTTCGCCTCGACCGTGTAGGCCGAGAGGCCGGTGCCCCAGGCGGTGCGCACGTCGTCGTGCAGGAGGCCGTGGGACAGGAGTTCACGGATCATGAAGCCCATGCCGCCGGCCGCCTGGAAGTGGTTCACGTCGGCGAGACCGTTTGGATAGACGCGGGCGAGCAGCGGCGTGACGTCGGAAAGATCGGAAATGTCCGCCCAGGTGAGCTGGATGCCGGCGGCGGCCGCCATCGCGACGAGGTGCATCGTGTGATTGGTCGACCCGCCCGTGGCATGGAGGCCGACGACGCCGTTGACCACGGCCCGCTCGTCGACGACGAGGCCGGCCGGCGTGTACTCGTTGCCGAGCGCGGTGATAGACAGCGCGCGGCGCGTCGCTTCGCGGGTGAGCGCGTCGCGCAGCGGCGTGTTCGGGTTGACGAAGGACGAGCCCGGCGTGTGCAGGCCCATGATCTCCATCAACATCTGGTTGGAGTTGGCCGTGCCGTAGAAGGTGCAGGTGCCCGGCCCGTGGTAGCTCTTCGATTCGGCCTCGAGCAGCGCGTCGCGGCCGACCTTGCCTTCGGCGTAGAGCTGTCGGATGCGCGCCTTCTCGTCGTTGGGCAGGCCCGTCGTCATCGGGCCCGCCGGCACGAAGATCGCCGGGAGGTGGCCGAAGGAGAGCGCCGCGATCACGAGGCCCGGCACGATCTTGTCGCAGACGCCGAGATAGACGGCGGCGTCGTACATGTCGTGGGAGAGGCCGATCGCCGCCGACATGGCGATGACGTCCCGCGAGAAGAGCGACAGTTCCATGCCAATCTGGCCCTGGGTCACGCCGTCGCACATGGCCGGCACACCGCCTGCGACCTGCGCCGTCGCACCCGCCTCGCGGGCCGTCTGGCGGATGATCTCAGGGTAGCTCTCGAACGGCTGATGGGCCGAGAGCATGTCGTTGTAGGAGGTGATGATGCCGAGATTGAGCGTCGTGTCGCCGGTCAGCCGCTCCTTGTCGGTCGGGCCGCAGGCGGCAAAGCCGTGGGCGAGATTGCCGCAGTTGAGGGCCGCGCGCTTGGGCGCGCTCTCGCCCTTCAGGCGGATGCGGTCGACATAGGGCTCGCGCGTCGGCTTGGAGCGCTCGCGGATGCGGTTGGTGATCTCTTCGATGCGGCGGTCGGCGGCCATGGCATCATCCCTTCGGGTCGCAGGGGTGTGGTTTGCGGCGCGTCAGGGCGCCCAGAAGACTTGGACGGGTTCGTCGCGCGGCGCGCGCAGGACGGAGCGGACCGGCATGTCGGGCGCCGGACCGTCGGCCAGCGCCTTCGCCAGCGTCTCGCGCTTCTCCTCGCCCTCGATGTGCAGCGCGAGGAGGCGCGCTTCCAGGAGAAAGGGCAGCGCCAGCGTGATGCGCGGCTCGCCGGCGCCGGGCGCCTCGATCGCGAGGACGCGGTGTCCGGCCTGCGGGTCGATCGCCTCGGCCAGACGGTCGGCGCCCGGAAAGAACGAGGCGGTATGGCCGTCGTTGCCCATGCCGAGGATCACCGCGTCGAACGGGCGGGGCAGGGCGGAGAAGCGGCGCGACACCTCGTCCTCGGCCTCGCGGGCGCTCGGGCCCTCTTCGAACAGGGGTTCGAGACGGGCGCTCGCGGCGGGTCCCGTCAGAAGATTCTCGCGCACGAGGCGCGTGTTGGAGCGCTCGCTCGTCTCGGGCACCCAGCGCTCGTCGACGAGGCAGACGGTGACGCGCGACCAGTCGAGGTCGGCTTTCGCCAGCGTGCGGAAGAAGAGCTTCGGCGTCGAGCCGCCGGAGACGGCGAGCACCGCCTGGCCGCGCGTCGCGATGCCGCCGGCAAGGACCGCGGCGACGCCCGTCGCCAGCGCCTCGGCCAGCGCCTCGCGCGTCGGGTAGTGGTGCTCGCGTATCGTCATCCCAGCCTCAATCGGGTTCGTGCCAGGTGCGCCCGTCGCGCTCGATCAGGGCGATCGAGGAGGAGGGCCCCCAGGTGCCGGACGTGTAGCCCTGCGGACGCACGGCGCGCGCGTCCCAGGCCTTGAGGATCGGGTCGACCCACTCCCACGCCGCCTCCACCTCGTCGCGGCGCATGAACAGGGTCTGGTTGCCCCGGATCACATCCATCAGAAGACGCTCGTACGCGTCCGGGTTCCGCACATGGAAGCTCTCGGCAAAGCTCATGTCGAGCGGCACGTGGCGCAGGCGCATGCCGCCGGGACCGGGGTCCTTGATCATCAGCCACTGCTTCACGCCCTCGTCGGGCTGCAGGCGCATGACGAGCTGGTTCTGCTGCACGTGGCCGGCCGAGCCCTCGAAGATCGAATGCGGGATCGGCCGGAAGGTGACGACGATCTCGCTCATGCGCTCCGACAGCCGCTTGCCGGTGCGGATGTAGAAGGGCACGCCGGCCCAGCGCCAGTTGTTGATCTCGGCCTTGATGGCGACGAAGGTCTCGGTGTCGCTCGTCGACTCGCCGAGGTCCTCAAGATAGCCCTTTACGGCGCCGCCGTTGGAGGCGCCGGCCTTGTACTGGCCGCGCACGGTGAGGTGCTCGATGTTGCTCTCGTCGATGCGCTTCAGCGAGCGCAGGATCTTCAGCTTCTCGTCGCGCAGCGCGTCGGCGTCCATCGCGGACGGGGGCTCCAGCGCCACGAGGCAGACGAGCTGCAGGATGTGGTTCTGCACCATGTCGCGCAGGGCGCCGGCCTTGTCGTAGTAGCCCGCACGCCCCTCGAGGCCGACGCTTTCGGCGACCGTGATCTGGACGTGGTCGACATAGGCCGAGTTCCACAGCGGCTCGTAGAGCATGTTGGCAAAGCGCAGAGCCATGAGGTTCTGCACCGTCTCCTTGCCGAGATAGTGATCGATGCGGAAGACTTGGCTTTCGTCGAAATGCTCGCCGATGAGGGCGTTCAATGCCTTGGCCGAGGCGAGGTCGCGCCCGACCGGCTTCTCGACGACGATGCGCGTCTTGGCGTGCGCAAGGCCGTGGCGCTTCACCGAGGAGGCGAGGTCGCCGAAGAGGCTGGGGCTGACGGCGAGGTAGAAGGCGCGGATGCGGTCCTGGCCGGCCTCGTCGAGAAGGCTCTTCAGCTCGGCCCAGCCGGTCTCGCTCTTGGCGTCCACCTGCCGGTAGTACAGGCGCGACAGGAAGCGCTCGACGGCCTCCTCGGTGCGATGGGCCTCGCCGACGAAGCTGTTCAGCGCCTCGCGGCCGAAGGTGCGGTATTCCTCGTCGGAGAAGGGCGTGCGCGAAGCGCCGATGATGCGGGCGCCGGGCGGGATCTGGCCGTCGAGATCCCGGTGGTAGAGCGCAGGCAGGAGCTTGCGCTCGGCCAGGTCGCCGTTGCCGCCGAAGACGATGTAGTCGAAGCATTCGACAGGAATGATCTGACTGGACACGCGATGCCTTCTCCGTTCAGCGGGGAACCGGTTTATGGCCGATCCGATCCCGCAGCCGTGGATAATTCAATCGATTGAAAAAGGAAAGGTCGATCCGTGCGGGCCGGGGCCCGGACGGATCGACGGATCATGGCTTGTGGGGACGGCGCGCAGCCGCTCGCGCGATCGCGCTGACCAGAAGGTCGCTGACGAACGGCTTCTTCACCGCGTCGGCGCCACCCGCCTCCTCGGGGAATTCGATCGCCTCGCCGTAGCCGGTGACGAAGACGAAGGGGATCCCCTTCGCGTTGAGGTCGCGCACCAGCGGGAACGAGGTTTCCGAGCCGAGATTGACGTCTAGCAGCGCGACGTCGACCGGCATCGTGTCGATCACCTTGCGCGCCTCGCCGACGCTGGCCGCGGTGAAAACCTCGGTCATCCCGTGTTCGGCGAGCATCTGCTCGGCGTCGAGCGAGATGATAAGGTTGTCCTCGACCACGAGGCCGCGAAGACCGGCGAGCGCGGCGACCGGCGCCGGCGGGGCCTGGGCTTCGACGGGCGCCTCCGCGATCGGGGCGCCGTGGTCGCCGGCGAGGTGGAACACGTTGCCGGGCAGGGTGAAATGCGCGCGCACGCCCGCAAGGTGATAGTCGATGCGCGCCTCGCCCGACAGGTCGTGCGGGATCGAGCGCTCGATGATCGTGGAGCCGAAGCCGCGGCGCGTCGGCGCGGTGACCGGCGGCCCGCCGCTCTCGATCCATTCGATCCGGCAGGCGTCGTTCTCGTCGATGAACCAGTTCACCGCGACGCTGCCCGACGAATCGGACAGGGCGCCGTACTTCGCCGAGTTGGTCACGAGTTCGTGGAACACCAGCGCCAACGTCGAGAAGGTCACGGCCTCGACGACGATCTCGGGGCCCGACATCAGGATGCGGCTCGCCTTCTCGCCGATATAGGCCGAGACCTCGGTGCGGATGATGTCGCTGAGCGTCACCGCGCCAGCATCGGCGCTGGTGATCTGGTCGTGCGCGCGCGCCAAAGCCTGGATACGCCCGCCGATGATCGCGGCGAACTCGTCGACGTTCGTCGCGCCCGGCTTCGACTGCACCACCAGTGCCCGGATCAGGCTGAGGATGTTGCGCACGCGGTGGTTCAGTTCGGCGATCAGGAGTTCCTGTCGCTGCGTGGCGAGCGTCTGCTGGCGCTGTGACTCCTCGTTGAAGCGCAGGAGCACCTCGAGGATCGAGACGCGCAACCCCTCGGCGGCCTTGGTCTCGCTGACGGTCCACGGGAAGCTCTTGCCGTTGACGGTCTGCTTCCAGGCC
>NZ_CAJYIU010000153.1 GCF_913775355.1 uncultured Aureimonas sp.
ACCGCCGCCGCGCGCTCCTCCTGGCTCACCTCGACCGCCGCCGGCTCCACCTTGTCGAAGGCGGCGGCGTAACGCTTCACCGCCGAATCGCCCTCGCCGCGCACCGCGGCGAGGATCTCCGACACCGTCCCGGCGACGCTCGCATGCGTCTCGCCCTGCGGCTTGGGCGCCTTCACGAAGCGGAGGCGGGAGCGGAGCGTGTCGATCTCGGTGGCCATCGGGCGTTTCCGTGCTGGTTTTGCACGCAGGACGCTCGCAGAAGCGCCAACCGGCGGCAAGGACACGACGCGCCCTGTTCAGTATGATGAGCACTCAACGCCGGACATCCGAGCGTCAGAGGAGACGATCATGCCCGCCATCGGAGCCGCGATCCGCGAGATGCGCCGCCGCCGCCAGCTGTCGACCCGCGAGCTGGCGGTGCGCTCGGGCATCGCCCACTCCACCATCTCGCTTCTGGAGCGCGACCGGATGAGCCCGTCGGTCGACACGCTCCAGGCCATCCTCGAGGCGATGGGCTCGACGCTGACCGGCTTCTTCTCCGAACTCGGCGAGGCGGCGCCCCACTCGCCCTTCTACCGCGGCGGCGACCTACCCGAGATCGGCCGCACGACCAGCATTTCCTATCGCATGGTCGGCATCAACCACCCCGGCCGCAAGCTCCTGATGCTGCGCGAGACCTACCAGCCGGGCGCCGACACGGGCGAGGCCTTCTCGCACAAGGCGCAGGAGGCGGGCATCGTCACCGCCGGCCGCGTCGAGGTCAGCGTCGGCGAGCGCACGCGCGTGCTGGAGCCGGGCGACGCCTACTACTTCGACAGCGAGACGCCCCATCGCTTCCGCAATCCCGGCCCGGAGCCGGCCGAACTGATCAGCGCGATCACCCCGCCGACCTATTGAGACGGTGGAAACTATTTCGAGCGCCCGCGCGAAGCGTTTTGCGGTTTCACCCTTTCGTGCTTGAGTTTCGAACGGTTCAACAAGCCGGGGGAAGCAACGCCATGTCACGGTCCACCATTCGCACTCTCGTCGGCGGCCTTCTGGCCGCCTCGCTTCTGGCGGCGGTTCCGGCCGCCGCACGCGACCTCACCGTCGTGTCCTGGGGCGGCAACTACCAGGACGCCCAGCGCGAGATCTACTTCAAGCCCTTCGCGGCCAAGACCGGCAAGCCGGTGCTGGAGGAATCGTGGGACGGCGGCTACGGCGTCCTGTCGGCCAAGATGCAAGGGGGCACGCCCAACTGGGACGCCGTCCAGGTCGAGGCCGAGGAACTCGCGCTCGGCTGCGCCGACGGCATCTACGAGCCGGTGGACTGGTCGAAGCTCGGCGGCGAGGACAAGTTCATCCCCTCCGCCGTCAACGAATGCGGCGTCGGCGCGATCGTCTGGACGACCGGCCTCGGCTACGACGCCGACAAGCTGAAGGAAGCCCCCAAGAGCTGGGCCGACTTCTTCGACACGGCGAAGTTCCCCGGCAAGCGGGCGCTCCGCAAGGGCCCGAAATACGCGCTGGAGTTCGCCCTCATCGCCGACGGCGTCGACCCGAAGGAGGTCTACACGGTCCTGGCGACCCCGGAGGGCGTCGACCGCGCGTTCAAGAAGCTCGACACGATCAAGAAGGACCTCGTCTGGTGGGAGGCCGGCGCGCAGCCGATCCAGCTTCTGGCGTCGGGCGAAGTGGTGATGACCTCGGCCTACAACGGGCGTCTCGCCGGCATCAACAAGTCGGAAGGCAAGAACTTCCAGATCGTCTGGCCGGGCTCGATCTACGCGGTCGACAGCTGGGTCGTCCTCAAGGGCTCGCCCAACAAGGACGCGGCGTTCGATTTCATCGCGTTTGCCAGCGCTCCGGAGAACCAGTCGAAGCTGCCGGACTATATCGCCTACGGCCTGCCCAACAAGGCGGCCGGCGAGATGCTGAAGCCCGAGGTCTCCGCGCAGCTGCCGACGGCCCCGGCCAATCTCGACGTCGCGATCCCGCTCGACACCGACTTCTGGGTCGACAACATCGAGGCGCTGAACACGCGCTTCAACGCCTGGGTGGCGCAGTAAACACCCCTTCAAGGGTCCGGCGGCCTCCGTCGCCGGACCCCTCGCCGTCCGTATCCCCGAACCACCGCGACGAGGCTCGATGACCTTCATCCACTTCCAGGACGTGTCGAAGTCGTTCGGCCAGACGCGGGTCGTCGAGAACCTCGACCTTGCCGTGGAGAAGGGCGAATTCCTGTCGCTGCTCGGGCCGTCGGGCTCCGGCAAGACCACGATCCTGATGATGCTGGCGGGTTTCGAGAACGCCTCCTCCGGCACGATCCTGATGGATGGCGAGCGCATCGAGGACCTGCCGCCGCACAAGCGCGGCATCGGCGTCGTGTTCCAGAACTACGCCCTCTTTCCCCACATGACGATCGCCGAGAACGTCGCCTTTCCGCTGCAGATGCGGGGGCTTTCCAAGGCCGAGATCGGCGAGAAGGTGAGACGAGGTCTGGAGCGCGTGCGCCTCGGCCACCTCGGCGACCGGCGCCCCGACCAGCTGTCCGGCGGCCAGCAGCAGCGCGTGGCGCTCACCCGCGCGCTCGTCTTCGAGCCGAAGGTCGTCCTGATGGACGAGCCGCTCGGCGCTCTCGACAAGCAGCTGCGCGAGGAGATGCAGCTCGAGATCCGCGAGCTTCACCGCCGCCTCGGCCTTACCGTCGTCTTCGTCACCCACGACCAGGGCGAGGCGCTGACCATGTCGAACCGCATCGCGATCTTCGACAAGGGCAAGATCTCGCAGGTCGGCACGGCGACGGAGGTCTACGACCACCCCGAGAACGCCTTCGTCGCCCAGTTCATCGGCGAGACCAACCTCCTCGGCGCGACCGTCGAGGCCTCCGACACCGGAGGCACGCGCCTTGCGCTGGAGGGCGGCACGAGCCTTGAGGCCGCGCCCGGACCGACCTTCCGGCCCGGCACCGCCGTCATGGTCTCGGTGCGCCCGGAACGGCTGCACCTGTCCGCCGAAGCGCGGCCCGGAGCGATCGAGACGCGCGTCGACGACGTCGTCTATCAGGGCGACCACCTGCGCCTCCACCTGTCGCGCGGGCCCCTGCGCCTCATCGCGCGCGCCGAGCGCCGCCTCGGCGCTCCCAGCGTCGGCGGTCCCGCCCATGTCGTGATCGACCCGGCCGACGTCGCGGTGTTCCCGGCATGACGCGGGCCGGCTCCACCCTTCGCGCCCTCGGCCTCGTCGCGCCGCTCTTCCTCTTCCTCGCGGTGTTCTTCCTCTGGCCGCTCTGGACCATGGTCTCGGTCTCGGTGCGCGACCCGGCGGTCGGCGCCGTCCTGCCGCGCACGACCGCTGCGATCTCGTCCTGGAGCGGCGACGGCGTGCCGGACGCGGCCACGCAAGGGGCGCTCGTCGCCGATCTGGCGGAGGCCGACGCGATCGGGCTCGGCGCCGCCGTGCGCCGCCTCAACAGCGACGTGTCGGGCTTCCGCACGCTGATTCCGAAGACGCAGCGCGCCGCCAAGGACGCGAACGGCGGCGCCGTCGATCTCGCCGCTCTCGACAAGCGCTGGGCGGACCCCGCCTTCTGGAGCGCGATCCAGACCGCGTCCTCCGCCTATACCGACCGCAACCTTCTGGCCGCCGTCGATCTCACCCGCAACGAGGCCGGCGCCGTCGAGAGCCTGCCCGCCGGCGCGTCCGCCAACCGGCTGATCATCACCCGCACCTTCCTGATCGCCGCGACGATCACCCTGTGCTGCCTTACGATCGGCATGCCCTACGCGATGCTGATGGCGGCGACCACCGGCTGGAAGCGCAACGTCCTGATGATGGCCGTCCTCCTGCCGCTCTGGACCTCGCTCTTGGTGCGCACAGCCGCCTGGTTCATCCTTCTCCAGGACCAGGGCGTCATCAACGGCGCGTTGCAGGCGCTGGGTCTCACGAGCGGCCCGCTCCCCCTCATCTTCAACCGGACGGGCGTCGTCGTCGCCATGACGCACGTCCTCCTGCCCTTCATGGTGTTGCCGATCTATTCGGTGGTGAACGGCATCCCGAAGACGCTGATGCCGGCCGCCGCCTCGATGGGCGCGACGCCGTTTGCCGCCTTCCGCCGCATTCTCCTGCCGCTTGCCATGCCCGGCATCCTGTCGGGGTGCCTCCTCGTCTTCATGGTGGCGATCGGCTACTACATCACGCCAGCCCTCGTCGGCGGCCCGAACGACCAGATGATCTCCTCGATCATCGCCTTCTACGCCCTCCAGACCGCGAACTGGGGCATGGCCGGCGCGCTCGGCCTCATTCTCCTCGTCGTCACCACGATCCTCTACCTCGTCTACGGCCGGCTTTCGCGCTCCGGCACGCCGCTGGGGGCCTGACCATGCTGAAGCCCGCTCAAGGCCTCTTCGGCGCGCTCGCGGTGGTATTCCTCCTCGCGCCGCTCGTCGCCATCCTGCCGCTCGCCTTCACCGGCGGCATCTTCCTGAACTACCCGATCCCGTCCTTTTCGACGCGCTGGTTCACCGAGCTTGCGACCGCCGACGCCTGGCGCCTGTCGATCGTCAACAGCCTGATCATCGGCCTCGGCGCGACGGTCCTGTCGGTGGTGCTCGGCACGCTGGCGGCGCTCGGGCTTCGCAACGGGCTGATCCCCTTCCCCAATGTCCTGCGCACCTTCTTCCTGCTGCCCATGGTGGTGCCCGCCGTGGTGCTCGGCGTCGGACTGCAGATCTCGCTAGGCGGCCTCGGCCTCACCTCGACCTATCTCGGCGTGATCCTGTCGCACGCGGTCCTCTGCGTGCCCTTCGTCGTGATCAGCGTCTCGACGGCGCTGCAGGGCATCGACCGGCGGGTCGAGCGCGCGGCCGCGAGTCTGGGCGCCTCGCCCGCCACCGTCTTTCGCCGCGTGACGCTGCCGCTGGCGCTTCCGGGCGTCGTGACCGGCGCGGTCTTCGCCTTCGCCACCTCGCTCGACGAGGTGGTGCTCACCCTCTTCGTCGCCGGCCCCAACCAGCGCACGCTCGCCCGCCAGATGTTCTCCTCGATCCGCGAGAACATCTCGCCGGCGATCGCGGCCGCCGCCTTCGTGCTGATCGTCGGCACGCTGCTCCTGGCCGCGCTCGCCGCCCTGATGAACCGCCGCAAGCGCACCGCGGCGGCTTGACCGATCCGGCGCATCGGCGCTGTTGTCACACGTGAAACCATCCGGACCGTGCCCGGCGGGCCGTCCGGACCTTTGAAGACGGGGCAGACCCATGGACACACTCTCGAACTCGCTGGCTGCGGCCGACATGGCGCACACGCTGCACCCGAACACGAACCTTCGCGCGCACGAGGCGCAGGGTCCGATGGTGATCGCGCGCGGCGAGGGCATTCGCGTC
>NZ_CAJYIU010000154.1 GCF_913775355.1 uncultured Aureimonas sp.
GCGGACGACGTCGAACTCATCGTCTTCAACGAGTTCTTCCACGGCGACACCGGCCTCGGGCTCGGCGCCTCCCACCAGACCGGATGGACCGCGCTCGTCGCGCTGCTTCTCCAGCCGGCATCGACCTGAAGCTGCTGCGACGGCAACTGAGACCTTCGCCCGACTGAAACAAGCGACGGCGATCGCGAGGAAGCGCGACCTCCGTCACTTGCCGGAGTTCGCGCTCGGGTCCCCACGATTCCCAGCGGCGCAGAACCGACGCGCCGCGGCCCGCGTCGGTTCAGCGTCTCGCCGATGGGCTGTCGTCCGGTTGAGTGAACCATTCGGGTCCCGCGTCAGTCATGAACACGTGGTCCTCGAGCCGCACACCGAACCGATCGGGAACCACGATCATCGGCTCGACCGAAAAGCACATGCCTGGTTCGAGCCGTGTCTCGTTGCCGCGCACGATGAAGGGCGCCTCGTGGATTTCGAGGCCGAGCCCATGGCCGGCCCTGTGCGGCAGGCCGGGAAGTCGGTAGTCGGGGCCGAGGCCGTGACGGGCCAAAACGTCGCGCGCGGCGCGGTCGAGGGACGAACAGGTCGCCCCGATGCGTGCCGCCTCGAACACCGCGTCCTGCGCCTCGCGCTCGATCCGCCAGATCCGCTCGACCTCCGGCCCCGGGTCACCGAGGACATACGTGCGGGTGAGATCGGAATGGTAGCCGTCGAGGCGGCAACCCGTGTCGACGAGGATCACGTCGCCATCGCTCAAGATCTGTTCGCCGTCCGCGCCATGCGGCAGGGCGGTCGCCGTGCCGAACGAAACGATCGCGAAGGTCGAGCCATCGTCGGCTCCAAGCCGACGATGCTCGGCGTCGATGAAGGCGACGACCTCGGAAGCGGTCACGCCGGGCCGCATGTTGGCTCGCACACGTTCGTGGATGCCGAGCGTCAGCGCCATCGCATGGCGGATCAGGGCGATCTCCCCTGCGGACTTGCGCATGCGCAGCCGGGATACGAGAGGGCCCCCGTCGCGCAAACGATCCGCCCCGAACGCAGCGACCAGCCGATGATACTGAAACAGCGGAATCTGCTCGTCGAGCGCGAGGATCGCGCCGCGCGATAGCAACGAGGCGACGAGCCGCATCGGCTCTTCCTCCTCCTGCCAGGCGACGATCTCGCCGGGAAGGCGAGGCAGGGTCTCGACGCGCGAGCACTCGAAGCCCGGCACGATGTAGCGAAGGCTGTCGTGCGTCACCAGCGCGCCGCAGAACCGCTCGCTGCCGTGCCAGACGAGACCGGTGAAATAACGCAGGCTCTCGGTGGACCCCAGAAGCAGGGCGTCGATGCCCGTCTCGTTGAGTAGCCCTCGCAACCGCTCCAGACGATCCCGCCGCTCCTCGTTTCCGATGCGGGGAACGGGGTGTTGCCAAGCGGCTGTGACGGCCATCGTATGCTCCGTGGAAGGCGGCTGTTGCTGGGCTGACATGACGCGACGGCCGGCGAGTTGCAAGGCATCGAACGTCGTGTCGCGAATAGCGCTTGTCCCCCGGAGCGCCATCCGTCAGGACAGCTGACGGACGGGACTCGATACGGTGTCTCCATTCATTTCGGGAGGCGTTCCGTCATGGCGGACCCACAACCTCGCCTGGCTGCCAGTCTCGCGCTTCTCCTGCTTCTCGCCACGCTCTGGGGCGCGTCGTACACGTTCATCAAGATCGCGGTGGAGACGATCCCGCCGGTGACGCTGATCGCGACGCGCACGCTGATCGCGGGCTCGGTGCTCTGGGCGGTCTTGCGTCTGCGCGGCCTTCGCCTGCCGACGGATCGGCGCAATCTCGGCCGCTTCTTCGTGCAGGCGTGCCTGAACTCCGTGGTCCCGTTCGTACTGGTCGCCTGGGGGACGCAGTTCGTCGATGCGGGTCTGGCGACGATCCTCAATTCTCTGACGCCGGTCTTTGCCTTCCTCATCAACTGGGGCATCACGCGCCACGAGGTGGTGACGGGGCGCAAGGCCTTCGGCGTCGCCGCCGGCCTCTTCGGCATCTGCCTGGTCGTCGGTCCATCGGCGCTGCAGGGCGCGAACCAGCAGCTCGTCGCGCAGCTGGCGATCATCGTCGCGGCGATGGCCTACGGCGCGGCGGTCACCTTCGGGCGGACATTTCGCGACCTCGATCCGATGATGCCCGCCGCCGGATCGCTTCTGTTCGGCGCAGCGATCCTCATCCCGGTCAGTCTCGTCCTGGATCGTCCCTGGACGCTCGCACCCTCGACCGCGTCGATCGCGGCCCTCGCGGCGCTGTCGCTCTTCTCCACGGCCTTGGCCTTCACCCTCTACTTCTTCCTATTGAAGCGCATCGGGTCCGTCGGGGTCACGGCGCAGGCCTATCTGCGTGTTCCCATCGGCGTTGGGATCGGCATGATCTTCCTGCACGAGATGCCACAGCCGACCGCCTGGCTGGGGTTGGCCCTCGTGATCGTCAGCGTGGTGGCGATGACCCTGCCGAAACGAGCAGGGTGAGAATGACGGTGCGCTGGAGCTGCACACGCTGACCTGCCTGCGACCGTCTGTCGCCGACCCGCCGCGTTACTTTTGCTTGGAAAAAGAGGGTGTCGCGCCGCCAGCGTTCAATAACGCGGCATCAAGAGCAGGAACCGTCAACACTTGATGGCTAGATTTTGAACAGGGCGAGTCTTGCACACGCCAAAGTTATTTAGATGCAACCAGATGCCATATTGGCGAGCTCGGCCATGATGACGGTTTTGAATTGTATCGTTGTAGAGCACAACCTGTGGCTCGTGCTCATGGCAGCCGTCATCTGCGCCGCGGGGTCGTGGGCGATGGTGCGGCTGTTCCAGCGCGCAGCCGACTCGCGATCGACCGAGCGCTACGCGTGGGTCGTGCTGACGGCCTTCATCACGGGCGCCTCGATCTGGTGCACCCACTTCGTCGCCATGCTCGGCTATGAGCCGGGTCTGGCGGTCGGCTTCGATCCGGTTCTCACCATCGTATCGATGCTCGCCGCGATGATCGGATCGGGCGTCGGCTTCACGATCGCCACAAGCCGCAGGCGGGGATCGTCCGCCCTCGGCGGGGCGATCGTCGGCCTTTCCATCGTGGTGATGCACTACACCGGCATGCTGGCCTATCGCGTGCAGGGCATCGTCGAATGGAAGGAGGGCTTTTTGCTCGCATCGGTCGCCATCTCCTGCGTCCTCGCGGCGGCCTCCCTGCACGTGATCATGCACGGCTGGCAGGAGACCATTCGGCCCTTCGCCGGCGCCGCCCTGTTCTTCCTTTCCATCATCGGTTTGCACTTCACGGGCATGACGGCCTTCCAGGTCACGCCGATGCTGGTCGACGGGTCGTTCTCCAATCCCGAGGCGCTGAAGGCGCTGGCCTTCGCGGTCACATGCGTCGGTCTCGCCATCGTCTCGGCGGGATTTGCCAGCGGCTTCATCGACAACCGCGCGCGCGCGACCGCGGCGGACGCGCTGGCGAACATGTCGAACGGCCTGACGATGATTTCCGCGACGGGGCATGTCACGCTCGTCAACGAGCGGGTGCGCTCGCTCTTCGGTCTCGGAGAGAACGATCTGCGGCCCGGCATGACGCTGGAGGCCTATGTCGGTGTCATCGGCGCGCGGGTCGGGTGGGACGCGGAACGCACGCGGCGGGTCGTCGACAACCATGCCAGCTGGATCCGAGACGGTCGCGTCAAGCGGCTCGAGCACCATTTCGACGACGGCCTCGTGCTGCACGTCTGCTGCCAGCCGGTGGGCCGGGGCGGGGCGATTCTGACCTACGAGGACGTGACGGAAGCGCGCAACGGCCAGAAGACGATCGCGCACATGGCCTTCCATGACGCGCTGACCGGCCTCAAGAACCGCCGCATGTTCGCTCAGTCGATCGACGAGCTGCTGGCGTCGGGCTCACTGACGATGCTGATGATCGATCTCGATCGGTTCAAGGATGTCAACGATCGGCTTGGTCACGCCGCCGGGGATATCGTGCTGCGCGAAGTCGCGAACCGCATCGAGGCTCTTCTCGGACCCGAAGAGCAGGCCTTCCGGCTTGGCGGCGACGAACTGGCGGTGTTGGCCGCATCCGGCGAGGAGCGCGGCGGACGCCTGGCGGCCGACATCGTCACCTCGCTGGCCCTGCCGATCGATACCGGCGCGCAGGTCGTGACGATCGGGGGCAGCGTGGGCATCGCCACGGCCCGCGACGGGGACGATGCTTCGACCATCCAGCGCAAGGCCGACCTCGCTCTCTACGCCGCCAAGAACGCGGGCCGGGGTCGGTTCGAGGTCTATCGTGACGGCATGCTGGAGGAAGAGGCACGGCGCCGCGACTTCGAACAGGATCTGTCGGACGCCATCGCGTCGAACCAGCTCGAACTCTGGTATCAACCGCTGTTCAGCCTCCCGGAACGGCGGCTGAAGGGTTTCGAGGCGCTGATCCGCTGGCGTCACCCGGAGCGTGGGTTGGTGAGCCCCGCCGAGTTCATTCCCATCGCGGAGGCCTGCGGCCTGATTTCCGCGATCGGGGCCTGGGTCATCGACGAAGCCTGCCGTCAGGCGGCGCGCTGGCCGGCCGACCTCTACATGTCGATCAACGTTTCGGCCGTGCAGCTGCGCTCCGCGCTGCTGGCGTCGCAGATCGATCAGGCGCTTCGCAAGCACGCGCTGCCGGCGCAGCGCATCGAGCTCGAGATCACGGAGACGGCCATCGTCGAGAACAACGAGCATCTCGCGGTTGTCCTGGCGGGCCTTCGCGCCATCGGTGTCCGGATAGCAATGGACGATTTCGGCACGGGCTATTCGTCGCTCGCCCATCTGCGCGAGTTCAAGGTCGACCGCATCAAGATCGACCGCAGCTTCATCGCCGCCTCGTCGAACGACGCGGGATCGGCGGCGATCGTGCGCGCCGTCGTCTCGATGGCGCGCGAACTGAGCATCGATACGACGGCCGAAGGCATCGAGGAGGAGGGGCAGCTTGCCAGCCTCCAGGCGCTGGGATGCGGAACGGCGCAGGGCTTCCTGCTCGGCCGCCCGCTGATGGTCGGTGCCGCCGATGAACTGGTGCGGTCGCTGGAAAGCCGGCGGCTTGCGGCCACGGCCGTCGCCTGACGCGATCGAACGAGACGCGATCCGAGCATCAAAAGGGGCGCTGGAGGGCGCCCCTTTTGATGCTCGGATCGAGATTTGCCGTTTGTCCTCAGGCCTTCAACAGCCACTCGTGCTCCGGCGCGTTATGGAACCGCCAGAGGCGCTTCGGCCCCGCCATCACGTTGAGGTAGTAGAGGTCGTAGCCGTGGATCGTCGCGCAGGGGTGATAGCCCTTCGGGACGAGCGTGGTGTCGCCGTCCTCGACCGCCATCGCCTCGTCGATTTCCCGGCGCCCGGACGCGTCGGCATCGGTGTAGACGCGCTGGAAAGCGAAGCCCTGCGGCGGGTTGATGCGGTGGTAGTAGGTTTCCTCCAGCGAGGACTGCTGCGGCAGGTCGTCCTCGTCATGGCGATGCGGCGGGTAGCTCGACGTGTTGCCGGCCGGTGTGACGACCTCGACCACCAGCAGTCCGTCGGCCTCCGCCGTCTCCGGCAGGATGTTGGTGACATGCCGGACGTTGGAGCCCTTGCCGCGCACTTCCTGGCCGTTGTCGTCCTCGGCGATCAGGCGAGGGGGGCGGGCACCCGCCGTGCCCGGCGCCGTGCAGACGGCGAGCTCGACCTCGGTTTCCGCGGTGGCCGTCCAGTCCATTCCCGCCGGAACATAGACCGACGACGGCTTGCCGTCGAACGGCGACATGCGGCGGCCCACCGAGCCGAACTGCGTGTCGCCCGCGCTGATCGACGCCTTGCCCGATACGAGAACGAGGCAGGCTTCGCGCTCCGGCTCGCCGCCCGTCACCGTGTCGCCGGGCTTCAGCTTGTGAAGCGCAAAGCCGACATAGGTCCAGCCGGCGCTTTCCGGTGTCACGTCCACGACCCGGCCGGTCGCGCCGTTGGGCTTCACGAGAAGTTTCGACATCGCTCTCGCCCCCTTCAGCGCTTCGATCCGGCTTCCGAGAGGAAGCGGACGAGGTTGTCGCGGCCCATCTTCACATAGGTCGCAGGATGCGCCTTCTCGGGGTCCTGTTCGGCCTCGATGACGACCCAGCCTTCATAATCCGGCAGCTGCTTCAGGACCGATACGTAGTCGACGGACCCGTCGCCCGGCACGGTGTAGACGCCTGCGAGCACCGAAGTCAGGAAGCTCCAGTGTTCGGCGGCTGCCTGCCGCGCGACGTCGTGGCGAACGTCCTTGGCGTGGAAGTGGACGATGCGATCGCGGTAGCGACGGGCAAGGTCGACCGGATCGGCGCCGGCCCAGGTCGCGTGGCCGGTATCGAGGAGCAGAGTGAAGGCGTCGCCCGTCCCGGCCATGAGACGGTCGATCTCCTCGCCGGTCTGGATCACGGTCCCCATGTGATGATGGTAGGCGATTTTCAGACCCTCGCCGCGCAGAAGCTCGGCAAAGCGCGTCATGCGGGGCAGGAGTGTCGCCCACTGCTCCTCGTCGAGGACGGGGCGCGCACTGAGGGGTGCGGCCTCGTTTCCATGGACGGTGCCGGTGCATTCGCACACGATGAAGATGTCCGTCCCCGCACACTTCACGAGCGCGATGTGATCCTTCGCGGCGGCGAACTCTGCGTCCGCGTCGCGCTCGAGGAGGAAGGTCGAGTACCAGCCGCCGACGAACACCATGCCGTACTCGCCAAGCTTCGCCTTCAGACCGTTCGGGTCCCGCGGAAACTTGTGCCCGAGCTCCATGCCCTCGATACCGATGGCGCTCGCCTCGGACAGGCACTGTTCCAGGCTGATATGGCCGCCGATGTCCTGACGGTCGTCATTGCTCCAGCAGATCGGGTTTGCGCCGATACGGATCATTCTCGTTCTCTCCCGATGGGTCGGATCGTCTGGCTCAGGCGGAAGCCGCAGGCCGGGCGGATGTCCAGGACGCGACGAGCGTCTCGAAGCGGTGCGCCATATCGGCGATGGCCGTCTCGTCGTCGATCTCGCCCTTCAGCCAGCGGCGGGCTGCGTCGCCGAAGATCGTTCGCCCGACGGCGAAGCCCTTGACCATCGGCGTATCCGCGACTGCCCTGAAGGCTTCGAACAGTTCGTTCTCCGGCGCGTCGAGGCCGAGGAGCACGATCCCGCGGCAGTACGGGTCGTTCTGCGCGATCGCTTCCTCGATCCGCTTCCAGGCCGCAGCGTTGCGCTGCGGCTCGAGCTTCCACCAGTCGGGCTTGATGCCAAGATCGTAGAGCCGCCGCACGACGCTCGCCACGGTATCGTCCTCGAGGGGGCCGTGCTTGCCGGCGATGATCTCGACGAGGAATTCGCGTCCGACCGTGCGAGCCGCATCGGCGAGGCGCAGAAGCTCACGCTCCTGGCGCTGCTTCAACTCCGCGGGGTCGTTCGGGTGGTAGAAGCAGAGGCACTTCACGATCTGGTTGACCGGCCACTCCTGCAAGTGGCTGCCGAGGTCCGGCATCTGGTCGAAATCGAGCGGCCGCGAGCCGGGCTCCTCCACCGGGCGACCAATCCAAAAGCCCTTCGCGTTCGCCTTGTAGAGCGCCTTCTGGCCGTAGGTGCCGTCGAGCAGCATGCCGAAACCCGGCTTGCCGCCGGCCACCCGCGAGGCCGCCTCCACGGTCAGCACCTTGAAGTCCTCGATCCGCTCACGCGGCGCGCCAGCTGCATCGGCCATCTCCTCCAGCTGCATACGGTGGTCGCAGGCCAGCGCGACGAGCTGGTCGGGAGCGGGGCGACGCGTCGTCGCCCAATGGATATGGTTGAGATCCTCGTCCTTCCGCAGACGGCGCTTGATCGTGTCCTTCGCGAGGAAGGCGTCGAGTTCGGCGATCGTCGGATATTCCGGCGAGCAGAGGAGGCGCGACACGGCGAACGCGCCGCAGGCGTTGGCCATCGTCGCGCATTCCGCGTGGCTCTTGTTGCGCAGCCAGCCGGCCAGAAGGCCCGACATGAACGCGTCGCCGGCGCCCAAGACGTTGAAGACCTCGATCGGGAACCCGCGACCGGCGATCCCGTCGTCGAGGCTCTCGACCGGACCGTCGAAGATGATGCAGCCCATGGCGCCGCGCTTTAACACAAGGGTGGCAGACGACACCGCCCGGATCGCCTGGAGCGCACCCAACGGATCACCGACGCCGCCCGCGATCATCATCTCCTCCTCCGTTCCGACCACGAGGTCGCAGTCGGGAAGGATCGTCTGGAGCTTCTTCGACACCGCGTCCGAGGCGACGTAGCGCTCGAACCCGGCGGCGTGTCCGCCGAGACCCCAGAGGTTGGGCCGGTAGTCGACGTCGAACACGACCTTCGCGCCGTTGGCCTTCGCCAGACGGATCGCCTTGCGCTGAGCCGCCTCGGTGTTGGGCTTGGAGAAATGCGTCCCCGTAACCACGATCGACGCGGCGGACGCGATCAGCTCCTCGCTGACGTCGCCCTCGTCGAGCGCCATGTCGGCGCAGTCCGACCGGTAGAAGATCATCGGCGAGACGCCTTCGTCCTCGACCGCAAGGAGGACGAGCGCGGTCAGCCGATCGGGATCGACCGTCACGCCCTTCGTCTCCACGCCTTCTCGCGCCAGCTGCTCGCGGACGAAGCCGCCCATCTGCTCGGCGCCGACGCGGGTGAGGAGCGCGGACTTCAGCCCAAGGCGGGCCGTCCCGATCGCGATGTTGGCTGGGCAGCCGCCCACGGACTTCGCGAAGGTCGCGATGTCCTCGAGACGCGATCCGATCTGCTGGCCATAGAGATCGACCGAACAGCGGCCGATGGTGACGACATCGAGCGATTTGGACAAAGTCCCTCCTTGCCGCGAGACGGCCTCATGGGAAATCGGCTGGCTTCGCCAACGATCGCTCGTGCGTCACAGCTCAACCGACTTGAAGCACGAAATCCATTTCGTGTCCATTTGGAATTATTGTTCCGTATCGGATGCGAAGTCGCTGGTGTTGAGGCGGTTGCTCCCGCTCCGCCGACGGTCCGCAACGCCGAGGGCCAGCGTCATGGCGAGCGCCATACTGGCGGACAGCGAGCGAAATCCCTGGAAATCGGTCTCGACCACTTCGAACCAGATGCGCGACTCGGAGGCGAGGGGGCTGAACGGCGAGTCCGTGATGACGACCAGCGGCACGCCCGCCTCGGCGAGTTCTTCCGTATGGGCGATCGTCGCCGGCGAGTAGGGGGTGAAGGAGATCGCCAGTGCCGCGTCGCGCCGTGTCGCGAAGGAGATCGTTTCGGCGTCCGTCCCCAGGGCCGAGCCGACGAGGATGTTGCGGATGCCGAGCTTGCCGAAGGCGTAGCTGAGGTACGACGTGATCGGAAACGAGCGACGCTGCGCAACGAGATAGATCGTCTCCGCATCCGCCAGTAGACGTGTCGCCTGCTCGACACGTTGTATGTCGATCCGTCCGTGCAGCTGGCCGATCGACTGCGTGGCGCTCTTGCACAGGCCGTCGAGCAGCGCTGCCGCCTTCGACGTCGATCCGCCGGTCGCGCGCAGCGACATCATGCGCTCGTCGTAGTTCGAGACCTGACTGAGCAGCCGCTCGCGGAACACCGCCTGAAGATCCGTGAAGCCCGTGTAGCCGAGCGCCTGTCCGAATCGGATCAGCGCGGACGGCTGGACCCCGGCGTCCTCGGCGATCTTGGCGACGGTTCCGAGAGCGACGTCGTCCGGGTGTGCGAGGGCGTAGGCCGCCACCTGCTGAAGCCGACGCGGCAGCTTGAGCGACCCGCTGGCCAGCCGGTCGCGCAACTCGGCGAAATTCGCCGGGCTGTTCGGTTCCGTCGGTTCGGTCTCGATGGAGCGAGGCATCCAGGTGGCCTTTCGTGTTCCTGAACGCGTGCGGCTGCCAGGGGAATATGCAACACTACGCCACGGTTGGCGCGTTGACACAACCCAGCTGTGCGGAATAGATGTTCTTGAATGCGCGGCAATAACCTATAAATTCCATTTAAGTGCGCTGGGGCGTCGTTTCGGACTTCAGGGTTCGGTCGCGCGAACGCGGCGACGTGGGTCGCCGAAACATATTGCCGGGTCTGCTTCGGGAGAGGATCGAAGGGTCCCGGACATTGAGTTCTGCCTCGCGTCTCATACGACGACGACCGGGGCAGCGAGGGAGGACCTGAGAGATGACGGCGAAGACGATCCGACTGACGACCTCGCAGGCCCTCGTGCGCTTCATGATGGCACAGAAGACGGTGATCGACGGCGATGTGGTCCCGATCTTCGCCGGGTGCTGGGCGATCTTCGGCCACGGCAACGTCGCGGGCATGGGCGAAGCCCTACAGGCGGTCAAGGACGACTTCCCGACCTATCGCGCCCACAACGAGCAGGGCATGGCTCATGCGGCGATCGCCTTCGCCAAGGCGAGCTTTCGCCGTCGCTTCATGGCCTGCACCACCTCGATCGGTCCGGGCGCCCTGAACCTCGTGACGGCTGCGGGCGTCGCCCACGTCAATCGGCTGCCGGTGCTCTTCCTGCCGGGGGACGTGTTCGCCAGCCGCCTGCCGGACCCCGTCCTCCAGCAGATCGAGGATTTCGGCGACGGCAGCGTGTCGGCGTCTGACTGCTTCCGGCCCGTCTCGCGCTATTTCGATCGCATCCAGCGCCCCGAGCAGTTGATCCCCGCCCTCCAGCGCACGATGCAGGTGCTGACCGATCCCGTGGATTGCGGCCCCGTCACGCTGTCGCTGTGTCAGGACGTTCAGGCGGAAGCCTACGACTTCCCCGAGGCCCTGTTTGCGGAAAAGGTCTGGACGCCGCGTCGACCCCGTCCGGACGAAGACGAGCTTGCCAACGCTGTCGCGCTCCTCCGCGCGGCGAAGAAGCCGATGATCATTGCCGGCGGTGGCGTCCTGTATTCCGAGGCGACGGCCGAACTGGCCGCCTTCGCCGAGCGGCATGGCGTGCCGGTCGCGGTGACGCAGGCTGGAAAGTCGGCGATCGACGAACAGAGCGACCTCTCCCTCGGCTCGGTCGGCGTCACCGGCACGAGCGCCGCCAACGCCTTCGCGGCGGATGCCGACGTCGTGCTGGCGGTTGGCACGCGGCTGCAGGATTTCACCACCGGCTCGTGGGCGCTGTTTCGCGCTGATGACCTGAAGATCGTCGGGCTCAACGTCGCGGCCTACGATGCGGTGAAGCATGGCGGCATTCCGCTGGTCGCCGATGCCAAGGTCGGCCTCACCGAACTTTCGCGCGAGCTCGGCGACTGGCGCGCCGCGGGGCAGGATGCGCGGGCCGGCAACGAGCGGGCCAGATGGTTCGATGCAGCCGGCAAGGCGCTGGCGGCGACCAACGCCGAGCTTCCCTCGGATGCGCAGGTGATCGGCGCCGTGGCCAGAGCGCGCGGCACGGACGACACGATCGTTCTTTGCGCGGCCGGCGGTCTTCCGGGCGAGTTGCACAAGCTCTGGGCGCCGACGAAGCCGGGCGGCTACCACATGGAATACGGCTTCTCGTGCATGGGATACGAGATTGCCGGCGGCCTCGGCGCCAAGATGGCGCGGCCCGACAAGGACGTCGTCGTGATGGTCGGCGACGGCTCCTACATGATGATGAATTCAGAGCTCGCGACCTCGGTGATGCTTGGTCAGAAGCTCACCGTCGTCCTCCTCGACAACCGCGGCTACGGTTGCATCAACCGCCTGCAGATGGCCTGTGGAGGCCCGAACTTCAACAATCTCCTGCAGGACTGCCGGCAAGAGGTTGCGCCGAATATCGATTTCGTGGCGCACGCCCGGGCGATGGGTGCGGAGGCCGAGAAGGTCGACTCGATCGCCGATCTCGAGGCCGCCCTGAAGCGCACGAAGACGAACACGCGCACGACGGTGATCCTGATCGATACGCATCCGCTGATCACCACCGATGCCGGCGGCCACTGGTGGGATGTCGCTGTGCCCGAAACCTCCGAGCGCTCCGAGGTGTCCGAAGCGCGTGCGCGCTACGAGGAGAAGCGAGCGTTCCAGCGCGCCCTTAACTGACGGGCGCCCGGCGCCGCGCGGTGTGATCCCAGCACGAACGAGCGCGGCGTTACGCCGTCAGCGATCGAGGGCCATGTCGGCGCGCGGATCGAGCACGACGGAAGCAGGTGTCTGCATCCGTTCGAGCGGCACCGGCTGGAAGTCGGGTCGCTGGCTGGCGGGAGCGGCCGAGCGGAGAAACAGACGCAGGAGTGTCGAGACCAGCAGCGTCAGGTGCGCGCCGCCGGTCGCGATGAAGATGCCGCCGGGGCCGTAGCTCTCGATCAGCCAGGCGGCCAGCATCGGGCCGCCCATCGTGCCGAAACCGTAGAGAACAAGAAGGCCGCCCGAAATCTTCACGAAGTCGCTTGGGTCGGCGATGTCGTTGGCATGGGCGACGGCGAGCGAGTAGGTGGGATAGATCACGCCACCGATGACGACGGCGATCGCGAAGAGGCTGTATGCCCCGCCCGACCAGAGTGTCAGAGCCGAGAGCGCGGTCCCGACGCCGATCGCGCCCGACAGGGCCAGCACGTAGCGGCGGTCGATCCGGTCCGACAGGCGTCCGAGCGGAACCTGAAACACGGCGCCCCCGGCCATCGTGGCGACCAGCAGGGTCGAGATCTCCGCCGTCGAAAGGCCGATGTCCTGACCGAGCACCGGCGCCATGTTCACCCAGGCGCCGGAGAGGATGCCGGAGATGAAGACCCCGGCGACGGCCGCCGGTGAGTTCCGGTAGAGGCTGCGAAGGTCGAGCCGCACCTGCGTCAGCGCCTTTGGGCTCGGCGCCCGCGACAGGGCGTTCGGAATGACCGCGAGTGCGAAGAAGATCGCGCACAGCATGAACACGTCCGGGAGGGCGGGATCGGCGAGCGGCATGGCGAACTGCCCGGCCATCATCGCGACCATCGACACGACCATATAGATCGAGAAGACGCGCCCGCGCGTCTCGTTGGTCACGCGCTCGTTCAGCCAGCTCTCGATGACCATGTAGGAGCCGGCAAGCGCGAAGCCCGCGACGCCGCGCACCGCGATCCACGCCAAGGGCTGGATCGCCATCCCATGCAGCAGGATGGCGATGGCGAGCAGCGACGCGAGGGCGGAGAAGGTCCGCACGTGGCCGGCGGACCGCACGATCGCGGGCATGGCGACGCAGCCCAGCGTGAAGCCGATCGCGTAGCTCGTGCCCATCAGGCCGATCTCGTAGGCGCTCCAGCCTTCCAGCGCTGCGCGGACGGGGAGGAGGATGCCCTGCAGTCCCGCTCCGACCATCAGAAAGAAGGTCGACAGAAGCAGCGATACGATCGGCAGCAGGTTTTTGCGCATCGAACTTTCCGCGAGAGGCGGGGCACCGTTGTCCGGCTTGCGGCGCTCTTACAAGCGGGTTTTGAAGGTTTTGTGCCCAAGACGAGGGTCCGGCGAAAAAGCTCGCGATGCGACCGGCCTCCATGCCCATCGAAGGAGAGCGGCCGGGTTGCAGGGGCGGCGTGGCGGGGCCAAACTGGCGGCCGAGCCGTGCCGTACCATCATGAGCCGATCCGCATTCGGCCCGGAGGCGGACGGTGCGAAGGCGCGCTCGTGCGCCGGAGTGACCGACTATGACGACTTCCTCAGGCGACGCCCGCCTCGATCTTGGTCGCTACAGCCACATCGTCGTCGGTGCGGGCTCGGCCGGTTGCGTCCTTGCCAACCGGCTGAGCGCCGATCCGAAGAATACGGTGCTGCTGCTGGAGGCCGGCGGCTCCGACCGCTACCACTGGATCCATATCCCGGTCGGCTACCTCCACTGCATGGGCAACCCCCGCACCGACTGGAGCTATGCGACGGAGGAGGAGGCAGGGCTGAACGGTCGCAAGCTCGCCTATCCCCGCGGCCGCGTCATGGGCGGCTGCTCGTCCATCAACGGCATGATCTACATGCGGGGCCAGGCCGCCGACTACGACGGCTGGCGCCAACTCGGCAATGTCGGCTGGGGCTGGGACGACGTCCTGCCGCTGTTCCGCCGCTCGGAGAACCACCACGCGCTGGACACGCCCTTCCACAGCCAGGTCGGCGAACTGCGTGTCGAGAAGCAGCGCCTGTCCTGGCCGATCCTCGACGCGATCCGCGAGGCGGCCGAGGAGATCGGCGTGCCGCAGATCGACGACTTCAACGCCGGTGACAATTTCGGCTCGTCCTATTTCGAGGTGACGCAGAAGGCGGGCCTGCGCTTCAATGCCGTGCGCGCCTTTCTCGGGCCGATCCGGCACCGCAAGAACCTGCGCATCCTGACGGGGGCGCAAGCCGAGCGCATCCGCATCGAGGCGGGGCGGGCGG
>NZ_CAJYIU010000155.1 GCF_913775355.1 uncultured Aureimonas sp.
CTGCACCTGACGCAGAGCCGTCATTGCGATTATGTTGGGTCCACGCAACGCGATCCAGGGAGATCCGACATGAGCCACGGCATCCACCACGTTACCGCCATCGCCGGTCCCGCCGCGCGCAACGTGCGGTTCTACACCGATACGCTCGGGCTTCGCCTCGTAAAGCGGACCGTCAATTTCGACGATCCCGGCACCTGGCACCTCTACTACGGCGACGAGGCCGGCAGCCCCGGTACGATCCTGACGTTCTTCCCCTGGGAGCACGCGGCGCCCGGCCGGCTCGGCGTCGGCGAGACGCAGGAGACCGTGTTCCGCGTGCCGGAGGGCTCGATCGGCTTCTGGACGCACCGCTTCATCGAGCGCGGCGTCGCCTTCGACCCGCCGGTCAAGCGCTTCGGCGAGACGGCGCTCACCTTCCGCGACCCGGACGGCATGCATCTCGCGCTCGTCGCGGTGCCGGGCGCCGAAAAGGAGCCGGGCTGGACCGCCGGCGGCATCTCGCCCGAGGTCGCGATCCGCGGCTTCCATTCGGTGAGCCTGCTGCTCGAGGAGAAGGCGCCGACCGGCGCGGTGCTGACCGACGTCCTCGGCTTCCGGGAACTCGGCTCGGAGGGCTCGACCACGCGCTTCCAGGTGGACGGCGTTTCGGTCGGCGGCATCGTCGACATCCGGGCCGTCGGCGGCTTCCTGAAGCCCCGGCCGGGGGCCGGCTCCGTCCATCACGTCGCCTTCCGGGCGGCGGACGATGCGGCGGAGGCGGCGATGGCCAAGCGCCTCGTCGAGAACCACAGGATCGGGGTGACCGAACAGCGCGACCGCAACTACTTCCGCTCGGTCTATTTCCGCGAGCCGGGCCATGTCCTGTTCGAGATCGCGACCGACGCGCCGGGCTTTGCCGTGGACGAGCCGGCGGCAACGCTGGGGCAGACCCTGAAGCTGCCGGCGGGGCTGGAGTCCCACCGCGCCCGCATCGAGAGCGTGCTGCCCGATCTCGGCACCGAGGCGGCCTGACGAAACCCGAAGCGGGGCGGCCGAAAGCCGCCCCGCCCCCTTCCCCCGGAGGACACCATGAGCGAGATGACCCTGTCGCATATCCACCGCTTCGTGCCCGCCGGCGACGGGTCCGGGGCGCCGCTCCTCCTCCTGCACGGGACCGGCGGCAACGAGAGCGACCTTCTCGGGCTCGGCGCGGCGCTGAGCCCCGGCGCCGCCCTTCTGTCGCCGCGCGGCCGGGTGCTGGAAAACGGCATGCCGCGCTTCTTCCGGCGCCTGGCCGAGGGCGTCTTCGACGAGGCGGACGTCGTCGCGCGCGCCCACGAGCTCGCCGACTTCCTCGTCGAGGCGCGCGAGACCTATGGCCTCCCCGCCCCGATCGCGGTCGGCTTCTCCAACGGCGCCAACATCGCGGCAGCGCTCCTGATGCTGCAGCCCGATGCGCTGGCCGCGGCCGCCCTGATCCGCCCGATGGTGCCGCTGGCCCGGCCGCCCGCCTTCGCGCTTGGCGGGACGCCCGTCCTCATGCTGTCGGGCGCGATGGACCCGATCGTGCCGGCCGCCAACGCCGAGCGTCTGGCCGCGATGCTGGACGAGGGCGGTGCCCGGGTGCGGCATGAGGTCCTTCCCGTCGGTCACGGCCTGTCGCAGATGGATCTCGCGCTTGCCCGCGACTGGCTGCGACAGGTCGACGCCTGACCACCCTGCGGCGTCCGGCGACAGGCCGCGTGGCTGGATCGCCGGGCGCCGCGCTCCAGTTTCCGGCGCGATGCCGAACGATCTCGCCCCCGCCCCGACCCGCGGCCACGCCGCCGACCACGCAGCCGATGCCCGCCTTATCGTTCGAGGCCTCGCCAAGACCGTGCCCGGCGGCCGCGAGCTGTTTTCCGGGCTCGATCTTGCGGTCGCCGGCGGCGAGCTCGTCGCGATCGTCGGCGAGTCGGGCACCGGCAAGTCGACGCTCCTCAACATCCTCGCCGGCCTCGACGAGGCAGATCGCGGCGTCGTCGAGGTCGGCGGCACCGCGCTCGGGCCCCTCGACGAGACGGCGCGCACGACGCTTCGTCGCGAGCGGATCGGCTTCGTCTTCCAGGCCTTCCACATCCTGCCCTATCTCACGCTCGGCCAGAACGTCGCGCTGCCGCTGGCGCTCGTCTCGCCCGACGCGGCGCGGGCGACGTCGGAGGCCGAACGGCTTCTCGACGCCGTCGGGCTCGACGGGCGGGCGGGCGACTATGCGCGCGACCTGTCGGGCGGCGAGTTGCAGCGCGTCGCCATCGCGCGCGCCCTCGTCCACCGCCCGGCCCTCATCCTCGCCGACGAGCCGACCGGCAATCTCGACCCCGACACCGCGGCGCGGGTCCTGAAGCTTTTCGCCTCGGCGGTGCGTGAGGGGGGCGCCGCGGCCGTGATCGTCACCCACTCGCCCGCGACCGCCGCCGTCGCCGACCGCGTCCTGACCCTGACCGCGACGGGCCTGAAGGCTTCGCATGACTGACGCGGGCCTCGGGGCGGCTCGCCTCGCCCTGCGCTGGCTGATCGTCGGCGAGGCGCGCGCGCACCCCGCGCGCTTCCTCCTGACAGCGCTCGCGATCGCCGTCGGCGTCGCGCTCGGCTTTGCCGTCCATCTCGTCAACGGCTCGGCGCTCGCCTCCTTCGAGGGCGCGGTGCGCTCGGTCAACGGAGCGGCGGATCTCCAGGTGCGGGCGGCGAGCCCCCTCGGCTTCGACGAGGCGGCCTACGGGCCGATCGCGCTGGCGGATGGGGTCGCGGACGCGAGCCCCGTCATCGCGCTCGACGCGCGAGCGGGCGGCGGCGCCTTCACCCTTCTCGGCCTCGACGTCCTGCGCGCCGCCCGCGTCACGCCGACGCTGATCGGGCTGAACGCGCAAGGCGTCGACCAGAACCGCGCCGAGGTCTTCTCGCCCGAAGCCCTCTTCCTGTCGCGCGCGGCGCTCGCCGGCACCGGCGCCGGGATCGGCGACACGATCGAGGTCTCGGCCAACGGGCGCACCGTGCCGCTGCGCATCGCGGGCACGCTGGACGGGGCGGGCGACACGGAGCGGCTCGGGACGATCGACATCGCGGCGGCGCAATGGCGCTTCGACCGGCTGGGGCGCCTCGACCGCATCGACCTCTCGGTGAGCGACCGGGCGGCCGCCGAGGCCGCCCTCCCCGCCGTCCTGCCGGCCAACGCCAGCCTTGGCACGGACGAGACAGAGGCGCGCCAGGGCTCGGCCCTCAGCCGCGCCTACCGCGTCAATCTCGACATGCTGGCGCTCGTCGCGCTCCTGACCGGCGGCTTCCTCGTCTTCTCGGCGCAGGCGCTCTCGGTCGCCCGGCGGCTGCGCACCTTCGCGCTCCTGCGCACGCTCGGCCTGCCGCGCGGTGGCGTCGTCGCCGCGGTCACGCTGGAAGGTCTGGTGATCGGGATCGTCGGCGCAGGTCTCGGCCTTCTCCTCGGCTACGGCCTCGCCACGCTCGCGCTGCGGCTCCTCGGCGGCGATCTCGGCGCCGGCTACTTCGAGGGCGGCGCGGCGCGCGTCGTGTTCCAGCCGGTCGCGGCCGGCGTGTTCTTCGCGCTCGGCCTCCTCGCCGCGCTTCTCGGCAGCGCCCTGCCGGCGCGGGCCGCTTCGCGCGCGGCGCCCGCCGCCAGCCTCAAGAACGCCGGCGACCTCGTCGATCCGCGCTCACGCGTGCCGATCCTTCCTGCCGCGGCTCTCCTCGGCGCCGGCGTCCTCGCCAGCCTCGCGCCGCCGATCGCGAACCTGCCCATCCTCGGCTTTGCCGGCATGGCGCTGATGCTGGCGGGCGGCGTCGCGGGCGTGCCGTGGCTCGCGCGCCAGCTCCTGAAGCCGCTGGTGCGCCGGCCGCCGCGCGCCGTCCCCGCGCAGTTGGCCGTCCGCCATGTCCAGGGCAGCCCCGGCGAGGCGGCGACGGCGCTCTGCGGCATCGTCGCCTCGACCGCGCTCGTGATCGCCATGGCGACCATGGTCACGAGCTTCCGCACCGCCGTCGACGACTGGCTCGGCGACGTGCTCTCGGCCGACCTCTATCTTCGCGCGGGCGCCGGCAGCGGCTTCGATCCGCAGACGCAGGCGCGCCTTCTCGAGGTGCCGGGGGTCGGCACGATCCGGTTCAGCCGCCAGCTTCCCCTCTCGATCGCACCGGATCGCCCGCCCGTGGTGCTGATCGCCCGCGACATCCGCGACGGCGAGACGGGCGGGCTCCTGCGCTCGGTTGAGACGACGTCGACGCCGCGCCCCGAGGGGAGCCTGCCGGTCTACGTCTCCGAGCCCGCCGCGCGGCTCTACGGCTGGCGGCCGGGCGCCACCATCGCGCTGCCGATCGGGCAGGACGCCCGCTTCTTCGTGGCCGGCATCTGGCGCGACTACGCGCGCCAGCAGGGCGCGGTGGCGATCGCGAGCGACGACTACACGCGCCTCACGGGCGACGCGACGCGCGACGAGGCGGCCGTGACGCTCGCACCCGGCGCGGACGGCGACGCCGCCGGCCGTGCGCTTCTGGCCGCCCTGTCGCCGGGGAGCCCGGCCAACCTCGCGCGGCCGGCCGAGCTGCGCGCCTTCGCGCTCGACCTCTTCGACCGCTCCTTCACCGTCACCTACGTCCTTCAGGCGGTCGCGATGCTGGTCGGCCTGTCGGGCGTCGCGGCGACGATCTCGGCGCAGACGCTGGCGCGCACCCGCGAGTTCGGCATGCTGCGCCATCTCGGCGTCTCGCGGCCGCAGATCCGCGCGATGCTGGGGCTGGAAGGGGCGCTTCTCGGCACCGTCGGCGCGGTGGCGGGAACCGTTCTCGGCCTCGCGCTGGCCCAAGTTCTGATCCACGTCATCAACCCGCAGAGCTTCAACTGGACCATGGGCACGCGCGTGCCGTGGGGGACGCTGGCACTCGTCGCCGCCGTGCTGGTCGCCGCCGCGGCGCTGACGGCCGTGCTCGCGGGCCGCCGCGCGACGGCGCAAGGGGCGGTGCAGGCCGTTCGGGAGGATTGGTGATGCGCGTGGTTCTGGCTCTTCTCCTGTCGCTCGCCGTCCTCGTCCTGCCGGCGCGGGCGCAGGAGTATCCGGTGGTGGGCTCCGGCGTGCCGCTCGCCTTCCCCGCCGACCACGGCGCCCACCCCGAGTTCCGCACCGAGTGGTGGTACGTCACCGGCTGGCTGCGGACGGGCACGGGCGAGGAGCTCGGCTTCCAGGTGACCTTCTTCCGCACCCGGCCGAGCATCGACCCGGCCAATCCCAGCCGCTTCGCGCCGGCCCAAGTCCTCTTCGCCCACGCCGCGATTTCCGATCCCGCGGTCGGCAAGCTGCTGCACGGCGAGCGGTCCGCGCGCGAGGGCTTCGGCCTTGCCGGCGCGGCGACCGGGAACGCCGATGTCTCGATCCGCGACTGGCACATCCGGCGCGAGGCGGACGGTCGCTGGACGACCACCGTGCGCACGCCCGACTTTTCCTACGACCTCGCCTTCCGGCCGACGCAAGCCGAGTTCCTCCAGGGCGACGACGGCTACAGCCGCAAGGGCACCCGCGAGGGGGAGGCGAGCTACTACTACTCGCTGCCGCATCTGGAGGTTTCGGGAACGCTGGCGCGCGCCGGGGGCGTCGAGCAGGTCACCGGCGAGGCCTGGCTCGACCGCGAATGGTCGTCCCAGTACCTCGCGCCGGAAGCCAGCGGCTGGGACTGGACCGGCCTGAACTTCGACGACGGCTCGGCGCTCGTCGCCTTCCGCATGCGCGGCCGCGAAGTGGACACGGTCTATGCCGGCGGCTCGTGGCGCCGCCCGGATGGCACGATTGTGCGCCTCGGGCCCGGCGACGTCGGCTTCGAGCCGGTGCGCCGCTGGCGCTCCGAGCGGACGGGCGCGACCTATCCGGTGGAGCAGGTGCTGGTGGTCCGCCTGCCCGAGGGCGAGCGACGCCTGCCCCTCCAGCCCCTCTTCGACGACCAGGAACTCGACGGGCGGGCCGGCGGCCTGCCCGTCTACTGGGAGGGGGCGGTGAGGACCGAGGGCGGCCGGGGCTACCTGGAACTCACCGGCTACACCACGCCGCTGTCGCTCTGAGGCGGACGGCACGTCATCCCGGCCGCCTCGCCATCGTGTTGTGCGTCGGTGCGGCGAGCCGGAGGACACCGTTCGGCTGGCGCGCGCGGGCAGCCGATAGCCCCCGCGCGCCGCGCCCTTACAGCCCGACCTCGAACGGCGCCGCCGTCTTCGCCCGGATCTCGTCGAGCGTCACGCCGTCGGCAAGCTCGATCAGGGTCAGGCGCTCCGGCCCCTTGCGCTCCACCGTGAAGACGCCGAGATCGGTGATCACGAGGTCGGCGACGCGCGCGCCCGTCAGCGGCAGGGTGCATTCGGGCAGGAGCTTCGATTCGCCCTTGGCCTCGTGCTCCATCACCACGACGACGCGCTTGACGCCGGCGACAAGGTCCATCGCCCCGCCCATGCCCTTCACCATCTTGCCGGGGATCATCCAGTTGGCGAGATCGCCGTTGGCCGCCACCTGCATGGCGCCGAGGATGGACAGGTCGATATGCCCGCCCCGGATCATCGCGAAACTGTCGGCCGAGGAGAAGAAGCTCGTCATCGGCAGTTCGGTGATGGTCTGCTTGCCGGCGTTGATGAGGTCGGCGTCCTCCTCGCCTTCAAAGGGGAAGGGACCCATGCCGAGCATGCCGTTCTCGGACTGGAGGACCACCTCGATCCCGTCGGGGATGTGGTTGGCCACCAGCGTCGGAATGCCGATGCCGAGATTGACGTAGAACCCGTCCTTGAGTTCGCGGGCGGCGCGGGCCGCCATCTGGTCGCGCGTCCAGGCCATCAGATCTCCTCCCCTGCGGCGGCCGCTGCGCCGGCCGTCTCGCGCTTTCGCACGGTGCGCTGCTCGATGTGCTTCTCCGGGTTCGGCACGTGGACGATCCGCTGCACGAAGATGCCGGGCGTGTGGATATGGTCGGCGTCGATCGAGCCGACCGGCACCATGTGCTCGACCTCGGCGACGGTCACCTTGGCCGCCGTCGCCATCATCGGATTGAAGTTGCGCGCGGTCTTCCGGTAGACGAGGTTGCCTTGCTCATCGCCCGTATGGGCGTGGACGATCGCGAGATCCGCAAAGAGCCCGCGCTCCATGACGTAGGTTTCGCCGTCGAACTCGCGCACCTCCTTGCCTTCGGCGATCAGGGTGCCGACGCCGGTCTTGGTGAAGAAGGCCGGAATGCCGGCGCCGCCGGCCCGGATGCGCTCGGCGAGCGTGCCCTGCGGGTTGAACTCCAGCTCCAGTTCGCCCGACAGGTACTGCTGCGCGAAGAGCTTGTTCTCGCCGACATAGGACGAGATCATCTTGGCGATCTGGCGCGTGGCGAGCAGCCGCCCGAGGCCGATCCCGTCGACGCCCGCATTGTTGGAGATGACCGTCAGGCCCTTGACGCCCGACTCCTGCACCGCGTCGATCAGGGCCTCGGGAATGCCGCAGAGACCGAAGCCGCCGGCCATGACCACCATGTCGTCGCGCAGGAGGCCGGCCAGCGCCTCCGTCGCCGTGGAATGAACTTTTCGCAACGCTCCATGCCTCCCCGTCGCCGGCCCCGCCGGGCCTGTCTCCGGGTGCCAAGCTAGGGCTTGCCCGCCGGGGGCGGCGAGTCGTATTTCTACGGCATGTCCGCACGCGCCCCGCCCGACGACGCCGCCCCGCGCTTCGCGCTCGCGGAACTGCCGGTGCCCCTCGTCTTCGCCACCCACCGCATCATCCGCGACTGCAACGCCGAGTTCGCGGCGCTCTTCGGCTTCGAGCGGCGGGACCTGATCGACGCCAGCTTCTCGCGTCTCTATCCGGCGCTCGACGATTTCGTGCGCACCGGCGAGATGTGGCGCAGCCATTTGCCGGGCGGCCAGGTCTACCAGGACGAGCGCATCATGCGGGGCGCGATGGGCCGGCGCTTCTGGGCGCGCGTCAACGGGCGCTCGCGCCGCGCGGCGGACCCGTTCGCCGAGGCGATCTACGCGTTCCAGCCGCTGAACCGGCCGGTCACCGGCGCGACGCTGCAGTTGACCGGCCGCCAGCGCCAGATCCTCGCGCTGGTCGCGCAAGGGCGCACCAACGGCGAGATCGCAGGCGCGATTGGCCTGTCGCCGCGCACGATCGAGGCGCATCGCCTGCGCCTGTCGCGGGCCGTCGGCGTGCGCAACGGGGCCGAGCTCGTCGCCTGGTTCCTCGCCGAAGGCGGCTGAGACGGGCCAGACGCGCATGTTTTCCGGCCGCGGCCCACGTCGCAGGGTTTGGCCGCGGCGTGAAATCCGCTATGCCCCACCCGAACGCATCCACCCGACATACGCCCCGCTCGCAGGGGCCTGGAGACCGCAGCCATGACGATCCGCGTCCACAAGGGAGACCTTCCCGACCTCGCCCGCTACACCGGATCGGTCGCCATCGACACCGAGACGCTCGGCCTCGACACCCGGCGCGACCGTCTCTGCGTGGTGCAGCTCTCGCCGGGCGACGGCACGGCCGACATCGTGCAGATCGGCAAGGGCCAGCGCGAGGCGCCGAACCTCTGCACGCTTCTGGCGGACACGACGAAGCGCAAGATCTTCCACTACGCGCGCTTCGACATCGCCGCGCTCTACCACGCGTTCGGCGTGATGACGCAGCCGGTGTTCTGCACCAAGATCGCCTCGCGCCTGACGCGCACCTATACCGACCGGCACGGCCTCAAGGACCTGTCGAAGGAGCTGATCGGGGTCGATCTGTCGAAGCAGCAGCAGTCGTCGGACTGGGCGGCCGAGACGCTCACCCCGGCCCAGCTCGATTACGCCGCCTCGGACGTCCTCTACCTCCACGACCTGATGGGCGTGCTCCTGAAGCGCCTCGAGCGCGAGGACCGGCTGGAGATCGCCGAAGCCGCCTTCGCCTTCCTGCCGACGCGCGCCAAGCTCGACCTCCTCGGCTGGGACGAGGAGGACATCTTCTCGCATTCGGTGGCGCGGTCCTGATCGCGGCAGCGTGATCGGATCCTCGCGAAATCGTAAGCGCACAAGCCGGTTTCGCGAGGCCGCGTTAACGGCCCGGCAACACTTTTTCCCGGCCGTTCGATTCAATTGTCGCGGTCGGATTCGGCCTCCTTTGAGAGCCCGTCGCCTAGCGTTGCTCCCGTCGCCCGAGATGCCGGCGACGGGGATCAACGAGGGGAAGCGGACTCATGCAGGACATCGATCGTCTCCACGAACTGTCGGAAACCCGCCACGCGCTCGCCGAGCGCCGGTCCTTCTGCGACCGCGCGCGGGCCGACCGGCTGGTCGGCCTGTGGGCCGCCGGCCATCTCGGCCTGTCGGAAGACGAGGCCGACGCCTATGCCGACGCGGTGGTGCGGGCGGGCGTCACGGCACCGAGCGGGCGCGGCGGGTTCGACCGCATCGCCGCGGATCTCGCCGCCACGCCGGTCCATATCGAGACGATCCGCTCGCGCTACGCTATCGCCATGGCCGACCTCGACCGCCCCTTCGGCGCGGCGACGATCCACGCCTACGCGCTCGGCGCCTGAGGTCCCGGCAGGCGGACCGGTGTCAGGCCGGTCCCGCCTCGATCCGGGCGAGCGCCTCGCCCGCCTGGAGATAGGCGCCGGGCTCGGCGACGAGCGCGATGGTGCCGGCCGCATGGGCGGTCACCTGCGTTTCCATCTTCATCGCCTCCATCACGGCGACGACCTGTCCGGCTTCCACATGGACGCCGTTCTCGACACGCCAGCCCTGCAGCGTCCCAGCGACGGGCGCCGCGAGACGCGCGGCATCCGCCGCCGTCTCCTCGGCGGCGGCGACCGGCGCGCCGCCGGTCGTGCCGAGCCGCGCCAGAAAGGCCGCCGGCAATCCCAGCATGTGGCGGCGCCCGTCGATCTCGACCGGCAGCCGCACGGTCGCCATCTCGTCGAGCGGCTCGGGACGCGCGGCCACGGCCAGTTCGCCGGCAAACTCCGTCTCGATCCAACGGGTGTGGACGCGCAGCGCATCACCCGCGAAATCGTCCGCGTCCAGGACCGCCCGGTGGAACGGCAGCACGGTCGCGACGCCTTCGATGCGGAACTCGGAGAGCGCGCGGCGCGCGCGTGCGATCGCCGCCGCGCGCGTCGGCCCGGTGACGACGAGCTTGGCCATCATCGAATCGAAGTGACCCGGCACGACCGAGCCCGACACGACGCCGGCATCGACCCGAACGCCCGGACCCGACGGCGGATCGAACAGGGTGACGG
>NZ_CAJYIU010000156.1 GCF_913775355.1 uncultured Aureimonas sp.
CCGCTGCTCGCGCTATGCGACCTTTGGCACGCAGGCCCTGTCGGACGCCGCGCTGGAAGCGCTGGAGGACCGGATGGCCTGCCTTCTCGGCCAGCACGGGCAGATCGCGCTCGGGCGCACCATGGCGGGGGCGCTGGCGCTGGCGATCGAGGTCGAGACCCTGTCGCGCCTCTACGTGCAGGCGCGCGTCCTCGGCGAGCCGCCGGTCCTGCCGGACGAGGAGATGGCGCGCGTCATGCAGCAGATGAAGAACATGAGCTACGGCCAAGCCCCGGACCTCGACGGGGTCAACGATACGCCGAGCGCAAAGGTCGGCGGCGATCGTCCGGCGCGGACGGCCTGAAGGGCACGCACGCCGCGCGACGAGACGGGCGGGCCGGAGACGACCCGCTCGCCGCGTGACCTTCGCGCCGCCGGAACCGGGTCCTGCCTCCCCATCCCCTGTCGTGCGGGAACCGGCGCCCCGCAGCTTGGCCCGCCGCGGGACAGAAGACCGTCCCGCGGCCTCTGCCCGCGAATCACGCCGCCTGACGCGATCCTGGGCAGCGCCGGCCGACGGACCGCCTGCCGAACCGGGCGCGCGGGGACCGCGACGTCACCCTGCCATATGATATATCGCCGGTGCCACAGGGCCTGGTGCAGGATCGCACCGCCATCGCCTTGATTTGGCACGCTTCCTGCTTTGCCGTTCTGAACGGGCATTTGCCGCGGGGGGTCTTCAAACGCCGCGCGATTGATGCTGAACTGACGGCCTCGTGGACCGCGAGGCCGGCGGGAACCGGATGGGGATGCGTGCGATGCGATTGACCTATTCCACCGATCAGGCCTCGGGCGGCCAGCGCAAGCAGTTCTGGCAGGACGCGGTGTCGCGCACCTACTTCCCGCTCGATATCCAGTTCCGCAACGCGCAGGAGTTCTCCGGCGATCTCGACTTCTGGTCGCTCGGCCAGGTCTCGATCTCGCGCAACCACTGCGACGGGCTGCTCTACCGCCGGCAGGAGCGCCACCTCGTGTCGGAGCGCGAGGAAAGCTACCTGATCACGGTGCCCGACATCGCCGAGATCCGCTTCTCGCAGGACAACCAGGACGTCACCTGCAAGCCCGGCCAGTTCCTGATCGAGCGCAGCCACCTGCCCTACGAGTTCAGCCATCGCGAGCGCGCCGCGCTCTGGGTGATGAAGGTGCCGAGCGCGCTTCTGCGCTCGCGCATACCCCGGCCCGAGCGGCTGGCGACGCTCCAGTTCGACGCCAGCCGCTCGGTCGGTGCCCTCTTCGTCGACATGCTGCGGATGACGGCGCCGCGCCTCGACGAGATGGACGAGGCGGCGCGCAGCCTGATGGGAGCCCATCTCGTCGATCTCCTCGCCATGGCGGTGGAGGCTGACCAGCGCGTTCTCTCGGGCTCGGCCTCCTCGGTGCGCAACGCCCATCTTCACCGTGCCGAGCATTTCATCCGCTCGCACCTGCGCGAGACCGACCTGTCGCCGCAGCGCATCGCCGACGGCTGCGGCATCTCGCTGCGCTACCTCCATCAGCTTTTCGAGGCCGAGGGCACGACGGTCTGCGCCCATATCCGCACCCAGCGCCTCCTGATGTGCGACGCACTGCTGAAGGACCCGCAGAACGGGCGGCGTGCGATTTCCGAGATCGCCTACGAGTGGGGCTTCGGCGACCAGGCGCAGTTCAGCCGCAACTATCGCGCCGAATTCGGCCGCACCCCCAGCGAGACGCGGGCGGCCGCGCGCGGCTGATCGTTTGGTGTGCAGCGCACAACGGCGATGAACGCGTGAGCACCGGCCGCTTCCTGGCACAAGGATTGATGCGCTCGACGACAAGAGCGGGCGCGCGAAAGCCCCTTTAATCCCTACGCAACCTTTCGAAAACCACCGACCGTCCTTGTCGAACGGGCGCGGATCGCACCGATCCGCCGCGCCGCCGGGCACGCTTGTGCCGACACGAACGGCCGAAGCATGGGATGGGCCAACTTGCAGAATCTTCGCGTCGCCGTCGATGTCGGCGGCACCTTCACCGACATCTGCATCATGGACGAGGACACCGGCCTCATCCGCATCGAGAAGACGTCCTCCACCAAGGACCCGATCGAGGGCATCCTCGGCGGCGTCGGCAAGGCCGGCATCGACCTGTCCAAGGTGGCGCTCTTCAGCCACGGCACGACGGTCGCGACCAACGCGCTGATCACCCGGCGCCTGCCGCGCACCGCCATGGTCTGCAGCGCGGGCTTTCGCGACGTGCTCGAGATCCGCCGCGCCAACAAGGAAGACCTCTGGGACGTCTACAAGGACGTCGTGAAGCCCTACATCCCGCGCCGCGACCGGCTGACGGTCCCTGAGCGCGTCGACAGCGCCGGCCAGGTGGTCGAGCCGCTGGACGAGGCGGCCGCCCGCGAGGTCGCGCGCATCTTGAAGAAGCGCGGCGTCGAGGCGATCGCGGTCTGCTTCATGAACGCCTATCTCAACGGCGACCACGAGCGCCGCATGCGCGAGATCCTGCTCGAGGCCATGCCGGACGTGCCGGTCTCGATCTCCTCGCAGGTGCTGCCGGAGATCTTCGAGCACGAGCGCTTCTCGACCACGGTCGCCAACGCCGCCGTCTCGCCGGTCGTCGTCAGCTACACGACGCGGCTCGGCGAGGAACTGGCGTCGGGCGGCTACACCCGCGACCTCCTCCTTCTCCACACCGGCGGCGGCGTGATGACGCCGGCCTCCGTCAAGGACTATGCCGCGCGGCTCGCGGGCTCCGGCATCGCGGCGGGCGCCATCGCGTCGCGCCACATCGCCTCGCTCTGCGGCTTCCCGAACTCGATCGGCCTCGACATGGGCGGCACGTCCACCGACGTCTCGCTCGCCTACGAGGGCCAGTCGCGCGTCACCAAGGACTGGTACATCGAGTTCGGCTATCCCATCCGCTTCTCCTCGATCGAGGTGCTGACGATCGGGGCCGGCGGCGGCTCGCTCGCCTGGACCGACGAGGCGGGATCGCTCCGCAACGGCCCGCAGTCGGCCGGCGCCTTTCCCGGCCCCGCCTGCTACGGCAACGGCAACCGCCAGCCGACCAACACCGACGCCAACGTGACGCTCGGGCGGCTCGGCACGAGTCTGGCCGGCGGCAAGGTGCAGCTCGATCCCGCCCTGGCCCGCGAGGCGGTCGAGGAGGGCGTCGCCAAGCCCTTCGGCCTCTCGGCCGAGGAAGCGTCCGACGCGATCCTGCGCGTCGCCAACGCCAACATGTCGGACGCCGTGCGCCTGATCTCGATCAGCCGCGGCTACGATCCCAGAGACTTCGCCCTCGTCGCTTTCGGCGGGGCCGGCGCGCTGCACGGGGTGGACGTCGCGCGCGAGCTCGCCATCCCCGCGGTGATCGTGCCGCCGAACCCCGGCGTCACCTCGGCGCTCGGCTGCCTCCTCGTCGACATGCAGCACGATTTTTCGGAAAACTGTATGGTGGAGGGCACGGACGCCGAGCCCGACGACATCGAGGCCCGCTTCGCCCGCATCGAGCGCGAGGCTCTCGACCGGCTGACGCACGAGGGCGTCGCGGAAGGCGACATCGTCCTCCAGCGCTCGATCGACATGATGTATCGCGGCCAGTGGCGCTCGCTCGCCGTCTCCGTGCCGAGCCCGATCACCTCGATCGAGGCGCTGGTCGCCGACTTCCACCGCGAGCACCAGCGCGAGTACAACTTCCGCCGCGACGACGCGCCGGTCTCCTTCTTCCGCGTCAACGTCAAGGCGATCGGCGTCGTGCCGAAGGCCGAGCTCGCCGTCCACGAGCCGACGGGCGAGACGCCCGATCCCGTGTCGCGCCGCACCGTCTGGTTCGACAACGCGCCCCACGACACGCCGGTCTTCGGGCGCGACGACCTGCCCTGCGGCTTCCGGTTCCGGGGCCCCGCGATCGTCGAACAGGTGGATTCGACCGTCGTCGTGCCGCCCGGCTCGCTCGCCGAGGTCGACAAATTCCTGAACATCATCATCCGCGTGAAGGGCTGAACGAGATGGCCAGCGAACAGACGCTCGACCCGGTGACCTTCGAGGTCCTCAAGAACTCCTTCATCACCAGCGTCGACCAGATGGGCGAGCAGGTGCTGCGGACCTGCTACTCCTTCGTGATCTACAACCACGACTTCTCCTCGGCGCTGCACGACGCCGACGGCGAATGCGCGGCGCAGGGCAACCAGGACATCGCCGTCCACGTCGGCACCCTGCACTTCACCTGCAAGGACGTCATGCGCGCCTTCGAGGGCGACATGCACGACGGCGACGTCTTCGCCATCAACGACCCCTATGCCGGCGGCACGCACTTCTCGGACGTGCGCCTCATCCGCCCGATCTTCTCCGGCGGCGAGATCATCGCCTATGCCCAGTCCAACGGCCACTGGTCGGACATGGGCGGCTCGGTGCCGGGCTCCTTCGACGTGACGGCGCGCGACATGTTCCGCGAGGGCCTGCGCATCACGCCCGTCCGGCTCTACGACAAGGGCGTCTTCCGGCGGGACGTCGCCAACATGATCGCGTCGAACACGCGCGATCCCGCCTCGATCATCGGCGACATCCAGGCACAGGCGCAGGGCACCGCCGTGTGCGCGCGCGAGATTCTGCGCCTCGTCGAGAAGTACGGGCGCGAGACCGTGAAGACGGGTCTTTCGGAAGTGCAGGATTATGTCGAACGGGCCGTGCGCCAGCGCATCGCCGCGCTTCCCGACGGCACATGGGAGACGGTCGACTACATCGACCGCGACCCGGCCGGCGGCGAGGGCATGATCCCGATCCGCATCAAGATGACGATCCGGGGCGATAAGGCCTATTACGACTTCTCGGGCAGCCACCCGACCATCGCCTCGATCTACAACTCGGCCTTCGGCGCGACCTTCTCGGCGGTCGCGGCCGGCATGAAGACCTTCTTCCCCGACCTGCCGCTCAACTCCGGCTTCTATCGCGCCTTCGAGCTGACCGTGCCGGAGGGCTCGATCGTCGACGCCAAGTGGCCGGTGGCGGTCACCGGGTTCCTGATGCCCTTCGAGAAGATCATGAACTCGATCTACGAGATGTGGTCGGAGCTGATGCCCGAGCGCGCGCTCGCCTGCACCTTCAACCTCGAATACCTCCTGACCGGCGGGCGCGACGCCCGCTCGCCCGACAAGCCGATCTTCATGTTCTACGACTGGCTGCCCGGCGGCTGGGGCGGGCGCAACGGCAAGGACGGCGCCAACGTCACCACCTCGTGCTTCGGCACCGGCATGATGGCGCAGCCCATCGAGGGCCAGGAGCGCACGACGCCGATCCTGATGACCGAATGCCAGATCCAGACCGATTCCGCCGGTCCCGGCGAATGGCGCGGCGGCGTCGGCGTCCTCAAGGGCTCCAAGATGCTGCAGTCCGAGGACACCGTGATCTCCTACATCTGCGACCGCGAGCGGGCGATCGTCTGGGGCATCGAGGGCGGCCTGCCCTCGATCCCCCACGGGCTCACGCTGAAGCGGGTCGGCACCGAGGAGACCGTGCGCCTCGGCACGATCTTCTCCGACGTGTCGCTGAAGGAGGGTGACCACTTCTGGCGGCCCACCGGGGGCGGGGGCGGCTTCGGCGACCCGTTGAAGCGCGATCCCGCCCATGTCCTCGAGGACGTCGTCGACGACTACGTGTCGGTGGAGCGTGCCGCCAAGGACTACGGCGTCGTGATCCGCACCGTCGACGCCGAGCTCTGCGAGTACGAGATCGACGAAGCCGGCACGCAATCCCTTCGCGCCGAGATCGCCAAGAACCGCGTCGAATGGGCCCGGGAGGACCCCGAAGCGGTCGCCGGCAGGTTCCGGGCCGGCGAGATCGACATGATGGACGTGATCCGCCGCCACGCCGTGATCCTCCACTGGGGCACGGGCGAGCTCCTGCCCGAATCCACCCGGCAGTTCCGCGAGAGCTTCGAGCGCCGCTCGGTCGCCAAGTGGGCCGCCGCCTGACGAGACATGCCCGGACGGGCGGGGCCGGGCGGCCCCGCCCCTCTTCCCTCCCGAAGCCTGAAGGATCGATGCCATGACGCCTTTTCAAGCCATGACCCGCGCACTCGGGCTTGCGACCGGCCTGTCGCTCGCCGCGCTCGCCCCCGCCTCGGCGCAGGAGAGCTGGTTCCCGATGAAGATCTTCGATTCCTCTTCCGGCACGCCGACCCCGGCTGAGTACACGCCGGTCGGCAAGGCCGAGAAGCCCTACAATCTCTGCGTCCTCTTCCCGCACATGAAGGACAGCTTCTGGGTCGCGGTCGCCTACGGCGTCGTGAAGCAGGCGGAAGCCGCCAACGTCAACATGACGCTCTACGAGGCGGGCGGCTACGAGAACCTGCCGCGCCAGCTCTCGCAGTTCGACGATTGTCTCGCCAGCGGCGCGGACGCCATCCTCGTCGGCGCGATCTCGGGCGCGGGCCTTGCGCAGAAGTTCGACGAGGCGAAGGCCAAGGGCGTGCCGGTGGTCGGCGTGGTCAATCCGGTGCCGATCGAGAAGCTGCCGGCCGCCAACTTCGTCGACTTCGCGGCGATGGGCGGCGTGACGGCCAAGGGACTTCTGGCGAGCCTCGGCTCCGGCGAGACGGCGAACGTCGTCACCTTCCCCGGCCCCGCCGGTTCCGGCTGGGCGGAAAGCTTCAACGAGGGCTTCAAGAAGGAGGTCGCCGGCAACGCCAGCGTCAAGATCCTCGACGAGAAGTTCGGCGACTCGGGCGTCGCCGTCCAGCTTCAGCTGATCCAGGACGCGCTCCAGACCTCTCCCGACATGAACGTCATCTGGGGCACCGCGCCGACGGCGGAGGCCGCGATCGGCGCGGTGGCCGAGGCCGGCCGCACCGACATGAAGATCATCTCGTCCTACGAGAACCAGGCGATGCTCGACGCGCTGAACCGCGGCGACATCCTCGCCTTCGCCACGCAGTATCCCGTCGGCGAGGGCGCGATCGGCATCGACCAGGCGATCCGCCTCATCGAGAAGAAGCCGGTGATCAAGCTCGTCCAGCCGGAGGCGGCCGTCATCGACAAGACCACGGTGCCGAACGTCAAGATGGACCTCGTCCTCGCCCCCGCCGACTGGACCCCGGTCTATTCGGTCAAGGCGAAGTAGGACCCGCGCGACATGGAGAACGGCATGGAGCGAGCCCCCGCGCCCGCCGGACACGCGGAGCCCCTGCTCCGCCTGTCCGGCATCACCAAGCGCTTCACGGGCGTCCTCGCCCTCGACGGCGTCGATCTCGACGTGCGCGCGGGCGAGCTCCATGTCCTCTTCGGCGAGAACGGCGCCGGCAAGTCGACGCTGATCAACGTCATCTCGGGCACCTTCCCGCCCGACGCCGGCTCCTTCCGCTTCAACGGCGAGGAGATCGGCCGCCTGTCGCCGCACCGGGCGCGCCAGATCGGCATCAGCCCGGTGTTCCAGGAGTTCTCGCTGGTGCCGAGCCTGACGGTCGAGGAAAACCTCTTCCTCGGCCGCGAGGCGTCGAGCGCCGGCGTCCTGAAGTCGGGCGCGATGCGCCGGCGCGCGCGCGAACTGATCGACGAGCTCGGCTTCGACCTCGATCCCGGCGCGCGGGTCGACGACCTGTCGCGCGCCCACCAGCAGATGGCCGAGATCGCGAAAGCCCTCCTCGGCCATGTGAAGCTCCTCATCCTCGACGAGCCCACCGCCTCGCTCACCGAGCGCGAGACGGGGCGCCTCTTCGAGCTGATCGCGCGGCTGAAGCGCGAGGGTGTCGGCATCATCTACGTCTCGCACCGCATGCGCGAGATCCGCGCGCTCGCGGACCGCGTCACGGTGCTGCGCGACGGCCGGCACATCAGGACGCTCGACGCCGCAACCGTGACCGACGGTGAACTCGTCGAGCTGATGACCGGACGGCGCATCGACGTCCTCTTTCCGACCATCACCCATACGCCCGGCGCGGTGGCGCTCGATGTCGAGAACCTGTCCACAGCGGACGGCACGGTCGCGGGCGTCAACTTCCACGCGCGGGCCGGCGAGATCACCGGGATCGCGGGGCTCGTCGGCTGCGGCAAGTCGGAGCTGGTGCGCGCGGTCTATGGGCTCGAACCGATCGTGGGCGGTCGCATCCGCCTGCACGGCGTGCCCTACGAGCGCCCCCTGCCGCGCGCGAGCCTGCGTCGGGGCGCCGCCTATTTTCCCGCCAACCGCGTTGCCGAGGGCCTCGCCTTGTCGCGGCCGATCCGCGAGAACGCCTCGATGACGGCGCTCGACCTGCCGCGCTTCGCGCGCGCCGGCGTCCTGAAGCGCCGGGCCGAGCGGGCGCTGGTCGGACCGATCATGGAGCGGCTGAAGCTGCGACCGCCGAACATCGAGCGGGCGGTCGGCAACCTGTCCGGCGGCAACCGGCAGAAGGTGATGCTCGGCCGCGCCCTGACGCGCGACCTGACCGTCTTCCTCTTCGACGAGCCGAGCGTCGGCATCGACGTCGGCGCCAAGCTCGAGGTCTACGACTTCATGAAGCGGCTCGTGGAGGCCGGAGCCGCGGTGGTGGTCGTATCGTCCGAACTGCCGGAGGTGCTGGCCCTGTCGAACCGGCTCTACGTCATGCATCACGGGCGCATCGCGGCCGAACTGGAGGGCGCTGAGAAGACCGAGACCAACGTCCTTGCGAGCTTCTTTCGCGAGCAGCGCACGGGAGCGGCCGCATGAGCGCGATCGCCGCCCGCCGCCCCGGCGGCCTCGGCGTTCGCATCGGCATGCTGCCGGTGGCGCTCCTCCTCCTCGTCATCGCGATGTCGCTGGTCTCGCCGCAGTTCTACGGGCCCGCCAACGTCCTCAACATCCTGCGCAACGCCTCCTTCCTCACGATCGTGGCGCTCGGCCAAGCGATCGTCATAGTCGCCGGCGGCTTCGATCTCTCGGTCGGCGCCGTGGTGGCGCTGGCGAGCGTCGTCACCGCCAAGGTCATGGGATGGGCGGCGGGGGTCTTTCCCGGCAACGACGCGGCGATCGTCGCGATCGGCGTGGCGGCCGGCCTCGGTTCGGGGCTCATTGTGGGCCTCGTCAACGGCCTGTGCGTCTCGCGCCTCAAGGTGTCCGGCTTCGTGGTCACGCTCGGCACCATGTCGGCCACGGCCGGCGTCGGGCTGATGATCACGAGCGGCATCCCCGTCTACGGCATGCCCGACGGCTTCGTGAAGGGCTTCGGCCGCGGCCAGGCCTTCGGCCTGCCCTACCCCGTCTACATCGCGCTCGCGCTTGTCCTCGTCATGGTCTTCGTCCAGCGTCGCACGCTGTTCGGGCGCTATGTCCACGCGATCGGCGGCAATGCGGACGCCGCTGTCGTGTCGGGCGTCTCGATCGGGCGCCACGTCGTCGGCACCTATGCGCTGTCGGGCGTCTTCGCGGCGGGTGCCGGCATCCTCTATACGGCGCTCGTCGGCTCGGGGCAGGCGAGCTTCGGCGGCGACCGGATGATGCTGCAGTCGATCGCGGCCGCCGTGATCGGGGGCGTTTCCTTGCGCGGCGGCATCGGCCGGGTCGAGATCGTCGCGCTCTCGGCCTTGTTCCTGACGACGCTCGGCAACGCGCTCAACCTCCTCCATGTCGACGCCCGCCTGCAGCCGGTGTTCCTCGGGCTCATCATGGTGGCGGCGGTGGCGGTCGAGGAACTCGGACGACGGAGAAAGCCGCGTGTCTGACGCACCCAACTCGCCCGCTCTCGCGATGGCCGCCCCCGCCGATGCCCCGACCGTGCGGCAGCGGCTCTGGCAGGCGGCCCTGCCGATCGCCCTCGTCGTCCTCCTCCTCGGCTTCTCGGCGGTCGATGCGCGGGTGCTCGGCCTCGCCAAACTCCTCCACGTCGCGCAGCAGACGAGCTACCTCGCGCTCTTCGCGATGGCGCAGACGGTGGTGATCCTGACGCGCGGCTTCGACCTGTCGCTCGGGCCGACGGTCTCGATGGTCTCCGTCGCCTCCGCCATGGCGCTGGCGGCCGGGGCGGCGGCCGGCCTGTCGCCGGTCGCGGTGCTCGCGCTCGGCCTCGTGGCGGGCCTTGGCATCGGCCTTGCCGCCGGCGCCTTCAACGGCATCGTCGTCGCGTTCCTCGGCGTCAGCCCCTTCGTCGCGACGCTCGGCTCCTACAACGTCGCCATCGGCGTCGCGACGACGATCTCCGGCGGACGGCCGGTCCAAGGCGTGCCGGACCTCTTCTCCGACATGCTCTACCGCGGCAGCGTCTTCGGCGTGCCGGCGGCGATCGTGATCGCGATCCTCGTCGCGCTTCTTCTCCATCTCGTCCTGACCGGCACCGTCTTCGGCCGCTCGCTCTATCTCGTCGGCACCAACCCGCGCGCGGCCGCCGTCGCGGGTCTGCCGGTGAAGCGCATCCTCGCCCTCGCCTATCTCCTGTGCTCGGGCCTCGCTGCGCTTGGCGCCCTGATGATGACGGCGCGCACCGGATCGGGCGAGCCGAACCTCGGCGGCTCGCTCTCGCTCCAGGCGATCGCGGCGGCCGTGGTCGGTGGCACGAGCCTTGCCGGCGGGCGCGGCGGCGTGGGCACGGCGGTGCTCGGCGCGCTCTTCGTGACCATCCTGTCGAACGGCATGAACCTCGCGCGCATCGACGGCTACGTGCAGATGATCGTGCTCGGGATCATCGTGATCCTCGGCGTGGTCCTCGACCGGGCGCGTCTGTCCGGGCGGTGACACACGCCAGCGTTTTCGGTTTTTCCGATAAGCCAATCAAGGAAGTCGTATTTCACAAGGGCAATGCCCCCGGCGCACAGTCGAAGGCGACGCCCAGGACGGAAGCGGACGAAAGGGGCCCTGCCATGTTGGACACGCCGCAGCGGCATGTCGTCTTCGCCGACAGTCTCGACGGTGCGATCGAGGCGCTGGCTCGGGGCGCGAGCGTCATGGGGGGCGGAACCTGGATGATGCGCGCAGAGCGGCGGGGCGAGCCGCTGCCCGCCTCCGTCGTCCTTCTCGACCGCATCCCCGCGCTCACCGAAGTCATGGTGACCGACAGAGCCGTCACGCTCGGCGCCGGTCTGACCCACGCAGCGGTCGCGAGCGCGCTGAAAGGACTTTCGGGCCTCGAGGGGGTCGTCGCCGCGGCGTCGGGTTCCGCCAACCCCGCGATCCGCCATGCCGCGACGCTCGGCGGCAATCTCGCGACCGCCGACTTTTCTGCCGCCGACCTCGCCCCGGCGCTCCTGGTGCAGGGCGCCGAGGTGGAACTCGCGACCGGCGGCGGGTCGCGGCGCCTGCCGCTCGAGGCGTTCCTCGCGGATCGACCGACGCATCTCGCCCACGCTATCCTGACCCGCATCCACGTCCCGCGCGAGGCCGCCGCCAGCGCCCATGCGCGGCTGCCGTTGCGCAAGGCGGGCGACTATCCGGTGGCGATCGTGTCGCTGGCGCGCCTGTCCGGCGGCGGGTGGCGCATCGCGGTCGGCTCGGTGGAGCCCGTCGCGCGCCGCTGGACGGCGCTGGAGGCAGCGATCGGCGATCGGCCGGTCTCGCCCGACGAGGGCGCGCGTCTTGCCGCCGCGCACATGGACTTCGACGGCCGCGACGGCGTCGAAGCCGAGGGCTGGTATCGCGTCACCGTCCTGCCGGCGCTGGTGAAGCGGGCGTTGGACGCTCTGGAGGGCCGGCCATGAGCGTGCGCTTCGTGCTGAACGGCGAGCCCTGCGGCTTTGTCGGCGATCCGCTCACCCCGCTCGTCGACGTCCTGCGCGGCGAGCGCTTTCTCACCGGCACCAAGGCCGTCTGCCGCGAGGGCTTCTGCGGCGCCTGCACCGTCCATGTCGACGGCGAGGCGCGCATGTCCTGTCTCGTTCCGATGGCCGGATTGGCCGGCCGGCGCGTCACCACGATCGAGGGGCTCGTCCCGCCGGGCGCCGCGCACCCGCTCCAGGCGGCCTTCGAGGCCGCCGACGTCGTCCAGTGCGGCATGTGCTTTCCCGGCATGGTGATGAGCCTGTCGGCCGCCTTCCGCGACCGGCCGCCCGCGAGCCGCGACGAGGTCAAGGCGGCGATGACCGGCAACATCTGTCGCTGCACCGGCTACGAGCGCATCGTCGACGCGGTGCTGGCCGGCCTCGCCCCGACGAGCCACCCGAGCGCGGGAGCCTCCAATGTCTGACCCCGCCGCCGTCATGGACCTGCCGCGGCGCGACGCGGGCGACAAGCTGCGCGGGCGCACGAAATACACGATCGACCGCGTGCGTCCCGACACGCTCCACGCCGCGCTCCTGCGCGCCGAGGTGCCGGCCGGGCGCATCCTGCGGCTCGACGTCTCGGTGGCGCTCGCCATGCCCGGCGTGCGCGCCATCGCCACGGGCCGCGATGCGCCGGGCCTTTACGGCATCGGCATCGCCGACCACCCGCTCCTCGCCGTCGACGCGATCCGCTATCACGGCGAGCCGATTGCGGCCGTCGCGGCCGAGACACAGGCGCAGGCGCGCGCTGCCGTGAAGGCGATCGTCCTCGAGGTCGAGCCGCTTGCCCCCGTTCTCACCATGGCCGAGGCGCTCGAGCCCGGCGCGCGCCTCGTGCACGAGGGCTGGCGCGACTACGACGTCCTCGCGGAGGGCGCCGCGCGCGCCGGCAACGTCGCCTGGGAGGCGCGGACCGTGCGCGGCGACGTCGAAGCCGCCTTCGCGCGGGACGACGTGAGCGTGATCGAGAGCCGCTTCACCGTCGGGCGGCAGAGCCATGTTCCCTTCGAGCCGCGCGTCGCCATCGGCGCCTGGGAGGACGGGCGCGCCCATATCCAGACCTCGACGCAGGTCCCCTGGACGGTGCGCGGCGTCACCGGCCGCGCGCTCGGCCTCGCCCCCGGCCAGGTGCGCGTGACCGTGCCCCCGGTCGGCGGCGGCTTCGGGCTGAAGTTCGACGCGACGATCGAGCCGATCACCGCGCTTCTCGCCCGCATGAGCGGGCGCAGCGTGGTGCTGGAGAACTCGCGCCAGGAGGAGATGGCGACCTGCCTCTGCCGCGAGAACGCCGAGATCGTGATCCGCTCGGCGGTGACGCGGCAAGGCGAGATCGCGGGCCGAGAGGCCGTGGTGCTGATGGACTGCGGCGCCTATGGCGGCGAGCAGGTGTTCCTGACCACCATGACGGCCCACACGCTCGGCGGCAACTACCGCGTCGGCGCGATGCGGCTCGCGAGCCGCGCCGTCTACACCAACACGCCGCCGAACGGCGCCTTCCGGGCCTGCAACGGCGTCTACAACACCTTCGCGCTGGAACGGCACACCGACGAGATCTGCGAGGCGCTGGGGCTCGATCCGCTCGCCTTCCGCCGACAGAACGTCGTCGGCGACGGCGACCTCGGCGCCACCGGCCAGCGCTTCGAGGGCGACGTGCTGGGCCCGATGATCGACCGGATGGAAGCGCTGAGGGCCAGGACCGGCACGATGGAGGCGCGAGCGGACGGGCGTCTCTACGGCATGGCGAGCGTCGTCGGCACCTGGTTCGTCTTCACCGGCCCCTCGGCCGCGACGGTGCATCTCAACGCCGACGGCGGCGCGGTGCTCGTCACCTCCGGGGTCGAGATCGGGTCCGGCACCATGGTGCAGGCCCTGCCGCAGATCGTGGCGGGCGAGCTCGGCCTCGATCCGGCCGCCGTCGTCGTGCGCGAGGCCGACACCGACGCCGCCGGCCTCGATGTCGGCGTCGGCGGCGGGCGCACCACGGTCTCGATCGGGGCCGCCAGCGTCTCGGCCTGCGCCGAGGTGCGCGAGAAGCTTCTGAAGACGGGGGCCGAGATGCTGCAGTCGCGGCCCGAGGACCTCGTGCTCGAAAAGGGCCGCGTCGAGATCCGCGGCCGGCCGGGCTCGGGCACCACGATCGCGGCGGTCGTCGCGCACGCGCACTGGACCACCGGCCCGATCAGCGGCTCCGGCGCCTTCACCGCAGCGGGAACGCCCGCCATGTCCGGCTGCGCCATGGGCCACTTCATCGACGCACTCGACATCCCCGTCTTCGTGGTGCACGAGGCCGAGGTCGCGGTGGACCCCGAGACCGGCCATGTCGAGGTGCTCGCCTACCGCGTGGTGCAGGATGTCGGCCGGGCGCTCAACCCGCGCGCCATCCTCGGTCAGATCCAGGGCGGCGTCGTGCAGGGTCTCGGCTATGCCCTGCACGAGGAGGTGACGATCACCGCGGACGGGCGGATCGCGCAGGACGGCTTCGAGACCTACCGCGTGCCGCTCGCCGGTGACGCCGTGCCGGTCGCCGTCGATCTCTTCGAGGGCGCGCCGTCGATCGGGCCGCTCGGCACCAAGGGCGCGGGCGAGGTGCCGATCCTCGGCGTCGGCGCGGCGATCGCCTGCGCGGTGGCGCGCGCGACGGGCAAGCCCGTGCAGCGCCTGCCGCTAACGCCGCCGCGCGTCCTCAAACTCCTGCACGGTCGCGAGCCCGCGCCGGCGCTCGATCACATCGCCGCCGATTTTCGCGACAACATCCTCGCCTGAGAGCCTCGTATGGTCACCCTGAACTGCGACATGGGCGAAAGCTACGGCAACTGGCGCTTCGGCGACGACGAGGGGATCATGCCCCGGATCGACTGCGCCAACATCGCCTGCGGCTTCCACGCCTCGGACCCGATGACCATGCTGCGGACGGTGCGCCTCGCGCTCCGCCTCGGCAAGCGCGTCGGCGCCCACCCGTCCCTGCCCGACCGCGAGGGGTTCGGGCGGCGCGAGATGAAGCTGCAGCCGGACGAACTCACCGCCGCCTTCCTCTACCAGATCGGGGCGCTCGCCGGCATCCTGCACGCCGAGGGCGGCACGCTCACGCATGTCAAGCCGCACGGCATCGTCTACGGCATGGCGGCGCGCGACCTCGAGACGGCACGCGCCATCGCGCGCGCCGTCCAGCCCTTCGGCGTGCCGCTCTTCGGCCTCGCCGGAACCCATCACGAGACGGCCGCGGCCGAGCTCGGCGTTCCCTTCGAGGGCGAGTTCTTTCCCGACCTTGCCTACGGGCCGGACGGCGGGCTTCTCATCCCGCGGGTGCAGAGCGAGATCGACCTCGCCCTCGTCGAGGCGCGCATGCGCCGGGCGCTCCGGGACGGGCAACTCGAAACCTCGGACGGGACGTTGCGGCCGGTCCGCTTCGAGACCGTCTGCATGCATTCCGACCCGCCGAACGCGCGCGACGTCGCCGCCGTCCTGCGGCGCGTGATCGACGAACACGCCTGAAACGCCGACAGGCGCTTCCCCCTCAATTTTCGCTCAAAAAACCCGGTGACCCTCATGGACACACTCTCGAACTCGCTGGCTGCGGCCGACATGGCGCACACGCTGCACCCGAACACGAACCTTCGCGCGCACGAGGCGCAGGGTCCGATGGTGATCGCGCGCGGCGAGGGCATTCGCGTC
>NZ_CAJYIU010000157.1 GCF_913775355.1 uncultured Aureimonas sp.
TCGCCCGCGTCGAGGCGACGGTGCGCGCGATCAATCCGTCGGCCGTGATCCACCGCACCGAGCGCTCCGCGATCCGGCTCGACCGGGTGCTCGGGCAGGGCGCCTTCGACCTCAGCCGCGTGCTCGATCAGGACCCGCACTTCCTGGAGGAAGCCGCACACGCGCACGACGACCATGTCTGCGGACCGGACTGCGATCACGACCATCACGGCCACGATCATCATGCCCATGACCATGGGCACCATGGGCACGACCACCACGGGCACGACCATGACCATGGCCATGACCACGGGCATCACCACCACGGCGAGGTCGCGCCGATCCACGACGTGACGGTGACGTCGGTCTCGCTGCGCGGCGGCGAGCTCGATCAGAACCGCTTCTTCCCCTGGATCCAGAACCTGACGCAGACGGAAGGGCCGAACATCCTTCGCCTCAAGGGCATCATCGCCTTCAAGGGCGACCCGGACCGCTACGTCATCCAGGGCGTCCACATGATCATCGAGGGCGACCACCAGCGCCCGTGGCGCGAGGGCGAGGCGCGCGAGAGCCGACTCGTCTTCATCGGACGCGAGCTCGATGCCAAGCGGCTGGAGGAGGAGTTCCGCTCCTGCACGGCCAAGACCCGCGAGGCCACGCCCGCCTGATGCCGCAGATTGCCCCTTACGCGTTCGACGGCCACGTCGAGGCGGCCGCCTTCCTAAAGGACGAGCCGGTCTTCGCCCTGTCGGACGGCACGATCCGCTTTCCCGCCGGCGGCGAGACCGCGATCGAGGCGCACCAGGGTGGGCTCCTGTCCGCCCGCCTCGACCCGTTCGCGCCGCGGCTCCTGTCGGGCGGCGAGGACGGGCGCGTCGTCCAGACGACGCCCGACCGCCAGTCCGCCGAGATCGCCTCGGCCGGCCGAAAGTGGATCTCGTCTGTGGCCGGTGGCCCAGGTGGCGTGGTGGGCTATGCGGTCGGGCGAACGGCCTTTGTGAAGGGCGCCAAGGGGGACGTGCGCGAGTTCGCGCACGCACGGACGGTCGAGGACGTGGCCTTCGCGCCCAAGGGTCTGCGGCTCGCGACGGCGCGCTATGACGGCGCGTCGCTGTTCTTCGCGGGCACCGACGCCAAGGCGCAGGAACTCGACTGGAAGGGGGCCCATACCGGCGTCACCTTCTCGCCCGACGGGCGCTTCCTCGTCACCATCATGCAGGAAAACGCCCTGCACGGCTGGCGCCTCGAGGACAGCAAGCACATGCGCATGACCGGCTATCCCGGCAAGGTGAAGAGCCTATCCTGGTCGGCCAAAGGCAAGTTCCTCGCGACCTCCGGCGCGCCGGCCGCGATCCTCTGGCCGTTCACCGGCAAGGACGGGCCGATGGGCAAGGCGCCGCTCGAACTCGGCACGCGGGGCGACACCACGGTGGTCGCGGTCGCCTGCCACCCGTCCGACGATGTCGTTGCGATCGGCTACGCCGACGGCATGATCCTCGCGGTGCGCTTCTCCGACGCCAGGGAGGCGCTCCTGCGCCGGGGCGGCTCGGGCGCCGCGCGAACGCTCGCCTGGGACGCGAAGGGCCGCTTTCTCGCCTTCGGGACCGAGAACGGCGAGGCCGGCGTCATCGACATCGCCGGCTGAGGCCGATCAGGCGTCGCTGAGCGTCGAGGGGAGCACGCTGTCGTCGAGGTCGATCTGGAGATCGGCCTCGATCAGACAGACGAGGCCCGCCGGGTGATAAGTCATCGTGACCTCGCCCGCGAACTCCGCCGCTAGCGACTGCTCGATCAGCCGCGATCCGAACCCCTTGCGCTCGGGCGATCTGACCGGCGGCCCGTCGACCTCCCGCCATTCGAGCCACAGGCTCCGGCAGCCTTCGCCCGGACCGACGCGCCATGCGATGCGCACCCGCCCCGTGTCGTTGGAGAGAGCGCCGTATTTCGCGGCGTTGGTCGCAAGTTCGTGGAGGGCCAGGGCGAGGGCGAGGCTTTGGCGGGCGGTGAGCCGGATGTCCGGCCCGTCCCAGGTGATCCGCTCGTCCTCGCCGCCGTGCGTCGCCAGCGCCTGCGAGACGATCGCCTCGATCGGCGCGCTGGTCCAGCTCGTCTGGGTCAGGATGTCGTGCGCGTGGCTGAGCGCGAGGAGGCGGGCGGAGAAGGCCGTCAGCCCTTCCTGCGCGCTGGAGGCGCGCCTGAGCGTCTGGTTGGCGAGCGCGTTGACCATGGCGAGCGTGTTCTTCACGCGGTGCTGAAGCTCACGCGTCAGGAGCGTCTGGCGTTCCTCGGCTTCCTTCGCCTCGGTGACGTCGCGCACCGCACAGACGATGCGCACGGCCTCGCCGTCCTCGTGAACGCAGCGACCGCTCGCATGCACGATCCGCGTGGCGCCGTTATCGTGACCGATCGTGCGAAGAAGAAGATCGAAGTTCGGATCGCCGTCCGAGGCCATCGTCTGCCGGACGGTCGCCTCCACCCGATCCCGGTCCTCGGGATGAATGCGCGGGCGGAACGTGCCGGAATAGCTCACCGGCTCGTCGGCACCGATCCCGAACACGACGCGGCACCGCGCGTCGCAGACCATCGTTCCGGTCTCGAGATCGTAGTCGAAGGTGCCCATCTCGGCCGCTTCGTGCGCCAGCCGGAGCCGCGCCTCGGTCTCGATCAGCGAGCGCTCGGCCTGCCGGCGGCGCGTATAGGTCCAGGCCCGGTTCAGCACCTCGCGGATGAAGCCGATCTCGTCGGCCGTCCAGCGACGGGGCGCGGAATGGTGGAGATACAGGATGACCTGCAGCCGGTCGTTCTCGCGTACCGTCAGATTGATCATCGACAGCGAGCCGATCGCCTCCCAGGCCGCGGCGCCGTCGGCGGTGATCGGATCGAGGCGCACGTCCTCGACCACCGTCATGCCCTGCCGCAGGGCGTCGGCGAGCCGGGTGCCGAAGTCGGCGATCCGCTTGCGGCCGGCCAGCGGGACAAGACCCGGCATCGTCCACTCGCCGATGACGGTCGCGAAAGTTTCGGTCGGATCCACCGTGGCGTAGCCGACGCGCGTGATCTCCAGCGTTTCGCCGAGGAGATGGAGCGCCTTCAGCGTGTAGTCCGTCGCCTCGCCGAAGCCGCCTTCGTCGCCCAGGCGCAACAGCGCATCCTGGCGACGCTCGCGCATCTTGTCGTGGGTGATGTCGACGACCGCGCCGGGAAAGCGGACCGGCCGGCCGGTATCGCTGAGGAAACAGCGACCGCGCGCATGGACCCAGCGCACCGCGCCGTCGCGCCGGACCGTGCGGTACTCGGATTCGAAGACGCCGCCCGTGGCGACCGTGTCGCGGATCAGCTCTCCGACGCGGGTCCGATCGTCGGCGTGGATGCCGTGGAGATAGGCCGAAAGGGGAAGGCCGGAGACCGCCTCGGCCTCGTCGACGCCGTAGAGCGAGGCGAAGCGGGCATCGGCGTAGATGATGTCCTCGGGGATCATCCAGTCCCAGGTGCCGATCAGGGCGGAGGCGTCGAGCGCGAATTGCAGCCGCTCGCGGCTCGCGGCAAGCTCGAGGCGCGAGCGCTCCTCATCGGTCCGGTCGCGCAGGATCTTCAGGAAGCCGGTCGCCGCGCCGTCGCGGCCGCGCATCGGAACGACTTCGCCGCGCGCGAAGAAGCGCGACCCGTCGGCGCGCTGCAGCCATCGATCGTCCCGGGCGCGACCGTCCCGGACGGCCGTCGCCATCTCCCGCGCGAGCGGATCGGACGCACGGTCCTCCAGCAGGAAGATGCGGTTGGCGGACTGGCCGACGACCTCCTCGGCCGCCCAGCCGAAGATCGTGGTCGCGGCCGTGTTCCAGGCGACGATCCGCCCGGTGGGATCGGTCACGATTAGGGCGGAATCGGACACACCGCCGAGCAGCGTTTCATAGACGGCTATGGATAGGGGCGTGTGACCGTCCACGCCGCCGTCGAGCGCTCCGCAGGACCGGAGCCGTTCGTTCTCGCGCGTCAAGTCCGCGATTCTGTTTTCGGCAGCGGCCAGTCGGCTCGCGGCGTCCCCCGTCATTACCAGTTCCAAGCCATGCCATCGTGGAAGGCCCCCAAGCTCATCAGCTTGGAGGCGTTGTCGTCCCCCGCATCACGTGAAGCATGTTCGCGCGCCGGGATCAAAGGCAAAGGTCGGTCAGAGAACAAGAACCGGGAGCCTTACGACTTCCGGCCAGTCAGGCGGCCACCGCCTGCGAAGCGAGACGGCCGGTCGGCACGATGGCGCCGCGAGCGCGCGACAGCGCGCCGTCGCGCAGTTCCAGCCCGAGGAGGCGGTGCCGCTCGAAGGGGCCCGGCATCGCAAGTTCGGCGGCGCGGTCGGCAGCGAAGCCGAAGCGCTCGTAGAACGGCGCGTCGCCGACGAGGACGATCGCGCCGTGGCCGCGCCAACGGCTTTCGGCGATCGCCCGGCGCATCAGCGCCGATCCGATGCCGAGGCCCTCGCAGCGCGCCGACACGGCCAGAGGCCCGAGCAGTAGCGCGGCCACGTCCAAACCATCGCGCGATCCGGCCGCGACGTTCCACAGACGCACGGTGCCGAGCAGTTCGCCCTCGTCCGATTCGGCGACCAGCGACAGACCTTCGGCGGGCAGGCGGTCGCGACGGATCGCCTCCGACGACTTGCGGCGGCGGCCCGGACCCATGGCGTCGTCTAGAAGCGCCTCGCGCGCGGCCTCGTCGGCGGCGGTCTCGGCGCGCAGGGAGAAGGCGGGCGGCAGGAAGGGCAGGCCGGCGAAAACGTGAGAGCGCGCGAACATCGGCGATCATCCTCCGGGGTAGGGGACGAGCGAAAGCGCGACGCCTTTTCGGGCGTCGGCGACGGAGCCTCCCGGCGCTCGCGCGCCGGCAGGGATGTTCAGGGGAAGGCGGGCTGGCGGCCCGTCAGATGACGTAGGAGCGGAGCGGCTCGAACCCGTTGAACGCGACGGCCGAGTAGGTCGTCGTGTACGCGCCGGTGCCCTCGATCAGGACCTCGTCACCCACCGTCAGCGAGATCGGCAGCGGGTAGGGCGTCTTCTCATAGAGCACGTCGGCCGAGTCGCAGGTCGGCCCGGCAATGACGCAGGGCTCCATGCGGTCGTCGTCGCGCGCCGTCACGATCGGGTAGCGGATCGCCTCGTCCATCGTCTCGGCAAGGCCGCCGAACTTGCCGATGTCGAGATAGACCCAGCGGTTCTTGTCCTCGGCCGACTTCTTCGAGACCAGCACGACCTCGGCCTTGATCACGCCCGCATCGCCGACCATGCCGCGGCCCGGCTCGATGATCGTCTCCGGGATCTGGTTGCCGAAGTGACGTCGGAGCGCGGCGAAGATCGAGCGGCCGTAGGCCTGCGCCGACGGCACGTCCTTCAGGTAGCGCGTCGGGAAACCGCCGCCCATGTTAACGAGCGTCAGCACGATCCCGCGCTCGGCCAGTTGGCCGAACACCATCGCCGCATCGGCCAGCGCCTTGTCCCAGGCTTCGGTGTCGCACTGCTGCGAGCCGACATGGAACGAGACGCCGGTCGCGACGAGGCCGAGGTCGCGGGCATGGGTTAGGACGTCGATCGCCATCGCCGGGACACAGCCGAACTTGCGCGACAGCGGCCACTCGGCGCCCTCGCCGTCGGTGAGGACACGGCAGAACACGCGTGCGCCGGGCGCCGCGCGGGCGACCTTCTCGACCTCTTCGACGCAATCGACGGCGAACAGCGAGACGCCGAGCGCATGGGCGCTAGCAATGTCGCGCTCCTTCTTGATCGTGTTGCCGAAGGAGATGCGGTTCGGCGTGGCACCGGCGTCGAGCGCCATCTCGATCTCGGCGACCGAGGCGCAATCGAAGGACGAGCCCAGCGACGCCAGGAGACGCAGAATCTCCGGCGCGGGATTGGCCTTCACGGCGTAGAAGATGGAACTGTCCGGCAGGGCCTTGCGGAACGCGCGGAAATTGTCCTCGACGATGTCGAGGTCGACGACGAGGCAGGGGCCGGCGGGGCGGCGGGTGGCGATGAAGTCGAGAATGCGCTGCGTAGCCATCGGAAGCTCCGGTTAAC
>NZ_CAJYIU010000158.1 GCF_913775355.1 uncultured Aureimonas sp.
CGAACATCGAGCAGCGCACGAGCCACGATCCGCAATACAACGTCGAGCTGGCGCAGGTCGCCGAGGCCGCGGGCTTCGACTATGCCCTCAGCCAGATCCGCTTCACGGCGGGCTACGGCGCCGACGAACAGCACGAGAGCGTCTCGTTCAGCCACCACCTCCTTGCCCATACGTCGAAGCTGAAGGTCATCGCGGCCTTGTTGCCGGGCCCCTGGAACCCGGCGCTCGCCGCCAAGCAGCTCGCCACGATCAGCATCCTGAGCGGAGGCCGCATTGCCGTGAACATGGTGTCCGGCTGGTTCCGCGGCGAGTTCCACGCGATCGGCGAGCACTGGCTCGACCATGACGAGCGCTACCGACGGACCGAGGAGTTCATCCGGTCCCTGCGCGGGATCTGGACCCAGGACGCCTTCACCTTCCGCGGCGACTTCTATCGCTTCAACGATTACTCGCTGAAGCCGAAGCCCGTCGATCCACTGCCGGAAATCTTCCAGGGCGGCTCGTCGCGCGCCGCGCGGGACATGGCCGCGCGCGTGTCGGACTGGTACTTCACCAACGGCAACACGCCGGAAGGGCTCGCCGCGCAGGTTGAGGACATCCGCGCCAAGGCCGCCGAGAACGGCCGTTCGGTGAAGGTCGGCATCAACGCCTTCGCGATCGTGCGCGACACCGAGGAGGAGGCGCTGGCGGTGCGCGACGAGATCGTCGCCAAGGCGAACCCGGAGGCCGTCAACGCCTTCGGCCACGAGGTCAAGAACGCCGGCAAGGCTTCGCCCGAAGGCGAGGGCAACTGGGCGAAGTCCACCTTTGCCGACCTCGTCCAGTACAATGACGGGTTCCGCTCCAACCTGATCGGCACGCCGCTGCAGGTCGCCGAACGCATCGTGGCCCTGAAGCGGGCGGGCGCCGACCTCATCCTCCTCGGCTTCCTCCACTTCAAGGAAGAGGTCGAATATTTCGGCCGCACCGTGATCCCGCTCGTGCGCGAGCTGGAAGTCGCGGGCGAGGCCCGGGCCATCGCGGCCGAATAGGCTCCCACCGGCCGCCGTCTCGGCGGCCGCCCTCCTCCCATCGTCAGGACCACCGAGATGACGGCTTTCCTCCTGGAAGGCGCGCAGGGCTTGCCTGTGCCGTCCGACCAGTCCGGCGCGCGGGCCGAACCGCAGGCCGGCCATCTGGAGCGTGGCGGCGCAGCGCTCGCCCTCACCGGCATTTCCTTGTCGTTCGGCGGCGTCAGCGCGCTCTCGGACATCGACCTTGCCGTGCGTCCCGGCGAGATCCGCGCGATCATCGGCCCGAACGGCGCCGGCAAGAGCTCGCTCGTCAACGTCCTCAGCGGCCTCTACCGGCCCGACCGCGGCGAGATCGGGATCGGTGCCGAGAGGTTCGCCCGCGTCAGGCCGAGCCGGCTGGCGCATCTTGGGGTCGCGCGGACCTTCCAGAATCTCGCGCTGTTTCGCGGCCTGTCGGTGCGCGACAACGTCGCCACCGGCCTCGCGCATCGCCGCCGCGCCACCTGGCTCGGCAGCGTCCTCGGAACGCCAGGCTCGCGACGCGACGCACGCGCCGTCGCGGAAGCCGTCGACGCGGTGCTGGCGGAGCTGCGGCTCGGCGCGATCGCCGAGCGGCCGGCCGGCGCCCTGCCCTACGGCCTCCAGAAGCGGGTCGAGCTCGCCCGCGCGCTCGTCGCACGGCCGAAGGTCCTGATCCTCGACGAGCCGATGGCCGGCATGACCGCGACGGAGAAGGCCGAGATGGCCGCCGACATCCGCGCGGCCCACGCCCGCCTCGGCTGCACGATCATCCTCATCGAGCACGATGTCGGCATCGTCATGAGCCTGTCCGATCGCGTCGCCGTCCTCGACTACGGACGCAAGATCGCCGACGGGACGCCGGCCGCCGTCTCGACCGATCCCGCGGTCATCGATGCCTATCTCGGCACCGTCCACGCGGAGGCCGCGTGATGGCCGACGGCTTCGACTGGCTGTTCTTCACGGAGGTGCTCGTCGGCGGGCTTCTGTCCGGCGTCATGTATGCCCTCGTCGCGATCGGCTTCGTCCTGATCTACAAGACGTCCGGCGTCCTCAACTTCGCGCAGGGCGCGATGCTCCTCTTCTCCGCACTGACCTTCGTCAGCCTCGTGGAGCGCGGCGTGCCCTTCGCCCTTTCGCTCGTCGCCACGCTTCTCGTGATGGCGCTTCTCGGGCTTGCGATCGAGCGCACGGTCCTGCGCCCGCTCACCAACCGGCCGCCGATCACGCTGTTCATGGCGACGCTCGGTCTGTCCTACGTGATCGAGGGCGCCGCGCAGCTCCTCTGGGGCACGCAGGTCCACGCCCTCGACCTCGGGATCGAGGACCTGCCCTTCGACGTCGGCGGGGTCTTCGTCTCCCAGTTCGACCTCTTCGCCGCCGGGACCGCCGCGACGCTGGTGGCCGCCCTCATCGCCTTCTTCCGCTGGACCCGCATCGGGCTCGGCTTCCGGGCCGTGGCCGACGACACCTACGCCGCGCTCGCGGTCGGGCTGAAGCTGCCGGTGATCTGGGCGAGCGTGTGGACGGCGGCGGGCGTCGTCGCCCTCGTCGCGGGGCTTCTCTGGGGCGCGCGGCTCGGCGTCCAGTTCTCGTTGTCGCTGGTGGTGCTGAAGGCCCTGCCCGTCCTCGTGCTGGGCGGCTTTGACTCGATCCTCGGCGCCATCGTCGGCGGCCTCCTGATCGGCGCCGGCGAGAAGCTCGCGGAGGTCTATCTCGGCGAGTATTTCGGCGGCGGCATCGAAAGCTGGTTCGCTTATGTCGTCGCCCTCGCCTTCCTTCTGGTTCGTCCCGGCGGCCTGTTCGGCAAGCCGGTGGTGGAGAGGTATTGACCCATGTCCACCATCGCCCCAGCTAGCGTCCCGATCGGCCAGCCCGCGGTCCAACCCCGCCTGCAGGTCCGCCTCCTCGCGCTCGCCGCCCTCGCCATCGCCTATGGCGTCGTGCCGTTCGTGGGCACCGACTACCTCTTCGACGCCCTCCTCACCCCGTTCCTGGCGCTCAGCCTCGCCGCGCTCGGGCTCAACCTCCTGACCGGCTATGCCGGGCAGCTCTCGCTCGGCTCGGCGGCCTTCATGGCGGTCGGCGCGTTCGCCGCGTTCAACCTCGACCTGCGGGTCCCCGGCCTGCCGATCCTCGCCTCGATCGCGCTCGGCGGCCTTGCGGCCTCGGCCGTCGGCCTCGTCTTCGGGCTGCCGAGCCTTCGCCTGCGCGGTTTCTATCTCGCGGTCTCGACGCTCGCCGCGCAGTTCTTCGTCGCCTGGGCACTGACGAAGTTCGGCTGGTTCTCCAACGGCAGCCCCTCCGGCGTCATCGACGCGCCGGCGCTGCGGGTCGCCGGATACACGTTCGCTTCGCCCGTCGAGCGCTACCTCTTCGCCCTGACGCTCGTCGCCGGCCTCGGGGCGCTGGCGTGGCGGTTGGTGACCTCGGCCACCGGGCGCGATTTCATCGCCGTGCGCGACGACGAGATGGCGGCCCGCATCATCGGCGTGCCGGTGCTGCGCACCAAGCTCCTCGCCTTCGCCCTGTCGTCCTTCGTGATCGGTGTCGCCGGCGCGCTCTGGGCCTTCGCCTACCTGCGTACCGTGGAGCCGCACGGCTTCAACCTCGACCGCTCGTTCCAGATTCTCTTCATCGTCATCATCGGCGGGCTCGCGACCCTTCGCGGCGCGTTTCTGGGGGCGGCGCTCATCGTCGTCTTCCCGCTTCTCCTGTCGCGCGCCGGCCAGTTCCTCTTCGGCGGCGTCTTCGACAGCGGCGCCTTGGAGATGACGCAGCGGATGATCCTCGGGGCCCTGATCATCGCCTTCCTGATCCTCGAGCCGAACGGCCTCGCCGCGCTTCTCGACCGACTGACGCGGCGCCTTCGCTCCGCGGCCTGACGCCTCACCGACAACCCGAACAACAACGGAGCCGAAGCGGTGTCGCTTCGGACCACAGCTGGAGTCTGCCCCATGACAAGCCTGAAACGCCTGCGCACCGCCGCCCTCGCCACCGCGCTCGCCCTCACCGCCCTCGGCATCGCCGCCCCCGGTTCGGCGCGCGCCGACGAGCAGTACTTCCCGCTCCAGAGCTATCGCGTCGGCCCCTATGCCGCCGGCGGCACCGGCT
>NZ_CAJYIU010000159.1 GCF_913775355.1 uncultured Aureimonas sp.
CTCCTCGTCGTCGACGCCGCGCAGGGCGTCGAGGCGCAGACCCTCGCCAACGTCTATCTCGCGCTCGACAACGATCTCGAGATCGTGCCCGTCCTCAACAAGATCGACCTGCCCGCCGCCGAGCCCGACAAGGTGAAGGAGCAGATCGAGGAGGTGATCGGCATCGACGCCTCCGAGGCCGTGATGATCTCGGCGAAATCCGGCATCGGCATCGAGGACGTGTTGGAAGCCATCGTCAAGCGCCTGCCCGCCCCCAAGACCGGCGACCGCTCGGCGCCCCTGAAGGCGATGCTGGTGGACAGTTGGTACGACGCCTATCTCGGCGTCGTCGTGCTCGTGCGCGTCATCGACGGCGAGCTGAAGCGCGGCCAGACCATCCGCATGATGGGCACCGACGCCAAGTACCCGGTCGACCGGGTCGGCGTCTTCACGCCCAAGATGATCAACATGGAGGCCCTCGGCCCCGGCGAGATCGGCTTCATCACCGCCTCGATCAAGGAGGTCGCCGACACACGCGTCGGCGACACGATCACCGAGGACAAGCGCCAGACCGCCGAGATGCTGCCGGGCTTCCAGCCGGCCCAGCCCGTGGTGTTCTGCGGCCTGTTCCCGACCGATGCCGCCGCCTTCGACGACCTGCGCGCGGCCATGGGCAAGCTGCGCCTCAACGATGCGTCCTTCTCGTTCGAGATGGAGTCCTCGGCAGCATTGGGCTTCGGCTTCCGCTGCGGCTTCCTCGGGCTCCTCCACCTCGAGATCATCCAGGAGCGCCTGAGCCGCGAGTTCGACCTCGATCTCATCGCGACCGCCCCGTCGGTGGTCTACGAGATCAAGATGCGCAACGGCGAGACCGTGATGCTGCACAACCCGGCCGACATGCCGGACACGATGCAGATCGAGGCAATCTACGAGCCCTGGATCAAGGCGACGATCCTGACGCCGGACGACTATCTCGGCAACATCCTGACGCTCTGCCAGGAGCGCCGCGGCATCCAGGTCGACTTGTCCTATGTCGGCAAGCGCGCCATGGTCACCTACGAGCTGCCGCTGAACGAGGTGGTCTTCGACTTCTACGACCGCCTGAAGTCGATCTCGAAGGGCTACGCCTCGTTCGACTACCAGCTCGCGGACTATCGCGAGGGCGATCTCGTGAAGCTCTCGATCCTCGTCAACGCCGAGCCGGTCGACGCGCTCTCCATGCTGGTGCACCGGACGCAGGCCGAGAAGCGCGGCCGCGCCATGTGCGAGAAGCTGAAGGAGCTGATCCCGAACCACCTCTTCAAGATCCCGATCCAGGCGGCGATCGGCGGCAAGGTGGTGGCGCGCGAGACGATCTCGGCGCTCCGCAAGGACGTGACGGCCAAGTGCTACGGCGGCGACGCCTCCCGCAAGCGCAAGCTCCTCGACAAGCAGAAGGAGGGCAAGAAGCGCATGCGCCAGTTCGGCAAGGTCGACATTCCGCAGGAAGCCTTCATCGCTGCCCTGAAGATGGACAGCTGACGGCACGCCCCGTTCCCGACGGCGGGCCTTGCCCGCCTTCGCCCGCGCCTCGACGGCGACGGGCCCCTCACCCGCTTTGACGAGACCGACGATGCAGCCATTTGTCCTGACGGTGACGTGTCCGACGGCACGCGGCATCGTCGCCGCCATCTCCACCTATCTGGCGGGCCAGGGCTGCAACATCATCGACAGCGCCCAGTTCGACGACATGGCGGCGGGCCGCTTCTTCATGCGCGTCGGCTTCCGCTCCGAGGAGGGCGTCGGGCTGGAGGCGCTGCGCGAGGGCTTCGACGCCGTCGCCGCGCCCTTCTCGATGACTTACGAGATCTTCGACACGCGCGTGCCCATGAAGGTCCTCCTCATGGTGTCGCGCTTCGGCCATTGCCTCAACGACATCCTTTACCGCTGGCGCATCGGCGCGCTGCCGATCGAGATCGTCGGCGTCGTCTCCAATCACCTCGACTACCAGAAGCTCGTGGTCAACCACGACCTGCCCTTCCACCACGTGCCGGTGACCAAGGCCAACAAGCCGCAGGCCGAGGCGCGCATCCTCGAGATTGCGGAGAGTGCGGGCACCGAGCTGATCGTGCTCGCCCGCTACATGCAGGTGCTGTCGGATGCGATGTGCCAGCGCATGTCGGGCCGCATCATCAACATCCACCACTCGTTCCTGCCGAGCTTCAAGGGCGCGGCGCCCTACAGCCAAGCCTATGACCGCGGCGTGAAGCTGATCGGGGCGACGGCGCACTACGTGACCGCCGACCTCGACGAGGGTCCGATCATCGAACAGGACGTCGCGCGCGTCACCCACGCCCAGTCGGCGGCGGACTACGTGTCGATCGGGCGCGACGTCGAGGCGCAGGTGCTCTCGCGCGCGATCCACGCGCATATCCATCACCGCGTCTTCCCGAACGGCGACCGCACCGTCGTCTTCCCGGCCTCGCCCGGCGGCTACGCCTCGGAGAAGATGGGCTGAAGACCCACCCTTTCATCGAAGCCGGATAGGACGGGCCGAGGGCGTCGCCCCCGGCCCTTTCTCGTCAGCCGATCGTCATCAGGCTGGCATTGCCGCCAGCCGCCGCCGTGTTGACCGAAGTCGACACCTCCTCGACAAGCCAGCTCAGGCAGATCGCCTCCGGGTCGTCGCGCAGCGCCTCGCCGGTCGCCGCCTGCGCGAGAACGAGCGGGCCGTCGAGCGCAGCGATGCGGGCGTTGACGCCCCGAACGCGCTCTGCGTTCCCCTCGATAAGCGCCCCGGCAAACGGCCCAGCCTTCGCCCAGTCGGACGCATGGGAGACGCGCGCGGCAACGCTCGGCGGCAGGTCGGAAAGGGCTGTAAGGCCCGCGTCCCCGTCCACCACCGCCGTGTTGCCGGTGGCGAGCGCCGCCGCCAGAAGCCGCCGGAGGCCCGCATCCGTTTCCGGCACGAGAAGCACGCGGCCGCGCGGATGGAGGCCGTAGAGGTTGGTCTCGCCGACCGGCCCGGCCAGTTCGCGCACCAGCCCGATGCCGGACCGCTCTGCCATGTCGCGCGCGGCCGCGCCGTCGGCGGCATGGCCACGCTCCTCGAGCCAGCGCGCGAAGTCGATCAGCGCCTCGTCGGTGTGCGGCATGCCCTCGCGCATCGGCACCGGCGCACGGGCGACGAGACGGCCGAGATAGAGCGGCCCGCCCGCCTTCGGGCCGGTGCCCGAGAGGCCCCGTCCGCCGAACGGCTGGACGCCGACAACCGCGCCGATGACGTTGCGGTTGACGTAGAGGTTGCCGGCCTTCACGCGGGCCGTCACATGCGCCACCGTCTCGTCGAGACGGGTGTGGAGACCGAAGGTCAGGCCGTAGCCGGTGGCGTTGATCGCATCGACCAGCGCGTCGAGATCGTCACGGCGGTAGCGAAGGACGTGCAGCACGGGCCCGAACACCTCGCGCTGAAGCTGCGAGAGTTCGCGGATCTCGATCAGCGTCGGGGCGACGAAGGTGCCGCGGGCGGCCTCGGCCGGCAGCGGGAGGCGTTCGACCGTGAGGCCGAGACCGCGCATGCGCTCGACATGGGCCTCGATACCGGCGCGCGCCTCCTCGCTGATCACCGGGCCGACGTCGACGGCGAGGCGATCGGTGCGGCCGAGGGCGAGCTCGTTCATCGCGCCCTTCAGCATGGCGAGCGTGCGGTCGGCAATGTCCTCCTGCAGGCAGAGGACGCGCAGCGCCGAGCAGCGCTGGCCGGCTGAATCGTAGGCCGAGGCGATCACGTCGGCGACGACCTGCTCGGCGAGCGCCGAAGAGTCGACGATCATCGCGTTCTGGCCGCCGGTCTCCGCGATGAGCGGGATCGGCTTAGCCGCGGCCGAGACCCGCGTCGCGAGTTCGGCGCCGATCAGGCGGGCGACCTCGGTCGAGCCGGTGAACATGACGCCGGCCGTCTCGGGCGCCGCCACCAGCGCCGCGCCGACGCGGCCGTCGCCCGGCACGAACTGCAGCGCTTCCCGTGGCACGCCCGCCTCGTGGAGGATGCGGACCGCTTTATAAGCGATCAGCGGCGTTTCCTCGGCGGGCTTGGCGACCACCGGGTTGCCCGAGACGAGCGCGGCGGCGACTTGGCCCGTGAAGATCGCGAGCGGGAAGTTCCAGGGGCTGATGCACACGACCGGTCCGAGCGGCGGGTGCGAGGACCCGAGCCCCGAGCGCGCCTCGGCCGCGTAGTAGCGCAGGAAGTCGACGGCCTCGCGCACCTCGCCGACGGCGTTCGCGGCCGTCTTGCCGGCCTCGCGCATGATCGTGCCCATCAGCGGGCCGATGCGCTCCTCCATCAGGTCGGCGGCGCGCTCGAGGCATGCCGCGCGCAAAGCCGTCGGCAAGCTGCCCCAGTCCGCGACGCCTGCGGCCGCCGTCAGCACCGCCGCCACATTGCCGGGCGCGAGGTCCCGAACCGTCCCGACCGCATCGCGGTGGTCGGCCGGATTGCGCACCGTGCGCGGCGCGCCGCCCGCATCGTCAGCGCCGCCCGCGAGAAGCGGACGCGCCGCCACCGGCTCGGCCACCGAAGCGGCGAGGTCCGCCGACAGCCGGGCCAGCACGGTCTCGTCGGACAGGTCGAGGCCGCGCGAGTTGATGCGCTCGGGCGCGAAGAGATCGGCCGGGGCGGCGATCGCCTCGTGCGGGGCGCCGACCGTCGCCTCGGCCGCGACGAGTTCGGTCGGATCGGCGATCAGCGCGTCCACCGAGACCTTGGGGTCGGAGATGCGGTTGACGAAGGAGGAGTTGGCGCCGTTCTCGAGAAGCCGCCGCACGAGGTAGGCGAGCAGCGTCTCGTGCGTGCCGACTGGCGCGTAGATGCGCGCGGGGCGGCCGAGCTTCCCCTGGCCGACGACCTCGTCGTAAAGCGGCTCGCCCATGCCGTGGAGGCACTGGAACTCGTAGGCGTTCGGCGCGGCGTCCCGTCCGGCAAGGTGGTAGATCGCGGCCAGCGTCTGCGCGTTGTGGGTGGCGAACTGCGGGAACACGACGTCGCGCGCCTCCAGGAGCTTTCGCGCGCAGGCGACATAGGCGACGTCGGTGTGGACCTTGCGGGTGTAGACCGGGAAGCCCTTCAGCCCGTCGACCTGCGCGCGCTTGATCTCGGCGTCCCAGTAGGCGCCCTTGACGAGGCGCACCATGATCCGCCGCTCGGCGCGGCGTGCGAGGTCGATGGTCCAGTCGATCACGAACGGGCAGCGCTTGCCGTAGGCCTGGACGACGAAGCCGAGGCCGTTCCAGTCCTTGAGCGCGGGGTCGAGCGCCAACGCCTCCAGAAGGTCGAGCGAGATTTCCAGCCGGTCGGCCTCCTCGGCGTCGATGTTGAGGCCGATGTCGTAGCGCCGGGCGATCAAGGCCAGCGCCTTCACGCGCGGCAGAAGCTCGGCCATGACGCGGCTCGCCTGCGCGCGCGAATAGCGCGGGTGCAGCGCCGACAATTTGATCGAGATGCCCGGCCCCTCGACGACGCCGCGCCCGGCCGACGCCTTGCCGATCGCGTGGATCGCGTTCTCGTAGTCGCGATAGTAGCGCTGGGCGTCGGCGGCCGTCGTCGCGGCCTCGCCGAGCATGTCGTAGGAATAGCGGAAGCCCCGCGCCTCCAGGGGCTTCGAGCGCTTCAGCGCCTCCTCGATCGTCTCGCCGGTGACGAACTGCTCGCCCATCATGCGCATCGCCATGTCGACGCCACGCCGGATCACCGGCTCGCCGGCCCGCGCGATGAGGCGCGTCAGCGCGGCCGACAGCGTGCGGTCGCTGACCGTCGTCGTCAGCTTGCCGGTGACGACGAGCCCCCAGGTCGCGGCGTTGACGAAGAGCGAGCGGCCCGAGCCGACATGCGACTTCCAGTCCCCGTCCGCGATCTTGTCGCGGATGAGGGCGTCGCGCGTCGCGGTATCGGGAATGCGCAGGAGCGCCTCGGCGAGGCACATGAGGGCGACGCCCTCCTGGCTCGACAGCGAGTATTCGCGCACCAGCCCCTCGACGCCGGTGCCCTTATGCTTGGCGCGCAGCGCCTCGATCAGGCCGCGCGCGGTGCGTGCGACCGGCTCGCGAAGCTCGGCCGGCAGGCGCGCCGCCTCGACCAGCGGCGGCAGGCATTCGGTTTCCGGGCGCCGGTAGGCGGCGGTGATCGCCGCGCGCAGCGGCGTCGGCGCCGAGACCGGAGGTGCGAAACGCGCGAACGGCGTGTCGGAGCCGGAGGTGGCGGGACGGTCGAGGGTCTCGGACATCGAAGAACTCCGGGCGCGGCGGATGGGACACGCCGATCATACGCCGGTCCTTGCCAGCGATCCGACTTGTGTTGGGCGCGGTTTGGTCCGTATGGACCGATCTTGGCGCCGTTTTCAGGACGAACGAACCATGGACGAGCCTCAGTTGGGCGATCTGGACGCCTTCGACCGGCGAATGCTCGACATTCTCGCGGAAAACGGCCGCATCTCCGTCACAGAACTGGCAAGCCGCGTCGGCCTGTCGAAGACGCCCTGCCAGATCCGCTTCCGCCGGCTGGTGGAGGGCGGCTTCATCGACGGGTTCAAGGCGGTGATCAACCCGGCTCGCATCGGTCTCGACCATGTCGCCTTCACCGAGGTGAAGCTCTCCTCGACCGGCGAGGATGCGCTGAGTGCCTTCAACGCGGCGGTTAAGAAGATTCGCGAGGTGGAGGAGTGCCACCTGATCGCCGGGCGCTTCGACTATCTCCTGAAGGTGCGCACGCGCGACATCCGGCGCTATCGGCAGGTGCTCGGCGAGGTGATCTCGAACCTGCCCTACGTCGCGAGCACGTCCACCAACGTCGCGATGGAGGCGATCAAGGAGAAATGACAGGGAACCCGTCTGTCGCCGGGATGCCACGCGGCAACCGCAAGTGGCACAGGCGCGCCGGTTGCCCCTGTTCGTCTCGGCCGGACCGACTAGATGCCCAGCCTTGGAATTTCAGAACCGGCCGATGAACGAAACCCGATCCGACCTGAAGCCCGATGCGAGCCTGCTCGCGGGGCGGGACGACACGCGCTCGCGGGCGCTGTTGCGCAGCGGCCTTCTGGAGCGGGCGGGCGAGACGCAGTTCCGCCTGATCGCCGAGCACGTGCGCGTAATGCTCGACGTGCCGGTCGCGCTGGTCACGCTGGTCGGCAGCGACCGGCAGTTCTTCGCCGCCAGCCCCGGCCTGCG
>NZ_CAJYIU010000160.1 GCF_913775355.1 uncultured Aureimonas sp.
GCACGGCGTTCGGCTCGGCGGATCGCATCGAGGGCTTCGCCGTCGGTGACGACATCCTCGACTTCGGCCTCGCGGCGGGCTCCGCCACGACGTTCGCGACCGGAACGGCCTCGACCTACGACGCCGCCCTCGTGAACGCCAACGCGGCCTTCGCGAACGCCTCGGGTCCGTCGCTCTACAGCTTCCAGACGGTTGGCGCCGACGGCTGGCTCTTCGTCGACAGCGACCAGAACGGCACCGCCGATCTGGTGGTGCAGCTGGCCGGCGTGACCAACCTCGCGGCCTCGGACATCGTCTGACGCCACGCTCCACGGCAGGCCGCCCCGTGCGGCCTGCCGATCCCGACAGGGTGCCCTCCTAGGATCCCCACGATACCTCCAAGTCTGGTCGCCCTGCGCGCCCGCTCCCGCCCAAAGGGAGCGGGCGCACTCGTTTGGATCGCGCGTTTTCTCCGGGCCCCTTCGCCCCGCTGACGTGCGCGCGGTCCGAGCGGATCGACCGCTCGTCATCATCCTCCGGACGCCGGCTATGCGCCGGGGTGCATCCGCTCCTTGCCGCATTGCAAGTCGGTCACAATGCTACTGCATCGCTTCCTTCCCGCGCCTTGCAACGAGGCGGCATCACCTCCGTGCCGACCAGCCAATCCGGTTGGAAAGCGCTCTCGCCAACGTGCTCGTGTCCGACAGCGCCGAACGACGAACTCACCGATGCGTCCCGACGGCCGAACTCCGGCGTTGACGCGGGTGAGAAGGCGACAGGCGAGACGATCGCTCTTGATGCCGGCACGGGCCATGAGTGCGGCGAAAATTCAGACCATGCGCTGCTGTCAGGCCGACTGACCTCGATAATGATCCGCCCGGCCGGCTGCGGGCGCGGAAGCGGAAGCGGAAGCGGAAGCGGAAGCGGAAGCGTGCCTCAAGCGGATATCGCCCAGACGGTCAATGCCTCCTGAAGTGTGCATCGAGAGGTGCGAACGGCCGTCGATCGAGGTCCGTCATCCAGCCTGGGTTCTAGGTCCGGAACGAATCTGTTCGCGCGACATCGACGGGTTGATGGCGTTCAACGACGAAGCCAACCCCTTGCGTCGGGTGGGACGTCAGAAGTCGGCGCTGGTGCCCCCTGCCAAGGGGCTCAGGCGCGCGCGGCCGGTGTCAGTGCGATGAAGCCTCACCCTCAAGGGCGCCATCATCCCGGACGTCTCTTCCCGGAGTGCATCCGGAAAGTTCCGTGAGGATCGACGGGGAAGCTCGGTCATTTCAGAAGGTGCAAACCCCGGCCTTCGCCGGCGGGACCGTCAGTGAAGGGAACGGCGAGACGGACCCGCCGAGCCGATCCCGTGCGCGTTCCGGCCGGGCCCTGAGGTTCTAGCCGGACCGAGATCGGGAACGCCCGCGATCGCCGGTCGACGCAGCCTGCAGCCGCGCACGTCGTTTCCCCGCCGCCAGTTCGGCAGGGGCGGACGTCAGTCAGAACCGTGGCGACGAAGCCGTCGACCTGCTGTCCTTCAGGAGTTGGGTAATGCGAGGGCCAAGGAATCCTGATCTCGCCCGTCCAGAGCGGTCGGTAAAAAGGTCGCTGACACAAGCCTGCCTCCTTCGCACCTCGAAGATATCTCGGAGAGGCGTCGGTTCCACGGAACGAACGACGCCGGCGCATAGGCCGGCGTTCTGATCCCATCCCTTGCGCACCCCGGATGGCACGGGCGTGGCGTCCCTACTGCTCGGGCCCGCCTTCGATTTCGGCGATCGCATAATCGATCATGCCGGCGATCGCGCTGTGGTCGCGGCGGAGAAGTTCGCGGGCGAGGGACAGGAGGTAGACGGCAGTCCGCTCGTCGACCTGCCGCGACGACTGCGCCTCGCCGGCTCGATCGAAGCCGCCCGCCTCGTCGCCGGAAACGGTGTCGGACCCGTTCGACCCCAGCTTGTAACCGATCGTCATGGTCGCCCCTCCAAACCCTGTCGACGACGCGCAGCCCGAGGGATGTTCGCCCTGCCAGTTCATTCTCTCTCCCTGCCGTCCCGAGATCATCGCCCACAACTCGCGCTTCGCCTCGAAAGCAACAATAGGTTGCATGACAGCCTGATTGCAACCGTTTCCGAGAGCCTTCCGCTACGGGAGGTCCAGCCAGGCGGCAGCGATGCAAATCGGCAACCTTTGTTGACCGCGGCCGACTCCCATGTCCGCGACGGGTCACCCAAGGGTTTGCGCCGCCGGAACGACAAAGGGCCCGGCACAGGCGTGCCGGGCCCTTCTTGTTGGATGATCGGCGAGCGCGCCGCGCGCTAGTTGTCGGAACCGACCAGAGCCGGCGAGCGCTCGTCGCCGCCTTCGCCCTCGTCCTTCTTGCGGCGGGGCTTGGTGACACGGCGCTTCGGCGCCGCCTCGTCCTCGCCGGTCGGTGTCGCCTCGACGGCGGCGGCGGGCCGTGCCGCGCGGCGACGGGCCGGCGCGGCCTCCTCGGCCGGTGCCGGAGCCGCGGGCGCGGCGACCGGCTCGGACGCGGCCGCCGGTGCCTCGTCGGTCGGAGCCTCGCGGCGGCGGCGGCCGCGACCGCGCGCCTCGCCGGCCGCTCCGTCGATCGATGCGGTCTCGGGTGCTGCCACCGGCGCCTGCGGCGCAACAGGCTCGGCCGCGGTGACGGGCTGGGGAGCGGGGGCCGCCGGGGGAACCGGCATCGGCGCAGCCGTCTCGGCAGGGTTCTCGGCAGCCGGCACTTCGGTGCGCGGCTCGTCGTCGCCATGACGCTGGCGGCCGAAACGCTCCTCGAAGCGGCGCTCGCCGCTGCGGTCGTTCATGCGGGCGCGCTCGCGGCGGCTCTCGCGCCGGCTGCCCTCGAAGCGCTGGCCGTCCTGGCGGGGCGCCGCGCCCTCGCTCTCGGACTCGAACGCCTGCGGGAAGGGCTGCGGGCCCGTTCCGGGGTGACGCTGGTCGCGGTCGCGACGATCCTCGCGGTTCTGGCCATCCCGGTTCTGGCCGTCCCGGTTTTGCCCATCGCGATAGTTGCCCTCGCGGGCGAAGCCGTCGCGATTCTGGCCGTCCCGGTTCTGATGGTCGCGGTTCTGGCCTTCGCGGTTCTGGAACGGCCGGTCCCCGCGATTGTCGCGGTTGTCGCGGCGGTCGCCGCGGCCGTTCTGGTTGTCGCGGAAGTTCTGGCGCTCGCCCTGCGGGCGGTCTCCGCCCTGGCGCTCGCCGCCGTGCTGGCGATCGCCCTGGCCCGGCTGGCGGTCGCCCTGGTAAGCGATCGGCTGGCGGTCCTGGCCGCCGGCGTAGGGCTGGCCGAGACCCATGTCGGCGCCCTGCGCCTCGTCGCCGTCCTCCTCGTCGAAGTCGGCATAGTCGCGCTCGGGCTGGCTCGGCTGGAACTGCCCCTGCGCGGCGGCCACGATGCGGCCGTAGTGCTCGGCGTGCTGGAGGTAGTTCTCAGCCATGACCCGGTCGCCGGCCGCGGCCGCGTCGCGCGCCAGCGTCGTGTACTTGTCGGCGATGTGCTGGGCCGTACCGCGGATCTTGACGTCGGGACCGTTGGACTCGAAGCTCCGCGACAGCGGATTGGGGCCCTTGCGCTGCCCGCGTCCGCGCATGCGCTGCTTGTTCTGCTGCTGCTGTCCTGGCCTCATGCTCATCCTGTTTTCTGGATCGTCCGGCGTCCCGGGCCGGGTCTTCCTTTGCGTCGCGAGCGAGCTTCGCATCGCCTCGCGGGGGAACTGTCTGGCACCCGGCCGCCCGGCTCCGAGGATCCGGCTGGCAATGCCCTTCATGGAAGCTTTCTGTCCGGTGCGGCGCCATCCCTGGCCGTCTTGCCGAACGGGGCGGCGGCGTTCGAGCGTCCTGCCTGGAGCGCGTTCCGAAGCCGAGGTCGGGGGACAAACCCCTCGCGTCATCCGCCTTTGCTTCGAAACACTAGTGGCTCGCCCCTCCGCTCACAAGGGGCAAAGGGCCGAAGACCTTGCAAATCATGCGATCCGCGCCTCGTTTTCCCCATCGCTGTCGCGCCGGAACCACAGGGCGCGCACGATGCCGGGGAGATCGCTTCGCCATTCCATCGCATGGAACCCGGCCGCCTCGGCCAGCCGCGCCACGTCGTGTTCCTGTCCCCGGCCGATTTCGAGCAGCAGTTCGCCGCCGGCCGGCAGCAGACGCGCGGCCTCCTCGACGATCCGGCGATAGGCGTCGAGACCGTCGGCGCCGCCGTCGAGCGCAAGCGCCGGGTCGAATCGCCGGACGCCGGGGTCGAGGCCGTCGAGATCGGCGGTCGGGATATAGGGCGGGTTGGACACCACCGCATCGAGCGGCGGCCGGAGCGCCGAAAGATAGTCCGCCCGCAGCGGCCAGAAGCGGTCGGCGACGCCTGCGGCCCCGGCATTGCGAACGGCCGTCGCCAGCGCCCCTTCCGACAGGTCGATCGCGATGCCGCGCGCCTGCGGAAGGCGCGACAGGAGGCACACGGCGATCGCCCCGGTGCCGGTGCCGACATCGGCAAAGAGAAGCGGCCCGCCGCCCCGGCGCGCCAGCACCTCGCAGGCGAGATCCACCAGCGCTTCGGTATCGGGCCGGGGCTCCAGCGTGTCGGGCGACAGGGCGAACTCGTGCTCGCCGAAGGCCCGATGCCCGAGGATGCGATGCACCGGCTCGAAGGCGAGGCGACGCTCGGCCATCGCCTCGATCCGCGCCGCAGCCTCGGTGTCGACCGGATCGCCGGCGCGCAGGATCAGGCCGGCCGCATCGAGCTCGAGCGCGGCGGCGACGAGCAGGCGGGCGTCGAGGTCCGCACTTGCGATGTTCGCGGCACGCAGCCGCGCGCGCAGGTCGCCGAGGAGGCTGCTGACGGTCGGCGGCACGGTCACCGGCGGCTCAGTCGCCCATGGCGGCGAGGCGCGCGGCCTGGTCGTCGGCGACCAGCGCCTCGACCAGTTCGTCCATGTCGCCTTCGATCACGCGGTCGAGCTTGTAGAGCGTCAGGTTGATGCGGTGGTCGGTGACGCGCCCCTGCGGGAAGTTGTAGGTGCGGATGCGCTCGGACCGGTCGCCTGAGCCGACCTGCGCGCGGCGGTCGGCCGAGCGCTCGGCGTCGATGCGCGAGCGCTCCATGTCGAAGAGGCGGGCGCGCAGCACCTGCATGGCGCGGGCGCGGTTCTGGTGCTGCGATTTCTCCGACGAGGTGACGACGATGCTGGTCGGCAGGTGGGTGATGCGCACGGCGGAATCGGTCGTGTTGACGTGCTGGCCGCCGGCTCCCGACGAGCGCATCGTGTCGATGCGGATGTCCTCGTTGCGGATCGCGATGTCGACCTCCTCGGCCTCCGGCAGCACCGCGACGGTGGCGGCCGAGGTGTGGATGCGCCCGGCCGACTCGGTGGCGGGCACGCGCTGCACGCGGTGGACGCCGGATTCGAACTTCAGGCGCGAGAAGACGCCCTGCCCGGTCACCGAGGCGATCACCTCGCGGTAGCCGCCGGCCTCGCCCTCCGACGCCTCCATGATCTCGACGCGCCAGCCGCGCCCTTCGGCGTAGCGCTGGTACATGCGGAAGAGATCGCCCGCGAAGAGGCCGGCCTCCGAGCCGCCGGTGCCGGCGCGAATCTCCAGGATCGCGCCCTTGGCGTCGGCCGCGTCCTTCGGCAGGAGGAGGACGAGAAGCTCCTTCGACAGGGCTTCGAGCCGCTTCTCGACGTCGCCGATCTCGGCGCTGGCGAGATCGCGCATCTCGCGGTCGGACGACGGGTCCGCCAGCATCTCGCGAAGGCCCGCGAGCTCGGCTTCGGCCGCGCGATAGGCGCGGATGCCGGCGACGACGTCCTCCAGCCCCGCATATTCGGCGGCGAGCCTGGCATAGGTCTCGTGGTCGGGTCCGGACGCCATCTCCGAGGACAGCTGATCCGAGCGCCGGAGGATCTCGGTCATCGTGTCGGCGGGAAGAATGGCCATGCGTGTCGTCCGGTCCGGGCGCGCCGGACCGTGCGGCCCGGCAGCGACCCTCTCAATGGGGAATGGCGTGCGCCTGCGCGTAGGCTTCCAGCATCTGCCGGAAGGTCTGGCGCGGGTGACGTTCGGCGAGATGGGCGGTGATCGTGCGGTGCAGGTCCTCGGCGTCGAGCTCGAGCAGCATCGCCTTCACCGGCCCGATCGCCGACGAGGTCATGGATATGGACCGGAAGCCCAGTCCGATCAACGCCATCGCCGAGAGCGGGCGTCCCGCCATCTCGCCGCAGAGCGTGACGGATACGGAGTGGCGCTGCCCGGCGTCGAGGATCTCGCGCAGCGCCCGCATGAAGGGCGAGGAGAGATCGTCGAAGCGTCCCGAGATCTGCGCGTTGCCGCGATCGACCGCGCAGAAGAACTGGAACAGGTCGTTGGAGCCGATCGAGACGAAGTCGACGAGCTGCATCAGCTCGTCGAGCTGGAAGAGGAGCGAGGGCACCTCGATCATCGCTCCGAGCTTCAGCCGCCGCGGCATCGCATGGGCGAAACGCGTAAGGTGCTTGAACTCGCGGCTGATGAGATCGCGCGCCTGGCGCAGTTCCTCGAGGTCGGTGACCATCGGGAACATGACGCGCAGCTCGCGCCCCGCCGACGCCTTGAGGAGCGCGCGCAGCTGGGTGCGCATCAGGCCGGGCCGGTCGAGCGCGAGACGCAGCGCACGGTATCCAAGCGCCGGGTTCTCCTCCGGCGACTGGTGGAGGTAGGGCAGCACCTTGTCGCCGCCGACATCGAGCGTGCGGAAGGTGACCGGCTTGCCGTCGGCCGCATCCAGCACCGCCGAATAGAGGCGCTCCTGGTCGCTGGTCTTGGGCATGGTCGAGGCGATCATGAACTGCAGCTCGGTGCGGAACAGGCCGATGCCCGCCGCGCCCGCCGCCTCGACCTGCGGCAGGTCGACGAGGAGGCCGGCGTTCATGAGGAGGGCCACGTCCTGTCCGTCGCGCGTGCGGGCCGGCACGTCGCGCAGCGCCTGATAGCGCTGCTGGCGCTTGGCGCGGAACTGGACGCGCTCGACGAAGACCTTCTCGACGTCGGCGGGCGGGCGCAGGTGCACCGCCCCCTCCTCGCCGTCGACGATGATCGCATCGCCCTTCTCGGCCATCGAGACGGCGCCCTTGGCCTGCCCGACGACCGGGATGCCAAGCGCGCGCGCCACGATCACGACGTGGCTGGTCGCCCCACCCTCTTCGAGCACGAGGCCGCGGATCTGCTCGCGCCGGTAGTCCAGAAGCTCGGCCGCGCCCATGGAGCGCGCGACGATCACGACGTCGCCCGCGACGCCGTCGCCGAACATGTCGCCGGCGCGCCCCATCAGCTGGCGCAGGAGGCGGTTGGCGAGATCGTCGAAGTCGTGCAGCCGCTCGCGCAGGAACGGGTCGGAGGCGTGCATCATGCGCGCGCGCATGTCGTTCTGCACCTTCTCGACCGAGGCTTCGGCGGTCAGGCCGTTGCGCACGGCCTCCTCCAGCCGGCGCACCCAGCCGCGGTCGTGCGCGAACATGCGGTAGGCTTCGAGCACGGCGCGGTGCTCGCCCTCCACCGCCATGTCGCGGCGCTGGAGCATGTCCTCGATCGAGATGCGCAGCGAGGACACGGCCTTCTCGAGGCGCGCGACCTCGGCCTCGGCATCCTCGTTGAAGAGGTTGGTGACGACGACGCGCGGCTCGTGGAGGATCACGTGGCCGAGCCCGATCCCGTCGGCGAGCGCCAGCCCCTCGAAGTGGACGGGACGCGACAGGTCGAGGACGACGCCGGGGCGCGACAGGCCCTCGAGGCTGCCGGCAGCGATCATCTCGGCGACCACCATGGCGACCGTCTCGAGCGCCTCGGTCTCCTCGTCGCGATAGATGCGCTTTTCCTTGTTCTGGACGACGAGGACGCCGAGCGTGCGGCCCGCGCGCAGGATCGGCACGCCCATGAACGAGTAGAAGATCTCTTCGCCGGTCTCCGGCAGGTAGGTGAAGGCGGGGTGCTTCTGCGCGTCCTGGAGATTGAGCGCGCGGGCGGTGGCGGCGATCGTGCCGACCAGCCCCTCGCCGAGCCTCAGCTGGGCAAGGTGCACCGAGCCGGGATTCAGGCCTTGCGTCGCATAGAGCTCGAGGATGCCGTCGGCGCGCAGAACGTAGAGGGAGCAGACCTCGGCCACCATGTTGGCGGCGATCTGGCGCACGATCTCGTCGAGGCGCGCCTGCGCCTCGAGCGGTTCGGCCATGAGTTCCCTGATCCGGCGCAGAAGGATGCGCGGTCCCGAGGAGTCGCTTCGCATCAGGCACGTCTTCCGTCGGTCTGCGGTCGGTCCCGGCCCGACGGTTCGATCGGGCCGGAGGAGATTCGGGCGCCCTGGCGGCGCCGTGTGCTCAAGCTTTGTCGAGACCGTAGACGGAATGCAAGGTGCGCACCGCCAGTTCGGTATACTCGCCGTCGATCAGGATCGAGATCTTGATCTCCGAGGTCGTGATCGCGCGGATGTTGATGCCCCGTCCCGCCAGCGCCTTGAAGGCCGTGGCGGCGACGCCGGTGTGCGAGCGCATGCCGATGCCGATCACCGAGACCTTGGTGAGTCCGCGCTCGGACTGGACGACGTCGAAGCGCATCTCGGCCTTCGCGCCCTCGATCACCTGCGTCGCCTTGGCGAGGTCGCCGGCCGGCACGGTGAAGGTCATGTCGGTGCGCGTGCCGTCCTCCGAGACGTTCTGCACGATCATGTCGACGTTGACGCCGGCATCCGCCAGCGGCCCGAAGATGGCGGCGGCCACGCCCGGCTGGTCCTCGACGCGGCGCAGCGAGATCTGCGCCTCGTCCTTGGCGTAGGCGATGCCGGTGACGACCTGCTGTTCCACGATTTCATCCTCGTCGCAAATAAGGGTCCCCGGAGGGTTCAGGAAGTCGCCCATGCCCGGCGCGTCGGGGTCCTCGAAGGAGGACCGCACGAAGGTGCGCACCTTGTGGACCATGGCAAGCTCGACCGAGCGCACCTGCAGCACCTTGGCGCCGAGCGAGGCCATCTCGAGCATCTCCTCGAAGGAGACGCGGGCCATGCGCCGGGCTTTGGGCTCGATGCGCGGGTCGGTGGTGTAGACGCCGTCGACGTCGGTGTAGATGTCGCAGCGGTCGGCCTTCAGCGCCGCGGCCACCGCGACGGCCGACGTGTCCGAGCCGCCGCGCCCGAGGGTCGCGATGCGGTTGTCGGGCGCCAGCCCCTGGAAGCCGGCGATCACGGCGACCTGCCCCTCGCCGAAGCGGCGCACGATCTCGGAGCCGTCGATCTCCTGGATGCGCGCCGAGGCGTGGGCGCCGTCGGTGCGGATCGGGATCTGCCAGCCCTGCCAGGAGCGCGCGTTGATGCCCATCTGCTGCAGCGTGATCGCGAGGAGACCCGCCGTCACCTGCTCTCCGGAGGCGACCACCGCGTCGTACTCGCGCGCGTCGTGCATGGCGGAGGCCTGCGTGCACCAGCCGACGAGCTCGTTGGTCTTGCCCGACATGGCCGAGACGACCACGGCCACCTGGTGGCCCGCGTCCACCTCGCGTTTGACGTGGCGCGCGACGTTCCGGATCCGGTCGATGTCGGCGACGGAGGTGCCGCCGAATTTGAGAACGAGACGCGCCATGACTTCAGACCGATGTCGAGCGGGCCGCCCGCCGTTCGCTCTGCGGGCGTGCCCGTCCATTCAGGAGGGAACACGAGCGCCCGCTTCGATGCCGGTCCCCGATCGGCACGGCGAGCGGCCTCGGTTAGCCGAACCGGTGGTGGAGCGCAAGGCGAGGCGGGCCACCCTGTCGCGCTTGACTTCCCGCGGCCGGGCGGAACATGCCCGGCCAACACGTTTTTTCGGGCAACGGATGAGCACCATGAGCGAGGCACGGCAGACCACGATCGACGCCGGCGAGGTCGAGCGCTTCTCGAAGCTCGCCGCCGAATGGTGGAACCCGCGCGGCAAGTTCAAGCCGCTGCACAAGTTCAACCCGGTGCGCCTCGCCTACATCCGCGAGCAGGTCGGCCTCAACTTCGGTCGCGACCTCCAGTCGCTGAAGCCCTTCGAGGGCCTGCGCATGCTCGACATCGGCTGCGGCGGCGGCCTGATCTCCGAGCCGCTCGCGCGCCTCGGCGCCGAGGTCGTGGGCGCCGACGCATCGGCCACCAACATCGAGGTGGCGCGCCTCCACGCGGCGGAAAGCGGCGTTGCGGTGGACTACCGCGCCGAGACCGCGGAGGCGCTGCAGGAGGCCGGCGAGCGCTTCGACGTGGTGCTCGCGCTCGAGGTCGTCGAGCACGTCTCGGACGTGAACTACTTCCTGACCTCGGCCGCGCGCATGGTGAAGCCCGGCGGGCTGATCTTCGTAGCCACGATCAACCGCACGATGAAGGCGCTGACCTTCGCCATCGTCGGCGCGGAATACGTTCTCGGCTGGCTGCCGAAGGGCACGCACGAATACGCCAAGCTGGTGCGCCCCGGCGAGATCGACGCGCCGCTCGGCGCGGAAGGCTTCACGCGGATCGACCAGACCGGCGTCGTCTACCATCCGCTGGCCGACGCCTGGCGCCGGTCGCGCGACATGGACGTCAACTACATGGTCCTCTACCGCCGTCCCTGAGCCGGGCTCCGCCCCTCTTCCGGCGGCGAAGGCGATCTGATAGGGAATGCTTCCGTTGAAAGTCAGGTTTGATGTCGCCGGGCCTTCGGGCGCGGCGAAGGCCGGGAATTCTCGATGTCAGCATCCCTCGCGCGGCTTGCCTTTCCCTCCGACGAGGACCGCCGGGTCGTCGCCTTTCCGCGCTGCCCGACCGCCGAGCGCATCCATGTCGCCCGCACCCTGACGGACGATCAGCGGCTCGATCTGGAGCGCCTGCGCTGGCTCGCGCTGCGCTCGCAGCTCGCCCCGCGCGCCGATCTGGAACGCGCCTGCTACATCCTCGCCGGCCAGCCTACGGCCTCGCTCGACCGCCTCGCCACCGTGTTCTTCCGCGGCCTGTCCGAACGGGCATCGTCGGAGATGGTGATCTATCGCCCGGGCGCCGTGTCGGTGAGCGACGACGAATCCTGGCTCCTGCGCCTCGTCGCCGCCTGCCGCGACGGGCAGGACGCGGCGGCGGGCGCCCTCGTCGCCTGGCGCGTCGCCCCATCGGCCCGACGCTGGATGCGCTTCCTCTCGGCGGCCATGGTCCGCGCGCTGGACGCCGCCTGACCGGTGCGCCCCGGCCGGCCCCGCGAGTACGGTCGGCCTCTTCGGGATGCGCTTCATCCCGCCCTTTCCTGTTCCCTCCTGCGGCAGCGACCGATCGCGCATCCGCTCCGACGTGTCCCACGCGGAACGGCGCACCCGCCTCGTCCACCCGCTAGTTTAGAATGATTCAAAGAAGGCTTGAAACGGGTCGCCATCGCGTCTAGTTTGGAATCATTCCAATTCGCCCTCGCAACCCGCGGGCAAGCCCACGCGTTGAAACCGCAAACCTCAGGAGAAGCATCATGGGTCTGGTTGCCGCCAAGATCGAGCCGAGCGCCAAGGAAGAGATCGTCAACGGCCTGACGCAGGCGCTGGCCGAGACCGCGATCGAGACGCTCAAGGCGCAGAACTTCCACT